>JAZDOO010000229.1:0-37830 GCA_043798555.1 Pseudomonadota bacterium | reverse complement strand
AAATCTTCCCGAAGAAAGAAACGATTCCAAAAATTCTTATTGTGACGGATAAACTTTTAACCGGGTACGACTCGCCGATTCTTTATTGCATGTACCTTGATAAGCCGATGAAGGATCATACGTTATTGCAGGCAATAGCCCGGGTTAACAGGCCCTATGAGGACGATGAAGGCATGAAGAAGCCGTCAGGGTTTGTTCTTGATTTTGTAGGGATATTTGAAAAGCTTGAGAAGGCGTTGGCGTTTGATTCGGATGTTATTGGAAGTGTGATTCAGAATATCAGCGTGTTAAAAGCAGCTTTTATTTCGGTTATTACCAATAACGCCAAAGAATATGAACGGTTTATTCAAGGCAGGATGGATGACAAGGTGATTGAGCAAGCGGTTGAGTATTTTACGGATAAAGACAAGCGTGAGGCCTTTTATAAGTTCTACAAACAGCTTGAGATGCTGTATGAGATCATTTCGCCTGACAAAGACATCAGGGATTATATGGATAAGTATTTGAAACTATCATCCTTATATACGATTATACGAAATGCCTTTTCCAAGCGGGTTGTTGTGGATAAGGAGCTTATGCGAAAAACCCAGATACTTGTCCGTAAAGCGGTTGAGAATTATGACATACCTAAGCCGTATAAGATTTATGAGATCAAGGAAGATACTTTGCAGGCATTAAAAAAGGATGACGATTCGGATAATACCAAAGTGATTAATTTGCGAAAAAGCATTGAAAAATTCGTGTTGGATAATGAGGGAGAGCTACTATATTTGATTCCTATCGGCGAGCGAGCTGAGGCGGTGGTTGAGTTTTATGATGATCGCCAAATTTCCACGCAAGAGGCTTTAACCCGGCTTGAGAAAATTATTGAAGAAATTAATCAGGCTAAAAAGGAACAGACTGAGAAGAATTTTGACGCGCAGAAATTCACCGTATATTGGATCCTTAAAAAAGATGGGATAGAAAATGCTGATGAGTTAGCGGTGCAGATTGATGCCGCGTTTTGTCAAAGCCCTTACTGGCGGGAGAACGCGAAAGAGGCGCGGGAGTTGACCGCGAATTTGTATAAGATTCTTCTTAAGGCGATGGATAAGGACAAGGCAGTCGCGCTTGTGGATAAAATATTAAAGATCGGGAGATAGTTCATGTCAGGTCTTTTGATGAGTGACAGCAAGATTGAGGCAAAAGATTTTAAATCCATTGTATGGGATTGGGCTATTAAGCTTAAGGTCGAGCCCAAAGAAATACATCTTAGACTTATGAAGACAAAATGGGCATCCCTTTCGGGAAGCGGCCGTCTTACATTTAATTCTGAGCTCCTTGAGAAGCGCAGGAATTTGATAGATTATGTTGTGTTGCATGAACTTCTTCATATGAAAGTGCCGAATCATGGCAAGCTGTTCAAGAGTCTTATGTTCGCATTTTTGCCTGATTGTGAGAAGTGCAGTAATCAGTTAAAAGAGACAGCATGATTGAAACTAAAAAGTCAAGTTATATCGGGCATCGCAAAAGGATAAAGGGGAAATACGAAAAATCCGGAATAGATGGCTGGCTGGATTATGAAGTGTTGGAGTTAGTATTGTCGTATGCAATTCCTCGAAAAGATACAAAACCGATTGCCAAAGAATTGTTATCACGCTTTAAGACTATTAATGGCGTGCTGGATTCTGATATAAAAGAGCTACAGACTATAAACGGGATTTCAAATCACATAGCATTGTTTTTAAATTTGCTGAAAGATATCGCAATTTTTTATTTAGAAAAGGGGCTACACAACAAGGACCTGCTTTCATCTCCTCAAGTTGTTTATGATTATCTAAAGGCCTCTTTAAAAGGAGCGGTTGACGAAGAGTTTAAAACACTTTTTTTAGACAGCAGGAATCAATTAATAGCTGTTGAAACACTAAAAACCGGTACGGTCAATAGATCCGTGATTTACCCTAGAAAGATTGTAGAGCGGGCGCTGTATAATCACACGGCTGGTGTTATTATTGCGCATAATCATCCGGCAGGTACTTTACAGCCATCGCAGGATGATAACACAATAACAAATGCCATAAAAACCGCCCTCGAAACTGTGGATATTGTTTTGTTGGACCATATTATAATTGGTGGAAATAGTTATTTTAGCTTCAAAGAGAATGGGTTTCATCCGAATTAGGGGGACGTTGATTCTCAAATGCAACTTTACATTATTATTGAGATCACGAACCTTTTCCTTGTCCCGACTTAAAGCAAGCCGCTCATAAAGCGATGAGTTGAACTGTCGCCGCAGTTCCAGCAGCGACCAATTCTGGTTCTCGGCCTCGATTTCATAGAACCGGCGTTCGTGTTCATCTTGAAAGAACAGCACATGGGGACGTTGGAGAACAGCACATGGGGACGTTGGTGCAAACGCAATTTATTCTGTGGGGCATTTCAATCAAAGCCCTGTATCATCTCCTTGGCAAGCAACCCGCTTATTCCTCTTTGACTGGACCATAAGTACATTCTGCACCAACGTCCCCTTGGGGTGAATATTCTTTCATCTGCTTTTGCTCAAGTATTATTTCTCTTTGCACCAACGTCCCCATGTGCCCCTGTGCCCCATGTTCTCCATCCATTCCCATAAAAAGGCTCTCAATGAGAGACCCCCTTATAGAATCCGAATAGGCTATGAAGACTTAACTGCCACTACCTCTATCTCAATAAGGAGGTCAGGAAATGCCAAGGATTTAACTTCTACAGTAGTTGATGCCGGAGCAGGATCAGTAAAATATTCTTTTCGCACTTCTTGAGTCTCCATAAAACGACTCATGTCCGTGATGAATTGGGTGATCTTAACCACATCATTTAGTGAAGCCCCAGCTGCCTCAAGGACGGCTTTTATGTTCTCCCAAGCCTGGCGGGTCTGGGCCTTCATGTCTCCTTTACCCACCACATTTCCATCCGGGTCAAATGCCACTTGGCCGGAGAGATAAATCGTGTTGCCAACCTGAATGGCTTGAGAAAAAATGAATTTGTCATCCCACTTCCAACCTGGGTCTATCTTTTTCCATTTGCTCATCTTACCCCTCCCTCTTTAGGTTTTCTGGATGTCCGTTTTTCGGTTCTCGAAATTTATAACACAACTAAAATTTTTCATCAAAAAATATCATCCCCGCCGGAATTCCCGTTGGCCAGGAAGTAAGGAAGAAGGTTTTCCTTAAACAATAAGGCAGTCTATCTAACCAAGTTTCATCTATCCGAGACAAGCATTGCCAACCGACCAGAGGCTATTTTAAAAGCCCCTAAATCAATTAGGGAAATTGATCCAGAAAAAGCCCTTAAATGGGTTTAAAACAACTTTCCCTTACTCTGGCTGAAAAACAGATAGAGGCCATCAAGTGTACTCTCAAGAGTAAGGTAGTAGTTATCACCGGTGGTCCGGGTATCGGAAAAACGACCATTATCAATGCTATCCGCAAAATTTTCACCAGGATCGGAGTTAAGGTGATGCTTACCGCTTCTACCGGAAGGGCTACCAAACGGATGAGGTAAGCTACTGATGACAAGACGCAAAAGCGATACACTAATCTGAGATATAGGTTAGCAGAAGAGCCAATAAATTCATATCCAGGATGATAGCTCAATAATCGTTAACCCTAGATTGCATTTAGTGAGGTTTTGAATTGGTGCAATTTTTCAATCTGTTTTTTTGTTAAACGTATTCTTGGATGTTTTTCTTTTAACTGGTTTATTGCTTCACCCACGGTTAGATCGGAATTCCTGCTGAGTAAATATGCGACTACAAAGAGGGCACTTCTTCCGTGTCCAAAAGCACAGTGGACAAAAGTAAGGCCCGACAAAACACTCTTTCTAATCCACTCAACCCCTTCTTGCAATTGGCTTAAAGTTGGCGCTTGGGTATCCATTAGGGGAATACATAAATAGTTTGGGACTTTTTTTAAAAAACTAACCTCCGGAAATTCACAGGTGAGGTCAAGCACATTTGCGATTCCGATTTCCGCTGTCTTTGGTCTATCCCCTAATGTTAGCCTCCGGCCAATGAATAGATTTTCTGATAATTGGGTATAATAAGGTTCTGTAATGGCTATTTGCCATATTTTGAAAGTAAGGCAGTTAATGAAGAAATAGGGCCAATGTAATAGGTAGCTCCAAAAAGGGAAAAAGCCATCGTTCCTTTTTGAAAAGACTCTTGGCCCAAGGACTGCGTATCCTAAGGCTACAAAGAAAAGGGAAAGAGAAGTATTTCCGAACACCACCTTATAAACTACTGGTTCTGCGGTCATACCTATTTTTAAGGAGCCAAGACTTAAAATAAGAAAGAATAGTGTCCGTCTCATCCTGGTCATTGTATGAGATAGTTGGGAAACGATTTATTAGGCCCTGCCCTTTGATGCATCTTTAACCCTTTTGACAGTATCGTTAAATCTCTTCGGGTTGTATTCCCCGCCGCTTGCGGCGAGTTCGTCATTCCGGCGGAAGCCGGAATCCAGGGAATCTAATACCCCGCTGCTTGCGGCGGGGTAGTTTATTTATGAACCGGTATTTCAAATTCCATCAAATCCCGACCGATAATAGCGTGAGGAAAGATGGCCCGCGCTTCATCAAGGAGTTCGTTAATTTGTCGGTATCGGGAGCTGATGTGGGTGATCACTAACTTTTTTACCTTCGCCTCCACTGCTATCCTTGCTGCCTGCGAGATGGTAGAGTGTCCCTTGAGCCGGGCTTCTTCTTCCATGTCGCCTGCAAACATCCCTTCATGGATTAAAAAATCCGCTTCTTTGGCAAGCTCGATTATCTGAGGACAGGGCCGGGTATCAGTGACATAAACAAATTTTCTTCCTTTACGGGACGGGCCCATAACCATTGAGGGAGTAATCACTTCTCCACCCTCGAGGGTCAACGTTTCTCCGCGCTGCAGTTTACCAAACAGGGGGCCCTTCGGTACCCCCAACTCCTTTGCCTTATCAGGGAAAAACCGGCCCGGGCGCGGTTCTTCTTCAAGTGAAAAAGCAAAGGTATGAGGCTTATGGTCAACGCCTACAGCCTCTACCCAGAAGTCTGAACCGGAATAAACCCGCCCCTCAGAGATTTCACGGATATCCAGAAGATAAGGGGGGTTAAATCCCAAACATTTTCGGATCAGGTTAAGATATTCTTTGGTTCCGGGAGGCCCGAAGATAAAAAGAGGCTTCTCACGGGCTTGATGCATCATGGTCATAAGGAGTCCCGGAAGGCCGGTCACATGGTCTCCGTGGAGGTGGCTCAGGAAAATGGCAGAAAGTTTTCCAGGACTTAATGATGCGCGAATAAGCTGGACTTGCGTGCCCTCTCCGCAGTCAAAAAGGAAAATATCCCCCTCCCGTTGCAGCGCCACGGCAGGAAGGTTACGGCGAAGAGTTGGGATAGCTCCTCCTGTTCCTAATAACGTAATTTTCATAACTCTTTTCTAACCGGTTGGTGAGTTCTACGAGTCCAATGCAAAAAGTAATCATTTATACCAAGGGTTTTTTTAAAATGAAAGATAAAAACTTTGGTTAGTGTCCGCCTTTTCTTTCTTGACGGGTAGTAATAAAAATGTTAAGAATTTTCGATAAGTTTCGACACGCTTTCCTTAGGGTTTATAAACTGTCCATCCTGAGATTTACCGATTATGGAAGAAACTTCTTTTCAAGATCCCATCCTGCCTAAAATTGAAGGTACCGTTGTTGCTAATCGTTATCGAATCCTTGCGCTGATAGGTATGGGAGGAATGGGGGGGGTCTACAAGGCGTACGACCAAGAATTAAACGACACTATAGCCATTAAGATTCTTCGGCCTGAACTTCAGATGGACCCCCAGAGCCTTCAGCGGTTTAAATTAGAGACTAAGACTACCCGTAAACTTCGTAACCCTAACATTGTGGGAATGTTTGATCTCTACTGGGGAGAAGACCGGAAATTTATCACCATGGAGTGGGTTGACGGAATTACGCTGAAAACTTTGATAAAAAAACACGGTGTTCTTCCCATTCCTCAGACCGTTGATATTGCAATTCAGATTCTGCGGGCTTTAGAAGAAGCTCATCGCCAGGGAGTAATTCATAGGGACATTAAACCCGGTAACATAATGCTCATCCCGGCAGTCATAACGGGTGATTCTCCGAATTTTTCTGTCAAAGTTGCCGATTTTGGAATTGCCAAAATCGTTTCAGGAGAAGCTGGGGTCACTACCTCTGGATTGATTATAGGAACCCCCGAATACATGTCTCCTGAGCAGGCCGAGGGTCGCTCGATTGGGCCGCAGTCAGATATTTATTCTTTGGGAATTGTACTCTACGAAATGTTAACGGGGAAAGTGCCTTTTTTCGGGGACACGCCCATGGCAACGCTTCTTAAACACCTTAAGGATACCCCTGCTGCTTTGCGTGACCTTTGCCCAAAAGCTCCTGAACGGCTGGAAAGATTGGTAATGAAAATGCTGGCTAAGCGACCCGAAGAACGATGGCAGACAGCCGGAGAAATAAGGGAGTTGTTGGAAAAACGGACCAGCATGTTTATTGCCACAGAAGCGGAATTGATTGCTCATATACCTTCAGAGACAGAAAGATTCAGGCGGTTTGAAGAGGCCCAGGGAGTTACCCCTAAAGAGAAGAAAAGGGGTAAACCTATTACCCCAAAATATGTTCCTGGTATTTCCAGACATGAGACGAGGAGAGCATTTCCCTGGAAATCAGTAGCAATAGCTTCATTGGTGGTAGTTCTTTTGGGGATTGGTCTGTTTGCTTATAAACATGATGTAATAAGCATTTCCCGCGTTCCTAAGGATATGACCTTAATCCCCGAAGGGGAGTTTATTATGGGTACATCGAAGGAATCAGTGGAGCGGATTTTAGAAATATTTCCGGATAGCAAAGGTGGCTGGTTAGCAGACGAACAACCCGCCCACAACGTTTATCTAAAAGCTTTTTATATTGACAAACATGAGGTTACCAATAAAGAATACAAGAAATTTGTCGATGCTACGGGCCATATGGGGCCTTTTGTAGATGAAGAATGGGCAAAAGAATACAATTGGATAAATAACACGTACCCTCCGGGAAAGGGAGATCACCCAGTAGTTTTAGTGAGTTGGGAAGACGCTCAGACGTATGCACGTTGGATTGGGAAAAGGCTTCCCACCGAGGCTGAGTGGGAGAAGGCAGCCCGAGGAGGACTGGTAGACAAGTTATGGCCCTGGGGAGATGAAATGGACCCTGAACGGTTAAATAGCTGGGAAGGAGGAGCAAACGGTACTCGGCCAGTAGGAAGCTATCCACCGAATCAGTATGGCCTTTATGATATGGCGGGAAACGTCTGGGAATGGTGTGCTGACGGGTACTCCTCTTATGATGACGAGCTCAATCCATCCCAGAACACTCGAGGTCCAGATCAAGGCGTAAATAAAGTTGTGCGGGGAGGATCGTGGAGCAACATGGCTTTTACCTCCCGATGCGGGGAAAGAAAAAAGATGAATCCCACAAGTCAGTTTAATAGCATTGGGTTTCGTTGTGCAAAGGATAAATAGAAATGAGCACTTTAGGAAGCAAGGAAAAGTTCTCCATAGCCTGTCCCTATTGTACTAGAACTGTACCCGCCGATGCCAAGGAGTGCCCCGGGTGTGGCACCAGCTATGGTTCAGAAACCATTCGGCTTATAAGGAACGTAACTGAGGGTCCGGTGCCAGGGAGTATTAATGAGCGACGACAATATGATCGAGTTCCTAAAAAGTTTAAAATTGCCTATTCTTCGGCCCAAGCCCTGGTAAGCAGCTACTTGTTTGATATCGGCCTGGGCGGAGTTTTCCTTAAAACTGATCATCCTCTGGAGCGAGGGGCGCGGATTAATTTAAAGATTCTTCTCCCTGATGGGGGAGAAGAATTAGAAGTTTCCGGTGAGGTTGTCTGGACCAGGTCAGAAGAAATGGTTGCCAGCAAAGAAAAAGCCCCCCCCGGAATGGGAATTAAATTTCTAAACCTCTCTCCCGAAGGGAGAAAAAGAATCAATAGCGTATTAAAACAAGCAAAATCGAAATAGTTTAATGTATCGTTTCTCCGGGCTTCATAACCAAGATCTCGACGTCCGGTAGGTTTTTCATTAACTCTTGAAATCGTTCCGGTGTCCCAGTGAGAACCGGAAACGTGCCAAAATGCATCGGAATCACATAGTTTGGTTTTAATAACGTGCAGGCGTAAGCAGCCTCTTCCGGCCCCATCACATAATGGCTTCCGATCGGTAGAATAGCCAGTTCTGGCTTATATAAATCACCGATAATTTTCATATCTCCAAAGACTCCGGTGTCTCCGGCATGGTAAAGGGTGAACCCATTATTAAACCGGACTACGAACCCTGTTGCCTCCCCACCATAAATGAGGTCATCCCCTTCGGCAATAGAAGAACTATGAATAGCGTGTACCATTGTGACCCAAAGGTCTCCAATCTGCACTGTCCCTCCTTTGTTCATCCCTACGGTTTTCTCCGGGTTAAGTCCTTTTCGAATTAAGTATTGACCAACCTCAGGCATGGAAATGACGATAGCACCAGACTTTTTGGCTAAACTGATCGTGTCCCCTAAATGATCCCCGTGTCCGTGAGTAACAAGAATAATATCCAGTTTACCCACTTCTTCAGCACCGGCGGGAGTCTGGGGGTTATCTTTTAACCAGGGATCAATCAGGATTTGAGTCCCTTCAGGAGAACCGAATTTAAAGCACGCATGTCCCAGAAAAGTGATGGCTACTCCTCTATTAAGTTTCTTGTCCGTCATATAGGCCTCCTTTCTCGAGATAATTCTTTGAATGTTGAATATCGAAATTCAAAACAAACCCAAAATACAAATATCAAATGCTCAGAACTCCTGAATTTCCCCTCATTAGTATTAGTCGAACAGAAGTCGTTTTTTTGAAGCAGTGCCTTACCGAGGTGAAGACTCTACTTCTCTTATAGTGGCGGCAACCGTTTCCTCTACCATGGCTTTAATTTTTTCCAGGTTTTTTTCTTCCTGAGCCTCAAAGCGCATCACCAAAACTGGTTGAGTATTGGAGGCCCTTACGAGACCCCAGCCCCGGTCAAATAGAATCCTTGCCCCATCAACGTCAATAACTCGGTAGTGTTGTTTAAATTTTTCTACCAGCTTTTGTACTACCAAAAATTTTATTTCATCACTACATTCAATTCTTATCTCTGGAGTTACTACCGTACGAGGGACATCGGAAAGAAGTTGAGACAAATTTTTCTCAGTATGAGAGAGAATTTCAAGAAGGCGGGCTCCAGCGTAAATGGCATCGTCGTATCCATAATACCGATGGGCAAAGAAAATATGGCCACTCATTTCTCCGGCCAAAGGGGCATGTTCCTCCTTTAGCTTAGCTTTAAGAAGTGAATGACCAACTTTCCACATTATCGCCTTGCCTCCATGTTTCTCAATATCGTCAAAAAGAGTCTGAGAACACTTTACCTCAGCAATAATGGTGGCTCCCGAAATCTCTTTGAGGAGAGCACGAGAAAATAAGATCATCAACTGGTCTCCCCAAATAATGTTGCATTGTTCATCAATGACCCCGATTCGATCTGCGTCACCATCAAAAGCGATGCCCACATCAGCTTTTTGTTCCTTTACTTTTTCAACCAGGATTTTTAAATTCTCCGGTACAGTGGGATCGGGGTGATGATTGGGAAAATTACCGTCCATCTCACTAAAAAGCTCGGTTACTTCTGCTCCCAACTTTCGAAAAAACGGACCAGCCACCAGACCAGCGGTCCCATTTCCAGAATCAATGATTACTTTGGGCTTTCGAAATCCCATTATAAGCAAGGCGCTCACTTTTTCCAGATAAAGCTCTTTTACATCTTTGGATGCGATCTCTCCTTTTCCTTGCTCAAATCCCCCTTTTTCAAGTATTTTCCTGATGGCTTGAATTTCTTCTCCGTAAATGGTGTTTTTACCCAGACAAACTTTAAACCCATTGTTATCGGGGGGATTGTGACTGCCGGTAATCATAACCCCCCCCTCCACGTCAAGGTTAAAGAGAGAAAAGTAAAGAAGAGGGGTTGGGATTATATCAATGTCAATAATATTGCATCCGGTGTCTATGATCCCTTGGGAAAGCTGGCGATGCAGCCGGGGAGAGCTGAGTCGGCAATCTCTCCCCAAACTCACTATACGAACGTTATGCCGAAGGAAATACGTCCCCAGTGTTTTACCGAGGGTATAGACCGTTTCGTCGGGAAAATCTTTATCCGCTACTCCGCGGATGTCATATTCTCTAAAGATAAAAGGATTAACCATGTGCTCTTTTCTTCTATAATTAAAGGAGGGAGTTTAACCCTCTCCTTCTGATCTCTTCAACAACTTTTTTTAGGTTTTGAGATCTTTTAATATCAGCTACCAGGGTGACATCATCAGTATTCACAATCACGATATCCTTTAACCCGACCCCCACCAACATCTGACTGGATTGATTAAAAACAAACGTTGATTGAGTATCGAGAAGGATGTTGTTTCCTTGAGCCAAATTTCCCTGATGATCTAACTCATTTGCTCTTAACGTGTAAAGGGATTCCCAGCTTCCCACGTCACTCCATCCAAAATCTCCTGAAATGGTTAAAATGCAACGACGCGTTTTTTCCATCACCCCATAGTCAATGGAAATAGAAGGAAATCTCTGGTAAGCAGCTCGGAGGGTATCGTGATAATGAGGTTCTCCAATGGACGTTTCGATCCTCAGAAGCCCTTCATATACTTCAGGAAGATGGAGTTGTAGTTCCTCAAGAATTACCTCGGGTGTGAAGATAAAAATTCCGCCATTCCAGAAATAGTCTCCACTTTTTAGGTAGTGCAGGGCCTCAGGTTGGTTTGGTTTTTCAACGAACCGTTTGACGCTATAAACTTTGAACCCGTTAATTTCATTTTGCCTGGAACCTCTTTGAAGGTACCCATATCCGGTTTCGGGCCTGGTGGGGAGCATGCCGATAGTTACGATGGCCCCTTTCTCCTTTGCCGCGCTGCAACCGCCTGAAAGCACACTCCTGAACTGTTCTTCGTCGTTAACATAGTGGTCGGCGGGAAGCGCTATCATTGGCGCATCTATGATTCCATTTTTCCTCAGGTAAATAGCAGCGAGTCCAATGGCAGGAGCGGTGTTACATCCAAGAGGTTCTTCCAAAGTTACATACCGATTTTCTCCAAATAGATTATTTAAAAGATGATGGTGATCTTCATTACCCACAATAATGATGCTTTCTTCCCGGCAGAGCGGTTTTACCCTTTCTATGGTTTGTTCGATCATCGTTTTTGAACCAAAAATGTTCAAAAACTGTTTTGGACGATGAGACCTGCTTGCGGGCCAGAACCTCGTCCCCGAACCACCGGCCATTATGACAGGATAAACTTTCATATAATTAAAATCGTTAGGGTTAATAAACGATTGAGGAATAACCTCATTCATACCATATAACGCTGTCCCAGTGCAATAGGTTCAAAACCTCTTCCAGAAAGAAGTATTACTTACAATAGCATCACCTCTTTATTTGGAAGCTCAAAATAAGTTTACCTGGCAGTACAAGTTTTTTAATGAAAGTTGCGGCTTAAAGAATAAAAACGATTTTCCCTTTGTCAAGGTAGCATTTCTTTACAACGATTGCTAAGATGTGGTAAAAGGAATAAATCTGAGCAGAAATTTCTTGTTTTTAGTAGTAAACGATAGTTTCTCAATTTGTCATGTTTAATGTTTCGGAAGGAAAATGAGTATATTAAAATTGATCGGTTCTACCCCCATGGTAGAGATTAATAAAATCAATGTAAATAAGAGAGTGCGCATCTTAGCTAAACTGGAGGGGAACAACCCCAGTGGATCAGTCAAGGATCGCCCGGCCTACTATATGATAACAGAAGCAGAAAAAAATGGCGCTCTTACCAAAGATAAGATCATTCTTGAGCCTACTTCAGGAAATACGGGAATTGGGCTGGCTATGGTGGCTGCTGCTAAGGGATACAGGGCAAAGTTGGTTATGCCTGCTTGTGTCAGCGAGGAGAGGAGAAGGATTCTTGAGGCTTTCGGGGCAGAACTCGAATTGACTCCGGCGAGTCAGGGAATTGACGGGGCCATACGTAGGGCCTATCATATTCTGGAAAAAAATTCAGATATTTATTACATGCCAGACCAATACTCGAACCCCAACAATGTAAAAGCTCATTACGAAGGAACTGGTCCAGAGATTATTGATCAAACCAAAGGAGAGGTGGACGTATTTGTGGCCGGAATGGGAACAACAGGTACGCTAATGGGAACCGGGCAGCGATTGAAGGAACATAATGCAAAGATTAAAATCGTTGGTGTCGAACCAACACCGGGGCATCGGATTCAAGGGTTAAAAAACATGAACGAATCAATTGTACCCAAAATATTTGATCCCGATAAGCTGGATGAGCGAATAATCGTTAATGATGAACGTGCTTTTAACATGACCCAACGGTTAGCCTTGGAAGAGGGGATCTTTGTGGGTATGAGCAGTGGCGCGGCAATGGTAGGGGCCTTGGAAATTGCAAACGAAATAAGTTCAGTAACAATTGTGGTTATTTTCCCTGACCGGGGCGAGAGATATTTGAGTACCGCTCTTTTTACTTCTATCTGTGCTGAGTGCCCTCCATAACCAAAATTGTTTTATTTCTAAAAACCTCCTTTCATCCTTCCTGGATTTTATAGTTTCTCAGAAAATCTTTATTAAGGAAACGCAGGAGAGCAAGAGGTTAGCTTCGGTTTTTCTTTTTTATTAATCTACAAATGCTGATAGAAATGATGGTGAGGGGAATAATCCATTTGTAAATTATAATTTCATAATACCGGCATATGCGGAACGAAAATCGCCGATCAAGCCCTCGTTCAATAAGGCGGCAGTAAATGTGTAAGGGGTTCAATCTATGTTGAATTAAGAGTATCAGGCTTTCCATGAGTTATTTCCCACCATTCCCCTTTATTTTTTAATCAGGCAATGTGGTTTAGTCGCAAAAAACAGGCCAATTAAACTAACTATAAAAGTATACAATATTTAGTATTTGGTTGTCAAGAAAATACTATATGTAGGCATAGTAGCTTTTTTTACCAACGATGAGTTGGCTGATCGCCGCTCTTTCGATACGATTTTAGGTTATTTTTTAGGAGAGATATAAGGAAGTGAATGGGGAATGTGCTTTAATGTCCCCCGATATCTAACACCACTTTTACACTTTCTTTTTCTTTTGCCGCTTGGATAGCCTGAAGGCCTTCTTCCAGAGAAAACCTCATAGTACTCCAGAAAAGGGAGGGTCTTACGAGTTTGAAATTGACGTTTCTAACACATAGGCAAAAATGAGAGGGGCTACAATCGTGGCATCTGATTCGATAATATACCTGGGAGTATCTACCCCCAATTTTTCCCAAGTAATCTTCTCGTTCGGTACTGCTCCAGAATAAGAACCATAGCTCGTCGTGGAGTCACTGATTTGACAGAAGTAGCTCCATAATCGAACGTCTTCCATCTTCAAATCCTGCCGTAACATGGGCACAACACAAATGGGAAAGTCACCGGCAATACCACCGCCAATCTGGAAAAATCCTATAGGATGTTTTTGGAAGGTACTTTTATACCATTCTGCTAACTCCATCATATACTCGATCCCGCTCCGCACGGTGTGCACATTCCGAATGGTTCCATGGAGGCAATGGGAGGCATAAATATTACCGAGGGTAGAATCCTCCCACCCAGGAACAAACATAGGGAGATTGTTCTCACATGCTGCCACCACCCAACTATTTTTCAGATCAACTTGGTAATAAGGTGAAAGACGCTTGCTCCGGATCAGTTGGTAACAAAACTCGTGCGGGAAATACCGGCCCCCTTTTTTATCAGCATGTTCCCATTCATCCAGAATTGCGCTTTCAATCCGCCGGATGGCTTCTTCCTCGGGGATGCAAGTGTCGGTAACGCGATTGAGATGGCGGGCCAAAAGCTGCTGCTCATCTAAGGGGGTGAGCTGCCGATAGTGAGGGATACGAACATAGTGATTATGAGCTACTAAATTAAAAATATCTTCTTCGAGATTGGCGCCAGTGCAACTGATGGCGTGGACTTTGCCTCGGCGAATCATTTCCGCCAGAGAGAGGCCGATTTCGGCGGTGCTCATGGCGCCTGCAATGGTCACCAGCATATGACCTCCTGCGTCTATAAGCTTACAATACCCTTCTGCTGCATCAACCAGTGCAGCGGCATTGAAGTGCCGAAAATGATGTTTAACGAATGAAGATATGCTGTTTGTTTCCATAACGTTTATGCCCTCTTTCGTATAGGAGTTTATTGCCCGTTGTCTAAGGTCCAAACCAGACTGCGAGTGAACACTAAAGCCGTTTGTCCGTAAATTCGAGGGGGATGATTCTCGATTTGGCTCCTTACTTTAACGAAAAACCGCTTCCATATCAACAAAATTTATATTATGGAGGTTAGCTGTTATAGTAACAGGAGCTGATTTTCTTTCGATCTCGATTCACCGGTATTGATTACATAAATTGCCGGCTCACCAATAACCGGGCATTTTGCCTCACAGATGCCGCAGCCAATACAGAGGTCAAGATCCACCTTGGGCTGTTTCAAAATTATCTCTTTCCCTTTCCTGTTCTTGCCCGTTGCCGGCTCCAGCCATATAGCCTTCTTGGGCGTAGGGCATACTTCTTCACATACGAGGCAGGGGGTGGCATGGGCATAGGGGAGGCATCTCCCTCTGTCAATCATGGCGAGCCCGATCTTAATCTTTTGCTTATCTTCCAGTTCCAATTTCTCGATCGCACCAGTGGGACAGACCTGGCCACAGAGGGTACAGCGGTATTCACAGTGTCCTATCCTCGGAGCCAACACGGGAGACCATATCCCTTCGAGGCCGGCATCAAGAAAGGTCGGTTGCAGCCCATTGGTGATGCATACCTTCATGCACTCTCCGCATCTCACACATTTTTTCAAAAACTCCTTTTCTTCAAGCGATCCCGGAGGTCTAATGAGGTTTGGATTCAGGCTGCTTGATCGTGACAAGGGAGTTATTCTAAAAAAGGGGACAGCAAGCACGCCGGTAGTGATGGATGCAATCACCTTTCTTCTTCCCAAATCCATTGAGGCGGCCGCCCTTTTTTTGATAAATCCGAAACTAACTGCATTATGAGGGCACAGGTCATCGCAGTTCATACAGTAAAGACACTCAGTGTTCTTCCAGTTTTCCTTGCTGTCGGGGGCAGCATCGCCTTGACAGGCCAGGTTACATGCGCCGCAGGAATCACATCCCTCGCTTACGGATCTTTTGAGGAATGCATAGCGGGAAAGGATTCCAAGAAGGGCACCGAGGGGACAGAGGTATTTACACCAAAACCTTTTTTCCACCAGGTTGAGACCAAGGATTAAAAGGAATAAAAAACCAAGGAACAGAGCCTGTTGGAAAAAAGGCTGCTGAAAAGAGAGGAGGGACTTCTTTACTATAGTATACAAGAACTCCGACAGGTTAACGATAAAATGGGGGTTGATATTGTAGATAGTATCAAAGATTGCCCTGATAACGTAGTTGAAAACGGGATAAATACTTAAAGAAAGGGATCGGGTAAGGAAAGAAAGGGGGTCCAGGATGCCTGTAAGTTGAAGCGTGAAAAGCGAGGCTGCAAGGAGGAAGATGAAGATATAATATTTTACTTTGTGCCAGTTTAGGTGAGCGGCGGGGGGTCGGACTTTTTTCAGGGAACTGACCAGATTATTTAAGGTTCCCAAGGGACAGACCCAGCCGCAAAAGACCCTCCCCAGAATGATGGTGGCAATAAGTAAGGTGAAAGAGAAATAAAAACCTTTACTAACGGCATGAGAAGAAAGCAAGGTGGAGATAAAGAGCAGAGGGTCAAAATCAAGAAAAATTTTCACTGGGTACCCCAGCTCATCTCCTCCTTTTGACTCTGTCTGCAAAAAGAGAAACAAGAAGGTGAGTAAAAATAGTCCTTGACTAATTTTTCGGTAGATTCGCATAAACTATTTAATATTTCCGGATCTCGCCAATGCTCTCTTTATGTCTTCCCGATCAATTAAGATTAGCACCTGATCCCCTTAATCTTTACCTTGGAGAGATCCATGGTACCGAGGCCCATGCGGTCGGCAATGCTTACATACCCGAGATCACTCCCCTGTAAGCCAAAGAGGGTAGCTCCAAAAGCATCAACCGCCACCTGATCAGTACTCACAATGACCGTATTGAGCTTCTTTACATCCCTAAGATTACCTCCTTGTGGACCATTTGCGGTCAAAATGCGAATGGCATCCAGTATGGTAAGAGTTGGTTTAATTACCGTGGCAATGTCAACGAGGCTCTCATCCAGCCGCTGGTGAATTATGCCCCTCCTTCCACCCATTATCCCCATCCAGTTCTTCAAGGCCATGGTGAGGGTTGCCAGCCCGTGGGTTTTGGCGATAGGAACATTGATGACCTTA
The DNA here is from genome assembly GCA_043798555.1 of Pseudomonadota bacterium. Lineage (GTDB taxonomy): Bacteria > Desulfobacterota > WTBG01 > JAGOGO01 > JAGOGO01 > JAZDOO01. Next base: position 21,342 of record JAZDOO010000229.1, on the reverse strand, counting down.
TCGGCCTCAAGAATATCTGTATAAAGAGGCCATTCTTTAAGGGCAAGACCTTCTAAGGTGACAGTCTTGAATTTCCTGTCATCAATAAAACTCACTTCCGCACCAGCGGCTTTTGCTGCATCAGCAATTCCGCTTTGTTTATAACACCTTCTTGCATCATTTACCGTTCGGTCAAAGACCTTTACCTTTTTAGCCCCCGCTTCGTAAGATAGTCTTACCACAGTGGAAACGACCTCGGGATTGGTGTTGGCCGCCTGTTCTGGGGTTCGATCCCACCCTATGTTTGGCTTGACCACGACAATGTCTCCCCTGGATATGAAGCTTCTCATTCCCCCCAGGGCCTCAATTGCTGAGGCGGTGATCGTTGCAGGAGAAGTCCCCTGGGCCACCACCAGGTCAACTTTTTCCGAAGCCAACGGGGTTTTGATGAGCAGACCAATGCTATTTGAAAGTGTGGCCCCCACGCTGGCAATGAGCGCTGATTTTAAAAAGTCTCTCCGGTTCATGTAAAACCGCCTCAGGCATGATGTTCATGATGACGGTTATTGGGTTTAAAGGTAATAGTTTTAAGGATTACCGGGTGTTCTGTCAGGTAAGTGAACTTTATATCCGGCATGAGTTAACCCGTCGATAACCTGGTTTACATGGTCAATCCCCCGGGTCTGGAGAACGAACTCAACTTCTGCTGACTGCAAAGGAACAGTGGTAAAGGTACGGTGATGGCGAATATCTTCCAGGGTTACCGCCATGGAGGGTTTCCTTTAAATGTGGCCAGCCCCGCAGCCGCCTCGGGATTCGCCAAAGAGGTTATATGGTATCGCATAGTTAATATTTTTTAATTTACCCTGTTTTCCCAAAAATTACCATGTGAATTTAGAATAAAAGTTCAGCGATCTTTATTAACCCCCTAAAAGATCTTAAAACTTCAAATTACTAAACTTTTCCCTCAGCAAGAATTTGCAATCAGCAAGAATTTGGTTGACATCTTTCAAAACCGAAATATTATTTTAATTATTCTACTAAATTGACGGGTTTTGTTAACTTGCGATTAAGGCTGGCTCTAAAAATGTCATTCCTGCGAAAGCAGGAATCCATAACCAATTGAAATTACTGGACTCCCACCTTCGCGGGAGTGACAGATTGGGAACTATTAGAGGTCCCCTTAAGTTTTTGTTCGGAGAACAGCTCTTCTTTAAGGTAAAGATTTTTTAGTATGGAATCGAAGGTTATTCTAACGCGTAATCCAAACATCCTTACCCCCGGTGGACGAGTTAATAAGCAAGTGACTGTTCAGGCGATCCATAAAGGATTGATAGTGTTGACGGGTAAGAACTCCGCCTCTCTGGCATGGAGAAGTCTCTTCAGTCCAAACGATGTGGTGGGGATAAAGGTCAATGGTCTCTCGGGACAGATGATGTCAACGCATCCAGATCTGGTGAATGCCATTGTCGAGGGTCTAAGATTGGCAGATGTGCCTGATGAGAAGATCATTATTTGGGATCGGACCAGCAGCGATCTGACGAGGGCGGGTTTTATAATAAATGTGAGGGGCAGCGGGGTGAAATGTTTCGGGACAGAGGTGGTTGGTTACGACGAAGAGCCCGAGATACAGGAGTCTATCGGAAGCTGCTTTAGCCGGATCTTATCCACCCATTGTACTGCTTTGATAAATGTTCCGGTATTGAAGGACCACGATTTGGCCGGAGTAACGTTGAGCTTGAAAAATTTCTACGGCGCAATCCACAACCCCAATAAATACCACGATAATAACTGTGACCCTTACATTGCTGATTTGAATACCCACCCGTTCATTAAGGATAAATTGAGGCTGGTGGTATGCGATGGCATTGAAGCCCAATACAACGGAGGGCCAAGCTATAAGCCCCGCTGGCGATGGAACTTTTCCGGGCTGATCATGAGTTTTGATCCGGTTGCCGCGGATAGCGTTGGGGCTAACATTATTGAAACAAAGCGAAAAGAAAATGGACTCCCCTCTTTGGAGGAAGCGAAGAGGCCTCCAAAACATATAGCAACTGCAGCAAAGAAGGGGTTGGGTATGGACGATTTAACGAAGATTAAGGTATTAGAACTTTAGGATGGGGGAAGGCCATGGGTTTTTCCTGTTCGAGAAGGGAATTTTTCAAGGCGGTCACCGGGACTCTTTGCTTTACCAGCATTGCTTCTGAAAGCTTTGGGCAAAGCGAAATTTTGAAGTTGATGGGTGAATCGGAGGCTCGTTCGGATGAGCTTCCGTTGAAGGAGTCCATGTATTACAAGAAATTGGAAAACCTTAAGATTCAGTGCGAAATTTGTCCGAGAAAGTGCAGTGTAGCAGATTTGGAAAGGGGTTACTGTGGGAACAAAGAGAATAGGGAGGGGAAATATTATGAGTTAGTCTATTCAAGGCCCTGTGTTCTCCATGTGGATCCCATCGAAAAAAAACCCTTGTTTCATTACCTGCCTGGCACAACGGCACTTTCGCTTGCCACCGCCGGGTGCAATATTGAGTGCAGATTTTGCCAGAACTGGAGGATATCTCAATTTCGACCTGAACAGGTGGAAAGTTACGACTTGTCCCCGGAAGAGATCGTCCGGTTAGCTAAAGGATACAAGGCCCCCACAATAGCCTATACCTATTCGGAACCGGTTGTTTTCTACACCTACATGTATGATACAGCGCAGTTGGCTAAGAAAGAGGGGGTTGGAAGCGTCATGATATCCAACGGATACATCGCTGAAGAGCCCCTCGTTGACCTCTGCAAGCATTTGAGTGCGGTTAAGGTGGACTTGAAGGCGTTTACGGAGAAATTCTATAAGGAGACCTGCTCGGGAGAGTTAGCACCTGTCTTGCACGCCCTTGAGACCTTGAAGAAAATCGGGATCTGGTACGAGATCGTGGTTTTAATCATCCCTACCTTAAACGACGACGAGAAAGAGATCAGGGAGATGTCCCTGTGGATCAAGGGTCATCTGGGGACTGAGGTGCCGGTCCATTTTACCCGATTTTCCCCGATGTATAAGATCAAGAACCTCCCCCCTACCCCGGTAACGAGTTTGGAGAAAGCTCGAAATATTGCCATGGAAGCGGGACTGAAGTATGTGTATATTGGTAATGTTTACGGTCATAAGGGAGAGAGTACCTATTGCCCCAATTGTGGCAAGGTGGTTGTCGGAAGAATAGGATTTGAAATTCTGGAAAAGAACATAGAAGACGGGAAATGTAAATTCTGCAAGCATATCATCGCCGGGGTTTGGAGTTAGAATATTTGCCCTCTAATTTTTCCATGGCCACTTTCATAAGAGCCTCCGCATCATCCATGGTTGGTGCATCAAAGACAGCGATAACAAAAGCATTTTCCATCTTAGCCGCTGACCATCGGCCGTTTTTGAGCTGAATGATACCTGTTTGTTTTGCTTCCGGCGTAGAGGCACCTAAGAAACTTTCAAAAGCTGCCTTTGCCCTTTTTGGAGTTTGGTACTGTACCAAAAGAAGGTAGGTTTCACTTCCATTATGGTGGTATCTGGCCAGAACCGCTTTGGTCTGATTATCGAGGTGAAGAATGTTTTCATCCCCCACAAAGTAATAGCGGTTCAGGGATAAATGATTATGGAAATACCGAATGGATTTTTCCATCAACCCCTGGGTGGGTAAGTAGCTGATCAACCTTGGTTTTTCTCCATTAACTCTGATGGCCATGGATACGGTTTTGCCCAGATCAAGCACGGCCTTCTTGGCCAATGGGGTCTCTCGCATGGCATAGATGTTGATATAGAACCTCCCTTGCCAAAAAACCAACTGGCCCCCATTATATTCGGAATACTGTCCAATACATACCTCTTCACCTTGACCCTCTCGTCCATGAGAGAGGACCCCAAAGGCATCCTCTGATGAACCCATGTCAAACATTTCCAGGACAATATCCGGCTGGTCTGCTTTGGCAAACCAGCGCACCAACAATTCCTGAAAGCCATACCAACAATAAATCTCACCTGCCCCGTCCATGTAGTCGTAAATGGTTTGCCGGTTGTAAATCGCATCTTTTCCTTTTGCCTTCCAGCCTTGGATCTTAAGGGGTACCAAATTAGACAGTGAGGTAGACCTCCCGCCTTCGCTTCCCCCAACGGGAAGCGAAATGGCCATCAAAAGAATTATGATTCCTACCAGAGCCTTTGTTTGTCTCATCCCTATTACCCAAATTACCATGGGAATTTCGCGTTAACCCCCGTGGTTACCCATTGCAATTTATCACCCGAAAGAGCCGCCGCTACCTCTCTATAACTGAAGATTTTCCAGCGGACTGACAACCCCTCCTCGCAAACTTTCCAGGGTATGAGTATAGACCATTGTTGTCTGTACACTTTTGTGTCCAAGCAGTTCCTGAACAGTACGGATATCATATCCATCCTGTAAAAGATGAGTGGCAAAGCTGTGACGGAGCGTATGGACATTTGCCCTTTTGGGGATACCGGACTTTTTTACTGCGTCAGCCATTGCTTTCTGAATGGATCGGGGGCTTAAGTGATGTCTTCTGACCATCTTTTCGCGTGGGTCGCGGGGACGTTCAACCCCCGCACGTCTGGTTCTTCGGTTGCCTCAATCATTAAAGAATATTCCAATTCGATCATTTTAGTGCGCCTCATCCCAGTTTTTCCCGTACTTTATGCTCGCCTTTATCGGCACATCCAGTTTCATTGCCCCTTCCATTTCTTCTTTGACAAGAGTCATAAGGTCATGTAATTCACTCTTTGAAACCTCAAACAGGAGTTCGTCGTGGACCTGGAGGATCATCCGGGCATTCAGCTTTTCTTTCTGAATGCGTTGATCAATGCGAATCATGGCGATCTTGATGCAGTCTGCCGCAGTGCCCTGGATCGGGGTATTGATCGCTACTCGTTCTGCAAACTCCCGCGCCATGCGGTTGCTGCTATTGATTTCGGGAAGGTACCGGATACGGCCGGACAGGGTGACCACATAGCCCAGATCCCGGGCGCTTTCAAGGGTTTCATCAATGTAGCGCTTTACCCCCTGGTACTCGGCAAAATAGCTATCAATATAACTTCTGGCTTCTTCCCGGGAGATTCCCAGTTCCTGCGAAAGCCCATTTGGACCCATGCCATACATAATCCCAAAGTTGATTACTTTGGCTTCCCGCCGCATGCCCTCAGTGACCTGATCAGGAGAGACTTGGAACACCTCGGCAGCCGTCTTGGTATGGATGTCCTCATCGTGTATGAAAGCCTCCCGGAGATTAGCATCGCCGGAGAGATGCGCCATGATGCGAAGCTCAATTTGGGAATAATCCGCCGAGACCAAAACGAACCCCTTTTCCCCAATAAAGGCTTGCCGAATTTGTTTCCCCAGATCGCCCCGAATAGGAATGTTTTGAACGTTGGGGTCACTGCTGCTTAAGCGGCCCGTGGCAGTTACAGTCTGATTAAAAGTGGTATGGATGCGTCCGGTTTCGGGGTTAATCAGTTTGGGAAGTACATCAATATAGGTGGATTTCAGTTTGGAAAGACGACGATACTCGAGGACCAGTGCGGGCAGTTCATGAATGGTTGCCAGTTTGGTGAGCACATCCACATCAGTGGAACGCCCGGTTTTGGTGCGGGTAATAACGGGAAGCTTAAGCTTTTCGAACAAGACCTCGCTCAATTGTTGAGGTGAATTGATGTTAAAGGGTGTGCCTGCCAAGACATGGATTCTTTTCTCCAGTCCTTCCAGGTCCAGCTCTAAGGCTTTGGAAAGCTCGGAGAGGAGATGAGGGTTTACCTTTACTCCGGTTAGCTCCATACGTGCCAATACCTGCATCAGAGGCATTTCGATAGTGTAGTACAAGGTATCCAGGCTCTTTTCTTTTAATTTAGGAAAGAGGAGGTTCGCCAGCAGAAAAATGATGTCCGCCTTTTCACAGAAGGATAGGTAGGCCTCCTCAGGCTCAGGGCGCTCAAAGGGGAGGGACTTGACCTTTCCTCTCCCCTTAGATTCCGGTTCGTCAAAAAGATAGTCTAACTGTTCCAAGGCAACTTCCCTCAAATCGTGGTTTCGCTTCGAGGGGTTAAGCAGGTAGGAGGCAACCATGGTGTCTTCTTCGATTCCCTGGAGGTGAATACCGTTTCGCAAGAGCACAACGTAGTCATACTTAAGATTGTGTCCGAGCTTTTTGATTCTCTTATCCTCTAACAACGGCTTCAAGTTGGTAAGTACCCATTGCTTTTCTTTGGTTTGACCCGTGAGGTTGAGAGGAATATGGAGCGCCTGATGCGGTTGACAGGAAAATGAAAACCCCAGAAGCTTGGCCCGGAGAGGATCAGGAGAAGTGGTTTCTAAGGTTAATGTCAACGACGGGGCGCGCTTTAACTCCTGAAGAGCCTGTTGAAACTCTTCCTGGGTGCGTAGGAGCTGGTAGGTTGTGGGGTGATGAGCTTTGCGGGGGATGAACTCCTTGAGAAACCGGTTAAATTCTAATTCCTTAAAAATCGGCTCCAGAATCTCCGGGTCGGGCTTAGTAATGCGAAAAAGATCCAGGTCAAAGGAGAGAGGAATCTGGGTATTAATGGTAACCAGGTCTTTGCTTAAACAAGCGTTCTCAAAGCCTTGCGCTAACTTTTCTCGCAGGCTTTTTTGGGTGATTTCTTCCAGATGTTCGTACACATTTTTTATGGAACCATATTTTTGAATCAAGGTGGTAGCGGTTTTTCCCCCTATGCCCGCCACGCCCGGAACATTATCCGACGCATCTCCACACAGGCCGAACAACTCAATCACTTTATCCGGAGTAACCCCAAACCGTTCCTGAACCTCATTTACGCCCACAAAGATATTGGTTACAGGATTTAACAGGGTGATATGTGCGTCAATGAGCTGAAAAAAGTCCTTATCTATCGAGACAATCACCGTGGGTATGCCCATGGCCCCAGCTTTTTTGGCTAAGGTTCCGATAATATCATCGGCCTCATAGCCCTCAAATTCATACGACTTAATACTGAAGCCTTCTATAATTTTCTTGATATAGGGAAGTTGGATTACCAGATCATCCGGCATTCCTGGTCGAGTAGCTTTGTATTCATTATACATTTCATGTCGAAAGGTAGGTCCCTTAGCATCAAATACAATCCCTAGGTAGTGCGGATGACATTCCTGCAGGAGCTTCACCAACATTGAGGTGAAGCCATAGACTGCATTGGTGGGAAAGCCTTTTGCATTAGCAAGGTTCCTTAGTGCATGGTAAGCCCGGTAAATGTTGGTGCTGCCGTCGATGAGATAGAGGGCGGGGGTTGATTCCATGGGGATGCTCACTTAGTCATAATGATTTTTTTGGGAACCTTTGAGAAGTAAGGAAACTTTCTTTTACGTAACAACGATGGGAGAAGAACAATGTGATGAATCAGGGTTCTTGGTCTAACAAATTAAACGTCACCCCGAACTCGTTTCAGGGTCTATTGAGATGCTGCAATAAATTCAGCATGACTGTTAGGGGGTGCTTACCAGCGAAAAATGAAGTTCCCTATCGTTTCAGGATAAGAGTAAACACCTTTTCTTCGGTTTTCAATTTTGATGCTACCTGTTGAGCCTCTTTCACATTCGAATAGTAACCAACCTGAACGCGATACCAATCACCCTTTCCTGGAATGGTTACAAAGTTACATACTACCGGATAGCCCTTCTTTTGGAGCTTTCCAATAAGGTAATCAGCGTTTCCTTTCTCTTTGAATGAACCCACATGAATCGAATAATCACCTTTGGTGCTCGCAACAGGAAGTGGGGAAACGGGAGGAGTCCCTGGTTTTTCAATAGCAACTTGCTTAGACGCAAGGGGAATGGTTTCAGTGAGGGGTTTTGTGGGTTCAGGAGTTTTCGGGGCTAATGCTGGTTTTGAAGGCTCAACCTGTGGTTTTGTTGGAGCGGGCTCAGGTTTTGCAAGTGCAACTTGTGGTTTTGCAGGTGCAGTTTCGGGCTTCGCAGGGACCGCTTTCTTTTTTGCTGCTGCCACTTTTTTCATCGTGGGAGGAGCTATTTTTTCAGAGGGAAGGAGAAAAAAATACCCCAAAATACCCACTATGAGCACTACTAAGATACACCCACTAATGATGAGGGGTAACTTTGTACGGCCAGGCCGTTCGGTTACCGGAATAAGCTCTTGTGTGTCCAAACGATCTTCTTGGTCCTCAAGAGGTTCCTCTTCTTTCTCCTCAACTTCTTGCACTTGAAGCTTTTCCTTTTCCGCTTCGGCTACTATTTGCTCCTGTTCCAAAGCCACCGTTGCTCCAATAGAAGTGTCCTCCTCGACTTCTTCCTCGGTAAGTTTCAGACCTTCTTCCTGCGATAGGTCTAAGGTGTGGTCTTCTTTTTCAGGAATTGTGGGTGTCTTCATCACCCCACTCCCCACCGCATCAACCTCCATTGGACCATCGCAAAGAGGACATTTGTCTACATACTCTTCCGAATGAAGATTACATCTTTGACAATACATGACTCACCCTTTTCGTGGTTAAAGGTTTTTTATCCTCACATTAGCTCATTATTACCCCTAAAGTCACTAACAGTCAATAAAATTTAAATGGTTAAGCCAGGCTTGCAGTTTTTTGGGATTTACCTTTCGGCATTTAACCATTTTTCGGGAAGAAGTTTTCCCTTTGATGATTTCTATGTTTGACTTACTGACACCGAGAGCTTCGGAAAGAATTTTTCGGCAGGCCTCATTCGCTGCGCCTTCAACTGGTAGTGCAACAACTTTAATTCTTAATGCACCATCATGGATTCCTAAAATCTCATTTTTTTTTGACCTCGGCTGCACCAGTAGCGGGAATAGTATGCCGTCGTTATGTTCCCTGATATCCAGCATGACAGGGGTACTTTTTTTGGAGTTATGACTCAATAATGGGTTTTGCGTCTAAGGGGCTGGCTGGGTTTTCGGAAGTGGCCTCAAGGAGTCTCAAATGAGTCTCCAATAAGGATCTAAGCTCTTGTTCCAAAATAATTTTTTTTCTTTTTACCTCGTTAAATTCCGCTTTAATCTTTGCAAATTGGGCATTAGTCTCTTCCATAATCTTTTCTGCTTGTTGCTTCGCTCGGGTAATGGTAATCTCAGCTTCTTTCTGGGCGGTTGCTCTTAGATCTTCTGCCATCTTTTGGGCATTCTTTTTCATTTCCTCTGAAGTGGCCTGAGCCATCATCAAGGTCTCTTTTAACGTCTTTTCCATATTTTGGTATTCCCAGATACGTTCTTCCTTTCTCTCCAGTTCCTCTTTTAATTCATTGTGCTTTTTAATTTGCTCTTCCAATGCATTAGCTACTGACTCCAAAAAGGAGTCTACATCTTGGGTATCATATCCTCTAAACCTTATAGTAAATTGCTGCTGTTGAATATCCAAAGGTGTAATCTTCACGTCCGCCTCTTTTTTTTAGGTTAGATTAACGATAAAATTTAGGAAATGCGCCTCTTGCTCCCAAAGTTTTTTTGGTAAATCAATCGAAGTCCTTTAAGGGTGAGAAGGTCATCAACTTCCTCGATGGTATTAGATTCTGCCGCAATAAAACCAGCCAACCCACCGGTAGCGATGACGCGGGGGGATGTTTTTACTTCCCGCTTCATTTTTTCTACGATTCCATCAACCATTGCTATATACCCATACACGATTCCTGCCTGGAGGCTGGCAGTGGTGTTTTTTCCAATTATGGACTCTGGTTTAATAAGCTCTACCCGGGGAAGCTTTGAAGCTTTCACAAAAAGAGCTTCGCTGGAAACGCCAATCCCTGGTGCAATGGCCCCCCCCATGTACTCCCCTTGGGGAGAAATATAATCAAAGGTAGTTGCGGTTCCAAAATCAACCACAATAACACTTTGTTTATATTTTTCATAGGCAGCTACCGCGTTGACAATGCGGTCAGCACCCACTTCATGGGGGTTGTCGTATCGAATCGGCATCCCGGTTTTTACACCTGGGCCAACAAAAATTGGGGTGATCTGAAAATATTTGGCACAAAGCGCTTCCATTATTCTCACCATGGGTGGAACAACACAAGAGATAATTACCTCCTGGGTATGAGTGAAATCTATCTGTGCTGCCTGGTATAAGTTATAAATGAGAATCCCATATTCATCTTCGGTTTTGTCTTGTCGGGTTACAATCCGCCAGTGCCTGATCAAATTGTCTTCTTGAAAAATGCCCAATACAATATTGGTATTCCCGATATCAATGGTGAGCAGCATTAGTTTCCTTTCGCTTCTAAATCCATGCTTATGTCTACTGCCCGAAAAGAAGTGGTTAATGCTCCCATAGAAATGAAATCAACTCCGGTTTTAGCCACCGACGCAACATTTTCAATGGTAATCCCCCCCGATGCTTCCACCAGTGCGCGGCCTTTTATCTTTTCCACCGCCAAGCGCATTTCATCTAAGGACATGTTATCCAGCATAATAATATCTGCCTTTGCCCTCAGTGCCTCGTCAACTTCTTCAAGGCTACTCACTTCCACTTCAATCTTCATGGTAAGCGGAATCTGGGCGCGAGCTTTCGCTACCGCCTTCTCAATGCCTCCCACCGCTCGGATATGGTTATCTTTTATTAACACTCCGTCATACAACCCCCAGCGATGATTGAATCCTCCTCCCACCTTCACTGCCTCTTTCTCTAAAGTCCGCCACCCAGGAGTGGTTTTACGGGTATCCAAAATGCGCACTGGATACCGCTCCACTTTTTTGACTATTTCTCGGGTAAGGGTAGCGATACCAGAAAGTCTCTGGAGAAAATTGAGTGCCGTACGTTCTCCGGTCAATAAGGCCCACAACGGCCCCCTCACTTCTGCAATGACATCACCCTGCTTAATTTCATCTCCATCGTGAAAGAATGGCGTTATCGTCACTTCTTTTTCTAACTGAACAAAAACGCGAAAAAAAATGTTCATCCCAGCGAGCAAAAAATCTTCTTTCGCCTTTATTCGGGCGTTTCCCCTTTCAGCCACATCAATTAAGCTCCGGGTGGTCACATCCTGGTGCCCGATGTCTTCCCACAAGGCCAGCGCGATTATTGCCTCGACTCCGTCTATCATCACCGTGCGTCTCTCATTTCCATGAGTCGGGAAATGCCTTCTTGCAGTTTTCTTTGTTTTTCGATCAGGGTCTGGTTAAGCTGATGTTCTTTTTCCACGATTTCTTTAGGCGCCTTGCGAAGAAAGTCTTCATTGGACAACTTCTTCTGAACCAAAGCGAGTTCCTTTTCCGTCTTGGCAATTTCTTTTCTGAGTCTCTTCTCCTCTTCTCCGAAGTCGATGAGGTCTGCCAAAGGAACATAGACCTCTATATCTTTAACAATGGCAGTGGCGGCTGCTTTGGGTCTTTTTTTGGAGTTGGAAAACGTGAGGCAACTTATCCGGGCTAACTGCAATAAATAATTCTGATGGGTTTTTAAAAGCTGGGCATTGGCATCACTACCACAGTAAAGAATCACTGCTACCTTTTGCGAGGGGGGGATATGCATCTCTCCCCGGATATTACGGATATGATAAATGACCTCTTTAATTATTTCCAATTCTTCTTCAGCTTCAGGATTTAAAATTGTACCATTCACAATAGGAAAGGCTGAAACCATAATGCTTCCCTCATTACCGGGGAGGTTTTGCCAGATTTCTTCAGTAATGAAGGGCATAAAAGGGTGAAGAAGCCTAAGAATAATATCTAAAACTTCCACAAGCACCTGCTGGGTAACGCCCCGAGATATGTTTCCATTGTCAGTACTGGTTAACCCCTCCTTGCTAAATTCAACATACCAATCACAGAATTCGTGCCAGATAAATTGATAAAGGGAAAGGGCTGCTTCATTAAATTTATACTGATCCAATGCGGTTCTTACTGTTCCAATCAGCCGATTTACCCGGCTCAAAATCCATTTGTCTGCAAGGGAATACTGATGGTAGGGGATGGAACTTTCTTCTGGGGTATACCCGTCGAGGTTTAAAAGAACAAACCGGGCAGCATTCCAAATTTTGTTAGCAAAATTACGATACCCTCCGATAATATCTTCCGAAAGCCTAATATCTCTCCCCTGGGAAGCCAAGGCAGCCAAGGTAAAGCGGAAAGCATCGGTACCATATTCTTCAATCATTACAATAGGATCAATCACATTACCCAGAGATTTGCTCATTTTTTGACCTTGGGCATCCCGGACTAACGCATGAATGTATACATCACGGAAAGGAACCTCTCCCATAATTTTCAACCCCATCATCATCATTCTGGCTACCCAAAAGAAAAGAATATCAAATCCGGTAACCAGGACTGAAGTGGGATAAAAAACTTCAAGTTCCTTCGTTTTTTGAGGCCACCCCAAGGTGGAAAAAGGCCACAGGGCTGAGCTAAACCAGGTATCTAAAACATCTTCTTCTTGTTCAAGTTGGTTACCTCCACAGTTTTTGCACTGTTGAGGCTCTCCTCTTTCCACTTGGATCTCTCCACACGTTTGGCAATACCACGCTGGTATCCGGTGTCCCCACCAAATTTGTCTGGAGATACACCAGTCACGAATATTTTCCATCCATTCAAAATACGTTTTCTCCCAGACGGTAGGAATGATTTTGGTCCGCCCTTCTTTAACTGCAGCAATTGCTGGTTCCGCTAAAGGAGTGGCCCGGATAAACCATTGTTTCGAAAGCGTAGGTTCGACTACTTCATCACACCGGTAGCAATGCCCAACGTTATGAGTATATTTCTCAACTTTTTTCAAAAGCTTTTGAGCCCTTAGATCTTCAACCACCTTTTCTCTACAGGAAAATCGATCCATCCGGCGATATCGCCCTGCATTTTCGTTCATCTTCCCACTTTCATCAATGACTTTAACGGCCGGCAAATTGTGCCGTGAGCCAAGTTCAAAGTCATTAGGATCGTGGGCCGGTGTAATTTTTAGTGCTCCCGTCCCAAAACTTTTGTCTACATACTCATCGGCAATTATCGGGATAACCCGATCCATCAGGGGAAGGACTACTTCTTTACCTACGATAGCAGTGTAACGCTCATCATTAGGGTGAACAGCTACCGCAGTGTCTCCCAACATGGTCTCCGGTCGGGTGGTTGCTACAACAATACTTCTCTTTCCTTTTGTGAGCGGATAATGGATATAGTAAAATTGTCCCTGGGTTTCCCGATACTCAACCTCAAGATCTGAAAGGGCAGTTTGGCACCGAGGGCACCAGTTAATGATATAATCACCCCGGTAGATAAGTCCTTCTTCGTAGAGACGAACAAATACTTCCCGTACCGCTTTACTAAGCCCTTCGTCCATGGTAAACCGTTCCCGAACCCAGTCACATGAAGCCCCCAATCGCTTTAATTGCTCAATAATAATCCCCCCATGCTCCTTTTTCCATTGCCATATGCGCTCAATAAACTTTTCTCTCCCCAAGCTTTTCCGAGCCACCTTTTCCTTAGCCAGCTCTTTTTCCACCACATATTGCGTAGCAATGCCAGCATGGTCGGTCCCGGGCAACCAGAGCGTATTCTTACCCTCCATCCTTTTATAGCGAATTAGGATATCTTGAAGGGCATTATTTAACGCGTGACCCATATGGAGGGAACCAGTAACATTGGGTGGCGGAATGACAATCGAATATGGTTCCGAAGGCTTCTGCTCATCTGCGTGGAAATAACCCTGTTTTTCCCAAAAAGCATACCATTTCTTTTCCACCTGATAAGGATCATAGGTTTTTGACAGGAACGGATCTTCCATTTTTTTGCACTTTTCAAAGGGATGCAGGTTAACCAAAAGCTAAAAAAGGGATTAATAAATAACCCCCGAGAGTGAAGTAAGCCATTTTTAAAATAAATCAAACACGTTATCTAATTGGAATGCACAGATAGAGTTGCTACCACAGTATCCTGTGGGTGTCAAGTTTGTTTTACTACCAGCAGGTTACTACTCAATTATAGTGAGAAATTACTGTTTTTTGTGGGTAGTCGGTAAGATGATAGGTCAAAAGTGTTTGCACCTGATTACAATTAATAATAAAACAAAACGAGATTTTTTTAAAAAATAACATTTAAACTAAAAAAATTGTCAAAATAAGGGTTAAATAATAAAATTTAGCTGTTTTTACGCTATTTTTAGCCTTGATTATATTTATAAAATTAAGTAAACTCTAAATTAGCACTCAATTAAACCGAGTGCTAACAATTTCTATCCAAGCTTCGCCTTTTCTCTCAAGTTTCATATTTAGTTATAAAGGAGGTGAGAAAAAGAATTTCCAAAAAAAGTCTCATAGCTTCTCATGGATACTAACGCTAAACCATTATTCTAAGGAGGGAAGTATACTATGAATATTAAACCATTACAAGATCGTGTCATCGTAAAGCGGATTGAAGAAGAAGAGAAAACCAAAGGAGGCATTATAATCCCTGACTCAGCCAAAGAAAAGCCTCAGGAAGGTATAGTGATGGCCGTGGGTCCCGGTAAGGTAACTGATGACGGCAAAAAAATTCCTTTGGAAGTCAAAAAAGGTGACCGGATACTTTTTGGTAAGTATGCGGGAACTGAGATCAAGATTGATGACGAAGAGCATCTCATAATGAGGGAAGATGATATTCTGGGAATCATCGAAAAATAAAACTATCTATAAAGAAAACTGGTACTTATATTTTAGGAGGAAAATCAAATGGCTGCAAAAGACGTTAAGTTTGATCAGGATGCGCGGAACCTCATTTTAAAAGGGGTTAATACCTTAGCCAATACGGTGAAGATAACCTTAGGCCCCAAGGGCCGAAATGTGATTTTGGAAAAAAGCTGGGGTTCACCCACGGTAACCAAAGACGGTGTGACCGTAGCTAAAGAAATTGAATTGGAAGATAGATTTGAAAATATGGGAGCCCAAATGGTCAAAGAAGTAGCCAGTAAAACCAGTGATGTGGCTGGAGATGGAACAACCACAGCCACTGTGTTGGCCCAGGCTATTTATCGGGAAGGTGCGAAATTAGTTGCTGCTGGACATAATCCCATGGATTTAAAGCGGGGAATTGACAAGGCAGTAGAAAAAGTGGTGGAAGAACTCAAAAAAATGAGCAAGCCTACAAAAGAGCAAAAAGAGATCGCTCAGGTAGGAACGATTTCTGCCAATAATGATTCGAGTGTCGGGAATATCATTGCTGAGGCCATGAGTAAGGTTGGGAAGGAGGGGGTTATAACCGTTGAAGAGTCCAAGACTATGGAGACTACCTTGGAGATCGTAGAAGGAATGCAGTTTGATCGAGGCTACCTCTCCCCTTATTTTGTCACTGATGCGGAGCGAATGGAGTGCATGCTTGAAGATCCCTATCTTCTTCTCCACGAGAAAAAGATCAGCAACATGAAAGACCTCCTTCCCTTATTAGAACAGGTTGCTCGTACCAACAAGCCTTTAGTGATCATTGCCGAAGATGTGGAAGGAGAGGCGCTTGCTACTTTGGTGGTGAACAAACTGCGAGGGACCCTTAAGTGTGCGGCAGTAAAAGCTCCCGGGTTCGGAGACCGGAGGAGGGCCATGCTGGAGGATATTACTAGTTTGACGGGTGGCCGAATGATTGCGGAAGATCTCGGCATTAAGCTTGAGAGCTTAAAACTAGATGATCTGGGACGGTGCAAGCGAGTCACCATTGATAAGGATAACACCACCATTGTCGAGGGTGCTGGCAGAAAGAGTGATATTGAAGGAAGGATAAAACAAATTCGAGCCCAGATTGAAGAAACCACCTCCGATTACGATAAAGAGAAGCTCCAGGAGCGATTAGCTAAGTTGGTAGGTGGGGTTGCGGTTATCAATGTGGGGGCATTCACTGAGACCGAGATGAAAGAGAAGAAGGCCAGAGTGGAAGATGCTCTCCATGCCACCCGTGCGGCGATTGAGGAAGGGGTTGTTCCCGGTGGAGGTGTTCCCTATATTCGTTGTATACCTGTCTTAGAAGGATTGAAGCTTGAGGGCGCTGAGCAGCAAGTAGGCGTTAAGATTGTAAAAAATGCCCTCGAAGAGCCATTACGCTGGATTGTCCAGAATGCTGGCTATGATGGGTCGATCGTGGTTGAAAAGGTGAAAAATGGAGAAGGGGGCTTCGGATTCAATGCCCAGACAGAACAATATGAGGATCTGGTTGCGTCGGGAATCATTGATCCTACTAAGGTGGTACGAATTGCTCTCCAAAATGCTGCCAGTGTGGCCGGCCTCCTTATAACCACGGAAGCCTGCGTGGCAGAAAAACCCAAGGAAAAAGAAAAGATGCCCTCCATGCCTCCGGGCGGGGGTGGAATGTATTAATTTAACCGCTTACCAAAGAAAAGGCCCTCAGACAATGAGGGCTTTTTCTTTCTATCAACTATTCAACGTTAGAACGGAATATCATCCACCACTGAATCCTTGGGAATAGCCGGTTCTTCCTTTCCCTGAAGCTGGCTACTGCTCCCACCTGGTGACCCTAACATCTGCATTCCAGTAGCGATGATTTCAGTTGTTGTTCTTTGATTTCCATCCCGATCTTCCCAGTTGCGCGTTTGAAGTCTCCCTTCAATGTAAACTTGTTTACCTTTTGCTAAATATTCTCCACAAATTTCCCCCAGTTTTCCAAACGCCACAATTCGATGCCATTCGGTTCGTTCTTCTTTTTCTCCGTTAGCATTAGTCCAGCGTTCGGTTGTGGCAATACGAAAATTTGCCACGGCTGTTCCGTTGCTCGTGTACCTGATCTCCGGATCCGCCCCTAAGTTGCCAATCAAAATCACTTTATTTACTCCTGCCATTATTTTCCTCCATTCTAATGTAAGAAAATTTTTCCGATTAATTATACCCGCCCCATTTTAACAGTACGAGAAGAAAAATCAAGTGCCAGATAATGGTCCGAAGCTTAACAAGAAGTTGACTTAGTTGAAAAAATAAAGTAATGCAAAACTAAGGCCTTTACCTATGGCGCTTGGTCCGCTCTCAGTTTATTAATATCTTAAAAATACTTACTTATTTGAAGCAAGCGGCTGCTGTAATAAGAACGATCCTGTTTTGGATCACGATCATCGTGAACACTATCATTATTTGTCCAGCTATTTTCGTTTTTAGGTCACAGGAAAAAAAGATCCTTCAAATCCAGAAATATTGGGCTCGTCTTCTCTTATTGGTTAGCGGCGTGCAGGTAGAAGTCGAGGGAATTGATAATATCCGTTCTGGCCAAACCTATATCATTATGGCTAATCACCAGAGCTATCATGATATTTTTGTCCTCCTTACCCTGCCCATTTTTATCCATTGGATGGCGAAAAAAGAACTGTTTAAAATTCCAGTTTTTGGCTGGATCTTGCACTGGATCGGTGCCATCAGCATTGACCGAGAGAATAAATCCAAGGCCTCTTCCAGTATTAGAAAAACGATTGAAAGGATTAAAAAAGGAGCAAGCGTCCTCGTTTTCCCGGAAGGGACCCGAAGCCCCACCGGCGATCTTCTTCCTTTCACTGAGGGAGGATTTTTTTTAGCCATTCTTTCCCGGGCGCCTATTCTACCCATTACGATTAACGGAACCCATACAATAATGCCCAAAGGGTCCGTGCGGGTATTGCCTGGTTATGTAAAGGTTTTCGTGGATCCCCCCGTTGAAACCGAATCATTAACCCTCAGGGATAAGAAATTTCTTCAGGAAAAAATTCAAAAGATTTTTTACCAAAATTTGACCAGCACCAGAAATTCCTCTCTGGGAGATGCATCCTTGACTTAGGGTAGTTTTTCCTCTATTATCGGGAAGCTCAATTTTAACTGTTACTTTTTCTTGTGGGAAATCCAACCTATCCTAAACCAGTAAAATTGATTGCGAGCCTAATCTGGAGAAAGGAAGATTCGTTTCATCTTGCTTTAAAGAAAATGGTTTCCCTTTGGGGCTCCCTCGATTTTATCAGTGAAGTAATGCCTTTTAATTATACTGATTACTATGAGAAGGAAATGGGGCAAAACCTCTGGCGAAGAATGATAAGCTTTGAACCTTTAATTAACCCGGAGAGACTTTCTGACTTGAAGCACGTAACCAATGAAATTGAAACCACTTTTTCCTCGGGACCTAACAAGCGAACGGTTAATATCGATCCTGGGTATATTAGTGCCCATCATCTTATTTTAGCAACCACCAAACCCTGCCCCCACCGTCCGTATTTACAAAACGGTATCCACGCTGACATAACGTTGATTTACCAGGAAAAAAGCTTTCGGGCTCTTCCCTGGACATATCCTGATTACCGATCGGGGAAGATGATTGACCTCATGAATGTCCTTCGTCAAAAATATCTTTTCCAGTTAAAAAGGGGGCGTTCGGAATTTAACCATATAGGGATTAGTTCAGTATGAGAAGTATGACCGGCTATGCCAGAGTCGAAGGATTATTTGATACTCGCCCCTGTGTAATAGAAATTAAAACGGTTAACCACCGCTTTTGTGACATTAATCTTAAAATTCCCAAGGTGCTGGTTCCGCTGGAACTAACGATAAAAAAGTACATGGAGCGGAAAATAAACCGAGGGAGAGTTGATGCTACTATTCAAATGGAGAATGGGGAGGGGGTGAAATTTCATGTTGGATTAAATCTCCCTTTGGCTCACGAATATTATAGCCTTCTAAGTCAACTCAAGCAAGAGCTCGACTTAGCTGAAGGCATTTCGTTATTACATATTATTTCCTTGAAAGATGTTATCTCGGTTGAAAAAATTGAAGCAGATTTTCAAAGGTGGGATGAATTGCAAATCCTTTTAGATTCAGCCTTAAATGCCCTGAATGAAATGAGGGAATGTGAAGGGACTTTTATCAAGCAAGACCTTCAGGAAAGAGTCCAAAGGATTGATCACCTTATTTCTGAAATCGAATCGCATGGCTCCCAAATGACTACCTCCTATCGAGAAAAACTGCTCAAACGGTTTCAACAACTCGATCTCCCTTATAAAATAGATGAATCTCGCCTCTTGACCGAAATTTTTTTTCTCGCGGAACGAGCCGACATAACTGAAGAAGTTGTTCGGATTAGAAGTCACCTTCAGCAATGTCAAGAGTTACTTGACTCGCCAATTGCTATTGGCCGTAAGCTCGAGTTTATCATCCAAGAAATAAATCGTGAAATCAATACCATTGGTTCGAAATCAAACGACGTCAGAATCTCTCAAGCCGTTGTGGAAGTAAAAAGTGATGTAGAAAAGATGCGCGAACAGGTTCAAAATGTAGAATAGTGTATGGAGGAAAAGGCATGGATATAAAACTGTTAAATGTTGGTTTTGGAAATATGCTCATGGCATCGCGAGTGGTTGCCATAATCACTCCCGGATCAGCTCCCATAAAGCGCCTCAAAGAAGAGGCGAGGGAATCCCGGAAACTCATAGATGTGACGCAGGGGAGAAAAACCCGTTCTATTATTATCACTGACAGTGATCATATAGTACTCTCAGCAGTTGAAGCGAGTACGGTTGCCAACCGTCTATTAACGGAGTATCAACCCAAGGGAGGAGAGGGGAAGGAGGGATAATGGGAAGAAGCGGTCTTTTGTTTATCATTTCTGGTCCCTCAGGAACAGGAAAGACTTCTCTCGGTAGAGAATTGGTAAGACAGATTCCCAAATTACAATTATCAGTGTCGTACACTACCCGCCCTCCTCGTAAGGATGAAATACATGGCCAAGATTACCTTTTCGTATCTTCAGAGACGTTCAGGGCTATGATCAATAAAGGAGAATTGGCGGAGTGGGCTGAAATTTATGGGCATTTTTACGGGACTGCCCGATCAGTCATTGAACAAACGCTTGCAAAGGGTCACGATCTTCTTTTTAATATAGATGCTCAGGGGGCCAAGCAACTAAAAAAAAATTACCCCCAGGGGATATCCATTTTTGTGCTCCCCCCATCGCTTGCTGAACTTGAACGGAGATTGCAGGAAAGAAACACTGATTCTCCAGAGATAATAAAAAACCGTCTCAGTAGGGCCCAGGAGGAGATTTCTCAAGCGAATACGTATGATTATATAGTTGTTAACGACTCCTTTGCTGAAACCCTCAGGGTTCTCCAAGCAATCATCATCTCTGAAAGGCATCGTCGTGAACACATGTTAAAACGCCTACCCATTTTAAATGATTTTTTAAAATACTAACCCTTTTCACCTAATCATATTTTCCTGTGTTATCAAAAGAAGAAGTTAAAAAAAAGCTTATTGTGGCATTGGACGTGGACAGCCTTTCCGAGGCGCAATTCTGGGTAAAGGAACTGAAGTCTTATGTGGGGCTTTTCAAAGTGGGGCTTCAGCTTTTTACTCGCTACGGGTCTTCCGCGGTAAGAATGGTTCAGGATGAAGGAGGAGAAGTATTTCTCGATTTAAAATTTCATGACATACCAAATACCGTAACCGCAGCTATCGAAGCAGCGGTCTCTCTAAAAGTAAAGATGCTCAATGTTCATGCCCTCGGCGGGAGGACTATGATGGCAGAGGCAGTTAAATCGGCCCGAGCTACAGCTGATAAACTTCACTCCCCAACTCCCATCTTATTAGCAGTAACCATTCTCACCAGCCTTCTGGATTCTGATTTAGCAGAAATGGGCATTACCGCTCCTGTTACTGCCCAGGTTCAGCGCCTTGCCTGTCTTGCATACGAGGCTGGCCTCAATGGGGTGGTAGCTTCTCCCCAGGAAATCCCTTTTATTCGGGATATCCTCCCCCGTGACTTTTTGACTGTTACCCCGGGAGTGAGGATCCATACTTCTAACAAAGACGATCAGAAACGGGTTCTCACTCCTAAAATGGCGTTACAAGCAGGAGCTGACTACATAGTCATCGGACGTCCTATCCTTAAAGCTCCAAATCCTGTCGAGGCGGTTCATACGATTTTAGAAGACATGGCACAGGCCATAGCATAATCTCGCTTTCACCATGGAGGAAACTATTTTTGGCATAAATACGGTTCTTGAAACGATTAAATCCCATCCAGAGCGGGTTCACCAGATTTTCCTGCCCATTGAGAACCTTAAGGGGAAAAAAAGTGAGATTTATGCTCTCGCCCGACAGCACAACATCAAGATTCAGCGTATCCCTCGAAATAGATTTGATACATTAGTGGGCAAAGAAGCCCATCAGGGGGTAGTAGGAATCGTTTCACCATATTCCTATCAGCGTTTCGAATCTCTGCTCGAGCACTGGCGAACATCGCAAGAAAAGGCCCTTTTTTTAATTTTGGACGGCATCGAAGATCCGCGGAACTTCGGGGCCATTGTGCGAACCGCCAATACCGTGGGTGTGCATGGAATCATCGTTCCCAAGCATCGTTCCGCCCCGGCAAACCAATTGGTGGCAAAAGCTGCGGCCGGGGCTTTAGCGTACACCTCAGTTTG
>JAZDOO010000218.1:0-3032 GCA_043798555.1 Pseudomonadota bacterium | reverse complement strand
CTTAGAGGCAATAAAAAGCTTCCCCCCCACCTTTTGTTGTCATTCCTGTCTCTGCTCCCCGATCAGAGTCGAAGACAAATTACGCAGGAATGACTTCAGGGATTGTGATTTAATTGCGTACCAATCTTTTTACTTTTGACTTTTGTGATAGTATTTAGCAAGATAAAATTGGAAAGTCAAGCAATTTTTTCATTTAAATTAAGAAAGTTAGGAGATAAACTTTGTATACTACTTTAAAATTGACCACAACCTATTGAAAATTATTCACAATATCCTAATGGCCTCAATCAGTTTCTGGATTCCGCTTCCCAAGTCTCTTTGTGCAAATGGCCGAAAAGGCAAAATAACTATTTTAGTTTTTGAATATCCTCCTCCTTACTAATCACCACTAAAAGATCACTATCCTTAAGGACAAAATCAGCCTTCGGTACCATATGGAATTTGTCGGTAAGAATATCCCTAATGGCAATTACCTCCATGTGGTATTTGGACCTCAACTGTAACTCGCCAATGGTCTTCCCTATGAAACTGTTGGGAGCTGCTAATTCAAAAATCATATAATCATTAGAGACCGGAATGTAATCCAAAACATTGGGAGTAACCAGACTTTTCACAACCTTAAGTGCCATCTCCTTTTCCGGAATGATCACCTCGGTTGCTCCCACCTTTTCCAAAATTTGTTTATGCTCTTCATTTGGTGCCTTCACGATTATTTCCTTTATTTTTAATTGCCGGAGATGAAGGGTGATAAGCGTACTTGCTGCTAAGTCTTCTCCGAAGGAAACAATAACGACATCGTCCTCCCTGAGCCCAATGGAGTCCATTACCCCTTTGTCAGTCCCGTCGGCAAGAATTGCCTTGGTAGCAAAATCCTTAATTTGTTGAACCGCCTCCTTTTTTTTATCAATGGCAATAACTTCAACCCCCCGCTTAGAAAGCTCCTTTACCACATTAAGGCCAAAAATCCCTATCCCGATCACCACCACTCGTTTCATCTCACCATCGCTCCTTAGCCGACCATTACGGTCTCTTCTGCATACGTTATGCTCCGTTTTTTGGAGCTTATTAAGGAAAGGGAAAAGGCCAGTGTCAAAGGTCCCACCCTTCCGGCAAACATCATTACAATAATAGCTAATTTCTGGATATCATTCAAGGCCGGGGTAATTCCCATAGATAACCCCACCGTACCAAAGGCGGAAGTAGTCTCAAACAGATATTCCACTAAAAATCTGCGGCTCTCCAGAGGAGGGAGGTGTCCTCCTCCGGTAATCAGGAGAAGGGAAGTAATCAGCAAAATGGAGAACGCGGAGGCCAGGATGATGGAAATGGTTCGGGTCAAAATTTCCTTGGGAATGGTCCGATTGAAAACATTTACTTCTTCGTTTCCTTTCCACCGATTCCAGATCATCAGAAACAAAAGAGCAGAGCTCGTGGTCTTAATCCCGCCCCCGGTTGATCCGGGAGAAGCGCCAATGAACATGAACATAATTAAAAGGAGAATAGTGGCATTGGTGAGCTGGCTGATATCTACGGTGTTAAATCCACAGGTTCGGGGGGTAATGGACTGAAAAAGGCAGATGAGAATTTTAGACGGTAATGGAACCGCCTGAATAATATGATCCCTCTCAAAAATATAAAAGAGTATGGCCCCGGAAATAATAAATATTTCGGTAGCGACGAGAACGATTTTAGTATGCACGGACAGTTGCCTTTGAATCCCTCTGAACAGGGCAATAATTTCATGCAGGACAATGAAGCCGATTCCTCCCAGGACAATCAAGATCATCACCGTCATATTAACAATGAGATCCCCCTGGTAACGCACCAAGCTGTCGGGAAAAAGAGAATATCCACAGTTGTTGAATGCAGAAATGGAATGATAGAAGGCGTAATAAAGAGCCTTTCCCAGGGTGAAATCCTGAGAAAACCGGATGAATAAAAAAAGAGCCCCCAGAGATTCAATGATCGCCGTGAGCAAAATCACCGTCTTCAGGATAAAAAAGAACTCTCGTTTGGGGGTGTGAAGGAGCGTGGATTGCACGATTTCCCTCCCCTTAAACGACATTCCTCTTCCCATAAGGCCAAAGAAAAACGCTGAGAAGGTTATGATCCCCAAGCCTCCAACCTGAAAAAGGAAAATGGTAATAATCTGGCCAGCGGAGGAAAGATCCTTTCCTATATCCAGCACCGTAAGACCAGTTACGCAGACTCCCGAGGTGGCAGTGAAAAGCGCATCCACAAACCTAAGGTGGCCCTTGGTTGCTGCCAAGGGCCACCAGAGAAGCACTGTACCCGCCAAAATTAACGCTATGAAGCTAAAGAGAAAGAGCCTCGGAGGAGTGAGGTGTTTAAAAAAAAAGATTTTTATTTTAACCTGCATCACAAACCCTTTTTCTCCAGTAACTCCTTTAAATGCTTTTGGGCAAACCAGATGGTAGAGTCCAACCTCAATGCCTTTTTAAATAAAAGGATTGCCTTGTCATCCTCACCTTTAGCTCTCACGTTTACCCCCAGGTTGGCCCAGTCAATAGCAGAATTGGGGTTGATTTCCACTGCCCTTACAAAACACTCAATTGCTTTATCATACTCTTGCAATTTGAAATAGCAGAACCCCATCAGGTTATGAACTTCCAGACGATCTTCTTCAGACGCCCTTGCATTTTTAAGTTCCTCAAGGGCTTGGGTATACTCTCCTTTTTCTTTATGACAGATACCGAGGTAGAGATACATGCTGCTCAAATCTTCCTCCTTAGGGCTGGAACCTAATGCTTTCTGAAAAAACCGATAGGCAGTATCCACCTCGTTTTTGCCAAAGTGACAAACACCCATATAATAATACACCGGGCTTATCTGATCAAGCGCATACACTTTTTCAGCCTCCTTCAGCATCAGTAACCCATCATCATATTCCAAAATATTGATGTGAGAAAGCGCCATGTAAAAGTAGGCATCTCCCACGGGAATCTGATCTAATCCTCCTTCCAAGGCCTTTTTAAACAGGTCGATCGCTTCGATGTAATCTTTAAGCTCAA
>JAZDOO010000354.1:0-13946 GCA_043798555.1 Pseudomonadota bacterium | reverse complement strand
GTAAGAGAAATGGCCAACTGTTGCATCAGTAAAATTTTTGCCAGATAGCAGACTGCGAACCCTGCCATGTCGGTAGCAACCGCCGAGAATCCTGGAAGTAAGAGAGCAGCCATTGATATGGTAGCGGCCTTTTCCCGGTTGCCATTCCATACATCAACTTCTTCATAGTAGCGCTGCGACATCTGTACGGCTTGTCCCAAAGCTCGGGCCCCCAAAAGGAAAGGGAGCACGAAAAGAAGCGGGCTCAGGTTTACTCCCACGAATCCCAGAATGCCCAGACCCCAGACCGAAGAAACGAGCGCGGTCGCCGTAGGAACAAACATACCCTGCCACACTCGAAAGAAGAAAAGCAGCAGCACGATCATAATACCGATACCAATGGCAAATATGGTCATCATCTGGGACCAGTAACTGTAAATCCAGCCGAGCAATACCGGTTTGCCAATCAGGTGAAGGCTGGTATTTTCGTCTTCAAACTTCTTCTTTAACTCCAGGAAGAAGTTAAAGAGATTGTTATAGTTAATATTTTCCTTGAATTCGGCAATAATGAGGGTCCCATTTCCCTCCTGATTCACCAACACCTCATTATAAAGCGGGTTAGTGAAAATATTTTCCTTCATAAACTTGAATTCTTTTTCGGTCTTTGGGATTTTGGGCCACATCAGGCCGTCCATCTCAACCCTTCCCCCCGAATAACCGCGCATATATTTCATCTTCCGTTCCGAGATTGAGGCAGTGAGAAGCGAATAAGAATCGTTATGATAGGTGATGGCATCGGTAATTCCCTTTACCTTTTCCAAGGTTTTCGTATTGAAGATGTCCCCTTGTTTAACCTTTAGTTCCACCAGGACGGTACTTGCGCCTCCAAACTGAGAACCAAATTCTTTATGGAGTTTCACAAAAGGGTGGCCGAAAGGAAACATATCCTCCAGAACCACATTTACCGACATTATGGATACCCCATAAAGAAAAATAGGGGTTAAAATAAAACAGATGAGTATCAGTAAAGGCCATCGAAATCTGATTAATGTCTTCGCCCATACCGGTGCTTCGGGAATCATAGTCTTCTCTCTTTTTTTATTTTATAAATTAATAATAAATTAATAGGATATTTCCTCCCACCCTTTCCCGTTACTTATACTTTTAAATATCTTTCCCCTTTCACCCACCATCCACGTGGCTCCGGAGCTGGAGTTGGCAATACCATATAACCAGATATAGCTTATATTGGAGTTAACCTGGCTACTATACCACGAGGAACCCCCATCTTCAGTATACATTACAAACCCCTGGCCACAAATAATACCGTTATTCTGGTCATGGAAACATATATCATAGAAGGGGAATACTTCCTTTATTCCGGTATTCACCTGCTCCCACGTTTTACCCCCATCCCGAGTTCGAAGAACCATTGAATCAATACCCGCAAGCCATACATTTTCATTGTCCAGAGCATCACAGCCAAAAAAGACATTCTCAACCCCACTCGGCTGATTTACCCACGTCTTTCCTCCGTCTTCAGTATAGAAAATCGTCCCGAATTCTCCTACTGCCCAGCCATGGAACTCATCCGAAAAGTCAAGGTCATAGAGGATCGCATCGTCTCCGGTTAACTGAGTCTCCCATTTTTCCCCACCATTCTCAGTATAAAGAATGGTTCCCCATTCACCCACGGCCCATCCCTTTTTCTCATTCACAAAGTGCACTGAGGTCAGAAAAACATCTTCCGCGGTTTTTTGTTCCGACCAGGCCTTCCCCCCATCAGTAGTGTGAAGAATGGTAGGACCATACCCTACCACCCAACCATTATACGGGTTAACAAAATCCAAACTGGTAAGCAGTTTTTCTTTTCCGCTGTTCTGGTAAGTCCACGTCTTTCCTCCGTCACTGGTATGGATGATCGTTCCATAATAGCCAACCGCCCAGCCATGGGTTTCATTGACAAAATCTACACCGAATAGATTGTCCTTTAAATGAATAGGCTCGGCAGGTTCGGCACAAAGAAAAGAAACAAAGAAAAAAGAAATAAAAAAAACTAAAACACTAATGACGCTGGTTTTTGTTTTCATTTTAACCCCTTCCGAAAAAATGAGCACTTGCTCGCTTTAGCCGGTTTCTGAATAACAAAATCTATCTTCTTTGTCAATAAAAATATTTTTTTCAAACGTATCTTCCAAGAAAAGGAGCCTAACAGGGGAAAAGGTGGGTAACGCTTTATATACTATTGATTTTTTTACTCTGTTGGTTTATAATGTGCCCCTCTGGTGGAGGTTATTAATATCATAAGGGGTGTAAAACCTCAATGGAAAAAGAGACTCGGTTATGGAGGAAGAGTATCGGCAACGTCGTGAACAATTGATGGAAAAGATTGGTACCGGCACTGCAATCTTTCGCAGTGCGCCAGTGGCTTTAATGAATAACGATGTAGAATACCCTTACCGGCAGGATAGCGATTTTTTCTACCTCACGGGTTTTAAGGAACCAGAAGCGGTATTAGTTTTGGCTCCCCACCATGAAAATCACCGGTTTATCCTGTTCGTCCGACCCAAAGACTCAGACCAGGAAGTATGGACCGGCGGTCGCGCTGGTGTGGAAGGGGCCAAGGAACGCTATGGAGCAGATGAAGCCCACTTGATTACAGAACTCAATGAGAAGTTGCCTCCCTATTTGGAGAAGGCAGATCGGATCTATTACCATTTTGGTTTAGATCGCACCTTTAATGAATCCATCCTCACGTTCTGGCAACAACTGATGATTGCCTATCCGAAGCGGGGGGTGGGGCCAATTGCTATTCAAGACTCAGGCACAATTCTCCATCCTCTGCGGATGATCAAAACTCAGGGGGAGATTGAGTTGATGCAAAAAGCCTCCGCTATCTCAGTAGAAGCCCACCAACATGCCTGGAAAACCGCATGCCCAAGCCTTTATGAATATGAAATCCAGGCAGAAATAGAGTACATCTTTCGCAAGCACGGTGCCGATGGCCCTGCCTATCCCTCAATTGTGGCATCTGGACCCAATAGCTGCACCTTGCACTATAATGACAATAAGCGACAACTCCAAAATAATGATCTGCTGCTGATTGATGCTGCCTGCTCTTACGGCTATTACAATGCTGATATTACCCGCACCCTTCCCGTGAGTGGAAAATTTACCGCTGAACAGAAGAAGGTTTATGAAATAGTCTTAGAGGCCCAGGAACAAGCAATTGCCCAAATTAAGCCTGGCAATACCTATAAGATGGTACAGGAAACTGCGATTCGGGTGATTACCGAAGGCTTAGTGGAGTTGGGTCTCCTTACTGGTGATACGGATGAGCTGATAAAGAATGAAAAGTACAAACCCTTTTACATGCATCGCATTGGTCACTGGATCGGGTTGGATGCTCATGACGTTGGTGTTTATCAGTATGGGGAAACCTCGCATATTTTGCAACCGGGCAACGTGCTCACCGTAGAGCCAGGTATTTACATTGCTCCTGACGTTAAGCCTTCCGATGGTCAGCCAGAAATTGGGGATCGCTGGCGTGGCATTGGGGTTCGGATTGAAGATGATGTGTTAGTGACACTCGATGGCCATGAAGTATTGACTGCCTCATTACCAAGGTCGGTGGAGGAGGTGGAGCAATTTCTCTCCTAATCTCAACGAACAAGAAGTATTGTGATAAAAACTGAATAACTAAGAAAGGAGGCTACCATGCAACTGCCCGAATATGTAACCGCGGAGGAAGTAAAGAGAGTATGTAAAGAATTAAAGCTTAGTGACTGGACCAAAATGAAAGAACCAAAGGTATCGCCAAAAGAGGCCAGGGTGCTCTTAGCCGAGGTAAATACTGAGGGAATGAAAATCACCCTTGAAGACTTCCGACGCGGTTTGGAAGTAGAGCTCGAGCATGGGGTGAGATTTAAAGACGCCAATGTTACTAATAACCATCCAGTATTGACTGGAAAAATCGTACTGGCACATTTAAAGGAATCGCTGGACTATTACAAAAGGCTTGAAATTGCCGAGATCGAAGGCGATTTACTGAAAGCAATAAAGGCAGGAAAGGTAACGAAAGTGAAAGCATTATACCGGGAACTGGTGGAAGCGAGAATTATCCTTGGTAAAGCCGAGTCTGGTGAGTTAGCATAAATGCAACACTGCCTTTGAGAGGGAATAATGATCGTTGGGGTGGTAAAAGGATAGAGGAAAATTAACCATTGATAATTTGAATATCCTTCATCCTAAGGCGTAGGTTTTTTAGGCCCTGCCAGGTATTGATCTCAGGTATGAATACGATGCGGATTTGTGAATGAGGGTCTAGGATAAAATTTCCCATGCTGAACCCTATGGCTTCGAAATTTACCCCATTTCTCCCAATCCGCATTTTTAAATGACCATTACCGACAATGTGAGAGGTGGTCACTGAAAGGACGTCAGAGGCAAAAAGTGGTTCGGGATTATCAGTGCCAAAGGGAGCCAAAGCCTGAATTTCTTGAATCAGCGATTCATTAACCTGAGCTAAATCAATTTGGGTATCCACATATATCTTAGGAATGAAGTCTTCGGGGCTTAAGGCTTCATGAACCAAGGCATTTAATTTTTCCCTCAAGTGAGTGATATTTTCTTTTGAAACAGTTAAACCGGCAGCAGATTCATGCCCTCCGAATTTTATTAACAGTTCCTGGCACCCTTTCAGCCCTGCTAAAATGGAAAAGGCCTCTATGCTCCGGGCTGAACCACGGCCAATATCCCCCTCGAGGGATATGAGAATCGTGGGGCGAGAGTATTTCTCCGCAATACGCGAGGCTCCGATGCCAATAACTCCGGGATGCCAATCCGGAGATGCCAAAACGAAGGCTTTTTGATTCACCCAGTGATCAGTAGTTTCTATAATTCGGCAGGCTTCTTTAACAATGGTAGTTTCAATGTGCTGGCGTTTTGTATTCTCCGCATCCAGTTCTTGAGCTATGCTTTCTGCCTCCCACTGCTTAGCGGTAGTTAATAAAATAACCCCTTTGTCTGCCTGATTCAGACGCCCGGCAGCATTGATGCGAGGAGCCACTCGATAAGCAACAATTTCGGGCGTGATCGGAGCATTTTCAAGCCTGCTCACCTTTTTTAAAGCCATGAGTCCCAGCTTACGGTTCTCATTCATTACCGTTATGCCATGCTTGACAAATACCCGATTCTCTTCCACCAATGGAACGATATCCGCCACCGTGCCCAGAGCAACGAGATCCAAGTAATCCCTCAGATTAGGCGGACTCCCTGCACTCCAGAACCCCTCTTCCCGTAGGAGTATTCGCAGTGCCATAATGAGATAAAAGGCGATGCCCACTCCGGCAAGATGTTTGAATGGAAAATTACATTCTTTCTGTTTTGGGTTAATTACTGCATAAGCCTCAGGAACTTTTTCTGGGACTTCATGATGGTCGCTAACAATCACGTCTATTCCTTGATCACGGGCGTAGAGAACTTCTTCATAATTGGAAATTCCGCAATCCACGGTAATGAGAAGCGAGACTTTCCGGGCACCAATTTCTTCAAGGGCTGGAATATTAAGCCCATACCCTTCTTTTACCCGATGGGGGATATAAAAAGTAACCTTCGCACCAATAGAATCTAAGAAGAGTTTTAAAATGGCTGTCCCGGTGATCCCATCAACATCATAATCCCCGAAAATACCAATGGTTTCTTTTTGATGCACTGCCTTGATAATACGGTGCGACGCCCTTTTTATGTCCTTCATGAGAAAAGGATGACGAAGATCATGGAGAGTGGAAGAAAGGAATCTCCTTGCGGTATCGGGGTCCGTTATGTTGCGATTAATGAGGAGTTTGGAAAATAAAGGGGAAATACGGAGTTCCTTTTGCAGGATGGATTGGAGGTGAGGTTGATCCGGAAAGATGTGCCAACGTTTTTCAGAAAAATTCATTTTCTCCCTTCGACGAGTTTGGAAAATGTTACAAAATCAATGGATAAAGTCAAGAATATTACCCGGAGTTTTTTTGATTGATAGGGTTGATGCTACGTATTCCAGTAAAAAATTTTTATCCACCTCTTGACAGAATTTTTATAATTGCTTATGTTAATAATTGAACCCAAGAAAAAACGTTTGTGTTTAGCCCACGAATCGTAATTCCATAGGAATCTACAAAAGTTTAATATGGGGATAGATGAACATGCCTATATATGAATACAGGTGTAAAAAATGCGGTACCAATTCTGAATGTATCCAAAAAATTACCGACCCACCAATCACAGGCTGTAACGAATGTGGGGCAGAAGGATCCTTAGAAAAATTAATGTCCCTTGGTTCATTTCATTTAAAGGGTTCAGGGTGGTATCTCACTGATTACGCACGAAAAAATACACAAAACACCACAGATTCTGAAGTCTCTAAAGAGAATAATAAGAGCGAGAAATCCAAAGATACAACGTAAGATTTAAGGCTCAGCTATGTTATGGCATTAAAGCAAACAATCTATTCTCCTTATTTTAATATCACTGAAAAACTGATAGTTTATTCTGCCTTAGATGAAGCAGCAGATTATCTTCGCAGGTTTTATTGTTTTTCTTCGCGGGAGTGGTTCAATTATTGTTATGACCTAAAAACCGAGCTTGAGGTGTGTATAGATCGGCCACATGGAAATGTCTTTGCGGAAGTCCGGAAATACACCCCTGCTTTGAAAAATTCGTCCGCCTTTCCAGAAGAACGGTATCAGATCTGTCTATTTGACCGCAATATCCTGAAAGCTTTATGGAAGCAATCGGGTTTGGAATTTTACCCTTTCATGGTATATATTTTAACCCATGAACTTATTCATGTAGCCCGCTTTTGTCAAAAGCTTCATCCCTTTGAATGCGATGAGATAGCCCTGGAAAAAGAAGAGGAAAAAGTAAATAAGCTCACTCACCAAATTCTAACCATCAGGAAAAACAATACTTTTTACAAAGCCAGCTCTATGTACGATAAAATGGGGAGAACTCCTCTTCCCCCCAGACATCCGATCCTGGTCTAATAATTACCAACCATAAGCAGATTCTTCAGATAGTAACACCCGGCCTTGCCCGGGTTTTTTTATTTTGGTATTAGCAATGACGGCTAACCGTCGTTACCCCCACATGGATACACCTTACACAGTAACGCACGAAGCGGCCATCCCCCGTTAATGGGATTACAGTGATCCGGGTCATCATCAGTAAGAATATTAATATTGGACTTCCAGACACCGTGGAGGCTCGGCTCTTCCCCCGGTTCCTCAGGAAACCACCAGCCATGCTGGGCATGAACTACCCTGGGATCAATTCCATTAAAGTATTTACATCGTTGTCGGCAACGCCCCCGGGGAGATTCGATCCAGACCCAGTCTCCGTCTTTAATTCCCAGTTTTTTTGCTGATTCAGGATTCATCTCCATTATCGGCCAGGGGTAGCGTTTGCGGTGTCTTTCCACCTGACGATGCTCAGAATTGTAATAGGGAAGAAACCTCCCCCCAGTGGTGAGCACGAATGGATACTCTTTCGCTAAATCAGGGGTGCTCACCGGGTTTTCCGGAGGTTCACGGAAGGCCGGGAGGGGATCGTACCCCAGTCTTTCCAGGACGGTAGAGTAAAGCTCTACTTTTCCGGTAAAAGTCCCAAATCCCGTTTTTTCATATCGTTTATATTCTCCCCGGCTTGCGGCAAATCCCCCCTTTTCCATGAATTCTTTAAAGGTCATCCCCGAGGGACGGAGGCGATAATCATAAACCTCTTCCAGGTCTTCCCACGGCCAGTATTCTTTTTGTCCCAATCGCGCTCCCAACCCCTTCCAGAACTTATAATCAGACCACCGTTCATACTTTCCGGGCACTACCGGAGGCATCGCCCGTTCACTTCCCACGATCATCGCATAGGCCCAAATCCACGGCCTCTCCAGATAGGTAATTCCCGGAAGAACATAATCAGCCAGTTGCGCACTGGGAGTCAGGAAGAAATCCACCACCACGTAAAGGTCGAGACTTTTTAAGGCTTCATAGATAAGTTTGGTATTGGCTTGGGTTACCATGGGATTGCTGGAAAGGGTAATTAATCCCTTCACCGGATAGGGCTTTCCCGTGATAGCAGCCCGGTAAAGAGTTGGAGCATGGGCAAAACACTGAAACTGACTCGACCGATTTAAGGCCAGACTCCCCCAAGCTTTTGAAACGGATTCCTGAATTACATCAAAGCCTTCACGGCTAAGAATTCGGAACCGATCCACATCAAGCTGTTTTTTCTTTTGCTCCAGCGGAATCTTGTCGAGAAGTTCCATTTCCTGTTCCTGAATGATACCAGGATAGGGAGTGGTAAAGATATCCCCCCCTGCAACATCAATATTTCCCGTTATAGCGCGCAACGAAAAAACAGCGTGGAGGGTTTCCATGGAATTTTCTGTGTGTTCAATCCCAAGGCCATGGGTCATAGCCGCGGGTTTAAGGGTGGCATACCACTCCACTGCGGTTCGTATCTTTTCCTCAGGAACCCAGGTAATCTCGGATACCTTTTGTAAGGTAAATGGCTTTACCCTTTCCTGTAGTGCATCAAACCCATGGCACCACCGCTCCACAAATTCTTGGTCATAAAGTTTTTCGTCAATGATATAACGAAGCATGCCCATAGCCAGAGCACAGTCAGTGCCCGGTCTCACCTGAAGCCATAGATCAGCATGTCTTACTGTATCTATACCGCGGGGATCAATAACGATAAGCTTAGTTCCCTCTTTCTGGGCTTGGATAATATTCCTCCAGAGGGCATTCCAGTATCTGGGACCACCCCCACCCCACACGATAATGCAGCGGGTCTCAGGCCGGACCACAGGAAAAAGCTTCCATCCGTAGAGGGCGTACATTAAGGCTAAGTACTCTCCATAACAAATCTCCGCCTGGCCCACCACATTGGGACTCCCCAGAAGGTTAAAAAAACGCCACCGAAACTCATCCGTGGTTCTTCCAGTACCAGTAGTGGTGCCAATGGTTTCCGGCCCGTATTGTTCCATGAGGCGCCGCATCTTATCGGCGATTTCATCCAAAGCCTGATCCCAGGATACTTGCTTCCATTTACCTTCTCCCCGGTTCCCTATTCTTTTTAGCGGGTAGTTTAACCGCCCTGGATGATAGAAATAATCCACAATGGCATTGGCCCGGGGGCACCCTTTCACAATGGGGGCAAAAAGCTTAGCCTTAGGGAAATCCATGTCTGGCCCTACCCCTACCAGCTTACCGTCTTCTATCGCCGCCACTTGACGACAACCGGAATGACACTGGATACAAACAACTTTTTTAAGTTCCTTCATATAAACTCTCTCTAAAAAGGTATTTTATTTTTCTCTATCGCATATTGTCAAAAATAACTCAATCTTAAATTCGATCCAAAAATTGCTTGCTTTTTTATTTTATTTAATCAAAGGGAGCCGAACAAAATTTCTGCTTTTGTTTCAGGTAATACTCCATATCTTCGGGTTTAAGTGCAATAGCCTCCTCAATGGCCAGTAAAGCTTCCTTCCGCTTTCCATTGATAAAATAAGTTTCTGCCAAGGTGTCTAATATATACGGATCCCGGGTGCGCATCTCTGCGGCCTTAAGGGCCAAGGTAAGCGCCTTGGCTTTATTCCGGAATCTTTTATCTTCTGAAGTAGCATAAAGCCAGGCCAAATTATTCAATGCTCTTGCATGCTCAGGATCAAAGTGAAGGACTTGTTGATAGGTTGACTCCGCCCAACCATAGTTTTTCTTTTCCAAATAGATATCTGCCAGGGTAAGCTTTAATTCTATATCTTGCGGATTACGGGCAATTAAACGTTGCACCTGCTCCTCCATAAGAGTAAATTTGACAATCTTTCTGAACTCAGAATAATTGAGTACACCTACCAATAGTAAGGTTAAAACAAAAACTGAAACAAATGATCGTGTAATAGTGCGTACTTTCTTTTGGTGGATGTCCTGGTTATGCCTGTCTTTTAGGCAGGCGTAGAGAAATCCTATCCTTTGACCGATACTATAGTGATGCCAGTTGGGAATGTCCTTACCATGACCTCCATAATAAGATATTTTTTCCAGCGAGGATATTAAATGTAAAGGATGTCCCACTACCTCAAACACAAAGAGATCCGCCTGACGTTCAAAGTTTCGGGAAAGAAGTCCGAAAAAAATTCGCAAATAAAAGAGCGTAAAAACTGCAAAAAAAGATAACATGGTTAATGAGAGGGTAGTAGGATCAGAGATCCAGATGAATATGTCCTGTGGGACAAAATCGGAAAATCCATAATAAATTAAAGACAACAGATCAAAGATAAGCTGCATAAAGAGAGGAAACCCGAAAAAGAGCAAGGCATAGTAGTACATATGCCTTTTTTTGACATGACCAGCCTCATGAGCGATCACTGACTCTATTTCATCATCGTTCAAAATCGTGAGCAACTCTGGGGTAATAAAAAAATACCGGAATTTCCCTACCATCCCAGTGATTCCCGCAGTTAAAGAGCGGCCATGAAAGGTAGGCCAGATAAAAATGTTAGAAACATTCAGTCCGGCCTTCTCACAGGATACTTCTATCTTGTCCCGACGCGCGCCCTTCGGGAAAGGATAACACCCCCAAATAACCCTGATAACCACGGGATAAAAAATCATCATGAGAATGAAAAGCGGTGTAAACCAAAGGAAATCCGAGGAGAAAAATAGTTCTAAAGGTTCAAACACCGTTCCAAAAAAATGGTCAAAAATATCTTGAAGGAAGGAAAAGAAAAAAACCGGCAAAAGAATGGGCACATTCAGCCTTAGGTGAGAAAGAAGGTATGTTTTTCGGTCAGTTTTTAGATCGTTGACTGTGCGAAAAAGGGTGAAAGCATTTGACCAAAGGATCATAAGGAACAGCCAGAATGGAATAAATCCAGCAGTAAGGTCAAGAAAAGAAGATTGTTTGAGAAAGGTAATCCTCCAAAGTATGTTCTTAAGGTCGCACAGGTAAATTAAGGAAAGATAAAGGAGCAAAGCAAGGAGAATAAATTTTTTTTCCAAAGTTCCACTAAGGGAACTAGTAATTATTCCTTCATGTGGTTCTTTCTCAAATTTTTTACTCGTAGTGCGGTATGTAACCCGGGTAAGGAGGTAATATCCCCCTGTAAGTGCTAAAAAGGAGGGTAAGAAAAGGAAAAAATCTCCATTACCCTTCGGGATATACGTTACATACGCAATGAGCGATAAGATGAAGAAGATGATATTATTGTACGCCATCGGCAAGACTCTAAAAGCGGGTAGGGAGAAATTCTTTGGCGTGAGTGTTTTTTTTCATTACACCCATCCCGCGCCAGTAGGACGGGTAACGTCAATCGAAAAGTTGTCATGACTGGTAAAAGTTAGTATAGGTAAGAGGCCCTCTGCAAGCCGTTTGGCCACAAGCTGCCCTTCACTGCCAAGCTGCCGGGAAATGGTGATCACGGGAACAGCCGTTTTTTCTTTAGCCCTTTCCGTACTTACTACCTTCCACTTATTCACCTGGTCGTCTATTATCTGCTGAATAGAGCGTGTTTTTTTAATTTTCATGCATCCTCCTTATCCTGTTTTCATCATTATTGCAGGACAAAAAATCCACTGGTAAGCAAAATATACAGGGAAAGGTACCTAAGTATCAAGAAAAAAGTCCATGTAATTTTTTTCTTGACTTTTACTATATATTGTGGGAAAAATTCTCAAAATACTATATATAGTATCACTAACTTTTACCAAAAGGAGGAATTACTATGGCGACAACAAAACAGGTGGAATTAAGAATCAAGTACGCCAAAATGACCATAAATAATTTAACCAAGAAGCTCACCATGACTCAAGGGAGGCTCAAGAAACTTGAGGCGGAGATGAAAAAGGCAAAAGCAGAGGAAAAAAAGGCAGCCCCCAAAAAGAAGGCTCCTGCTAAGAAAAAGGCTGCTCCGCCAAAGAAAAGCTGATACCTTTAGCAATTAAAACTTCTTTCGCATAAAAAGGGCTCGTAGAAGAAAAGAAGGAAAACGGTTTCTCTTTATTGATACAAAAAAATTTCTCAATTCTTTTGTATCAAAGGGTGAGGTATTGCTCAATGGTTTGACTTATTGATGGTGCCTGAGATAAGCAAATACCTCGGTTGTGGGTTGGGGAAGGCCGGCAATCTTCCAGGCAGTAATCGGATCGGGAAACTGCTCGTAGGTGCACTCTTTGGGCTGATGGATATTTTTGCAGACCGCGCGAAGAACGGGGAACGATCCATGTTGTTTGTAATAGTCTCTCATAAACTTTAAAATATCCATCCGTTCCTTGGTAAGCGGACATCCCTGACTTACTCCTTCTCTATCTGCCAGAGCACAGGCAACCTTTTCACTCCAGTCATCGAAATTTACCAGATACCCCTCATCATCAACAGCTATTCTCACACCTTCATACTCCATTGTTGGCATTGGCTACCCCCAGAAATTGATTGGTTAATTACTCTAAATTCTAAGCACTAAATCCTAAATCATTTGCCTTCCCCTACGTTACCTTTTTAAATGAGAAAGGGTGAATTGGTTCTCCAATCCACCCTTCTTGGTTTTGTTATTTACATAATTACTGATCCCTTACCCTATTTTTCGGGAAGGTTCTGGAAGACCCCCAATTCAGCACCGGCGGATTGAATTGATGGCCCGGTCGGGCTGGATTCATACATCATCTGGTTCTGGGGGGTAATAGCCCCGGAAGTCCCATCCATACTGAACACATACCACAATGTTCCCGCACCGGACGGGACATTGTAGGTAGCAACCAGGCTTGAACCACTGTAAACCTGAACCTTTGCTCCGGATTGGGCCATAGCACTGCTGCTGGTAGCGGACTTATTTGTATAATCATGGAGATAGTACTTATACGGTCCACTATGAAGCTGAGCTATGGTGATGGTCTCCGGGCCATAGCTGGAAGTGTCATCTACATCCAGGTTCGCATCAGCTCCCGAGGGAGTTTTGTTAGAATAATAGACATGGAACCGGGTGGTTCCTGATGCCGGTGGCCCGGTGAGGTGAGAATCCAGGTCGCTGGGCGATGCTCCCCAGGTGAGCACAATGCGCATTTGGCCGGCTGCCATTTGGGGAGAAAGAGCTACCGTAATTTGCTTACTTTCTCCTGCCGTGAGGGTTTCTGACTGGGTATTGGTAATATACCCGCTCTTGCTGGTAGTCAGGGTATTGGTACCGGCGGCTACATTGGAGAAGGTATAGACTCCCGAGGAACTGGTAGAACCCGAACTGCCCGCAAAAGAAAGTGAGGCTCCGGAAATCGGATTTGCATTCGTAGCGTCAACTACCGTGACCTGTAAAGTGCCAGTTCCTCCACTACTTGTTTGACCTACTGTGTAGGAGATAGCCGCAAAACCTGTACAGGGGTTAGTAGTATCACTGGCAACCCAAACATAAAAAATCATTCTTCCCTCAGAGGTTGGAGTGTAAGTGTAAGTATTGGTAGTACTCCAGTCCCTGAGAATTGCCCAGGAAGGGCTCTCACCTGCACAATAATCATATAAGCCGGCGAAGAACTTATATTTGAGTCCACTCGCTTGAGAGTTTACAGTAATGGTCACTGGCTCGTTCACGTCTCCGCAGGTCTGGCTGAGAGAAATGCTTATGGGGTCAATACATCCGCTGGTTGCCCCGCCGCTGCCGGTGGTAAATGACCAGGTTTTAGCATACTGCAAAGCACATCCGCCAGAACCTTGCGCACCAGTAGAAAGAGTAGCCGTGTATAGCGTATTAGCCTGAAGCGCGGTGCTCGGAGTAAAGGTTACCGTCCGATTCGAAGAGCTATAACTCACTGATCCAGTAACCGGAGTGAGCAATGTTCCTTGTCCCAAGGCAAAAGTAGCATTGGTCAGGGTGGACGCATTCATATCCACATTAAAGGTAGCAGTCACCGTACTACTCGTGGAAACTCCGGTAGCTCCAT
>JAZDOO010000015.1:0-5601 GCA_043798555.1 Pseudomonadota bacterium | reverse complement strand
ACTATTACAACCTATGCATAAGGTAATCAAATTCCAAAATCTACAGTTTTGCTTATCATAATCAATATGGTGAATGCAGAGTCTTTCTGAAGTCTTTAGGCAATCAGGATTTTGACATTGGTAATCGTCCCTTTCTTTGATAAAATCCTTGAAATCTTTATTGCTCCAAACTTCACAATAAGGTTCGGCTTGAATCCCACCTTTCCATCCAGGAGCATTCGGTCCTATCATTTTAAAAATATAATCAGGATCTTGCCACTGTCTTTTCATTTGTTCATATGACTTCTCAGCTCTCCATTGTCGAAGTTCAGGATTATTAGCCCATACTTGCCTTACTGATTCAGATATTCTTTCTCTATTTTCAGGAATTTCCATCCGTTCTTTAGCCTGTTTAGAAAGTCGTTCCCGAACTAATGGATCTGCAGCATATTCTTTTACCTGTTGGGACTTTCTTCTCCTTGATTCTTCAGGCCACCCATTTCTTCTTGCCAAACAAAATTTTTCTCTTAATATAGGATCTGCCCATTCCTTTTTTCTTGCCTCTGAATTCCTTTCCCGAGCTTCTAGAGTAGAAAATTGTTTTCTAGCAATTTCAATTCTTCTTTTTTTAACTTCAGGTCTTGACTTCCCTTCATTTTGGGCAGCTATAACCTTTTGTCTCCATATAGGGTCTTGCCATTTTTCTTTCAATTTCTTTGAACCTTCTAGTGATTTTTTATTTTTCCGTTGGTGACCCAAGATAAACCTATGGGAATCGCTCTTAATATACTCGTCGCAAGTTCCGCATTCACATAATCTTAATTTTGACATTGGCCATTTTCCAGTATAAGCAAAAACCTTCTTAATGACAGTTTCATAAGATTGTTTCTTCCCTCTGTGTTGGTGATACTGAATAAATTCATTTCCACGTTTTGCATATTCCCCACAACCACATTTACAAAGTATTCTTCTCTTTAACTTAATCATTTACTCCTCCTGTAGAGTTCCTGATTTTTTAGCTGGAAGGCAGTCAGGAAACTGCCTTGTCAGGTGCGCACCCTATCCAGCTAACTTGTTAATTACGCCGTGCATTTAAAACTGTGTTTATCGTCCACAGCTCCGATTTCACCGTAGAAGCGGACCTTTGTTTTGCTCTTTATGTCCCTGTTAAACTCGTCTTCATGACCGGGTTTAGCAGTAAATGTCTGTAGGGGCCACACCTCGCTCCAGATGAAATCCTGGCGGAAATCGCCCACATACCATGCCGAGGTACTTTGACCTGATACATACGGGGAAGCCAACGGAGTGAACCAACCTTTCCAGGTATTTGTAGCATTAGAAACACCTTCAGGTACCAGGGTAGAATTGAGCATTTGTTTCACCCTGACTTCCAGATCCACCGGGAACAGACCATAAAGCTGCCCCAATCCCAAGGTGATATAATCACCTTCCTCGTCCGTCATGGCATCCATCACCTTTTTCAGGGCAAGCAATCCAGCCTCACCAAACGGAGCAGAGGTCGCCAGGTTGATCTTGCGGTCCCCTGAAGCAGTGGACCGGTAGAAGGCCGTTGCCACACCGGCAGGCTTATAAACATTACTGTTAATATCCTGGATGCCTTCCACAGTGAGTTTCTCTTTGTATAGAGCGGCCTTTTCTCCGATCCTGCCTGCGAAGACAAGAACCTGACCCGTCTGATCAAAAAGGATCGTCTCTTCTGTAACGGAGATAATCCGGCCATACTTGGTGTGGCTGATGCTGGCCCATTTCTCATCCAGCCCACTGTCGTTGTAAGGAGCACCTTCGAGAACCACATCCGGTCCCTTGGAAGCGGTAAATCCAGCATAGGTTGCTGTCTTCATCTTCGATGTCATCGTGGTAGTAAGCATATCCCCGATCCTTTTGATAGAATCATATCCTGCGATAATCTTGGCAGAGATGATCTCCCCTGTAATGACCGGGAAAAGATCAGACGACACTGCCTCAGAAAAGTGCCTTACATTACCCATCTTATCCCGCTCACACGCTGCCCAGATCTCCTGGAAACTTGTAAAATCTTCCGGCTTGAGTTCTTTCTTTTTGAGCATTTCTCTGATCGCCACCTTGGTTCCCACTGGGCCAAGACTCTCAACCATATCCCTTAGTGCAACACCAATCTTTGTTACGAACATCTTTTTATCCTCCCTCTATTTTTATTTTGTTAGGTCTGAGAACTTGTTCAGCCCCAAAACCTTGCTTACAAATATTCCGTCCACTTCAGATTTGAAATCTCCGCTTCTCGCTACCGTTCCAATTATATCACTGCATCCGCTTTTCACTGCCGCTACCGCTTGGTTATAGAGGGTCACACCTGAACCTGCGGGGACAATATAATCCCCCACCTTAACACTCCTGGCATTGCGCAAGGGATAACGGAAAGGCCCCTTGAGGTAAACACTGATCTCTTCCGTGACCCCCGTCTCAGAAGAGCTTGCCGCAATGCCAAAAAAGTTCTGATAAGCCAATGTTCTATTGCTTGCCAAGGTTTTAGTTGTACCGGAGAGTTTGCTAAAAGGATAGGCATAGCCATCTGCAGTTGAAATGCCAAAGTCCCTGAGTTTATTGACTTGATCAAGAAAGAGTAAATCCCCTTCGTCAATCTCAATATTCCCATGAACTTTACTACTCCCCTGAAGATTAAATGTTTCCCTCCAACTTTCATCTCTTATTCTCCGGTCGTAATCGCCCACATTTCACGTCCTATCTCGCTTGGATAGAAGATCCAGACAATCTGGTCATAAGCATAAAATCAACATGAGTTGCTGAAGCTTGTTTCCGGACAGCTCTTCCGACATGGCCTGTGGTAAATTCAGTAGCTGCCAAGGTTATAACATCAAATGTCGTTCCTGAAGTAGATACACCAGAAGTCCCTATGCTACAAGCAGAAACCATTGCTCCAGGGTAAACGTGTTTGCTTGTAGCACTGGTCCCTAACTTGATCTGACCTCTGAAAATTCCGGATTGCGCTACAGGAATATCCTCAGTTACCCCCGACTCACTTCCTTTCATCGAGATCCCAGCCAGGTTATTTGCAAAATAGTTTGAAGTTGCTCCTTTCCCTTTGCCATAGGGATTTACAGGATACCCATAACCATCCGCAACTGCTCCTGTAATAGCCTGAGCATCTTGCGCTAGGACTATAAGCTCGCCCTTTTTAACCATAGTTTTACCATGAACCTTTACATAAATCTCATTGGTCTGTCCTCTGAGATATTCTATTCTCGGATCAGGCATTTAATTGTTCCTCCTTTAACTTTATTTCTGCCAGATTGTCTTATTTACCGAAGCGTAATAGACGCCCCAGACAATTTGGTCATAAGCATGAAGTCAACATAGGTTGAAGCGGCTTTCCTATGAATAGCCCTACCAACCATACATCTTGTAGTCTCAGAAGCGGCCAGGACGGAAACCCTGAAGGTCGTCCCCGAAGGTGTGACTCCAGATGCTCCAAGGGTACAAGTAGAAACCAAAGCTCCAGGGTAAACCGACATACTCGTGGCACTGGTCCCTAACTTGATCTGGCCCCTGAAAATTCCGGATTGCGCTACAGGAATATCCTCAGTTACCCCCGACTCACTTCCTTTCATCGAGATCCCAGCCAGGTTATCTGAAAAATAAGTCGGAGTGACCCCTGCTAATTGCAAAGCAGGATAACCATAGCCATCGGCTGTTGCTCCTACAAGTACATAGCTATCCTGGGCAAGAAATACTAACTCGCCCTTTTTTATAACGGTCTTCCCATGAACTCTCACATAAATCTCATTGGTCTGTCCTCTGAGATATTCTATTCTCGGATCAGGCATTTAATTGTTCCTCCTTTAACTTTACTCGCACAACAGATACTTATCTGCCAGCGGCTTCTTTCATTCCCATAACGGCCTTTTCTGTCTTCTTGGTGATCTCATCGGTACTTTCATTGGCATCAATTATAACCGTATGCTCGTCACCAGCCCCTCTAACCACCTTCTGGCCTTTCAGGAAAATATCTTTCCGATCTGTCATAGCCTCGACGATATCCTTATCTTCCATCGTCATCAAAGAAGTTTTGAATACCGGGGTGATAATGTCCTTGGGAACTTTGAGTTCGGCCATTTTCTCGGCAATAAAGGCCTCTTTCTTGGCACCCTTTTCCTTGGTCTCATACTCATCAACCTTCGCTTTCAGAATGTCCCGTTCCTTGGTCACAGCTTCCAGGGAAGTTTTCAGAGTATCACGTTCCGTAGTCATGGCTTCCAGGGAAGTTTTCAGCGTCTTGTTGTCATTCTCCAAAGTAACCACCTTATCTGTCCCTTTGATAGAAGCCTCAATCATCTTGATGATATCAGGCCGTTCCTTGCTAAGATCCTCTAACGTCAATTTTCCAAATTCCATTTCGTCATCCTCCTTTTTGATTTCTAGGGCGGCAACCTTCTTGCCTGCCAAAA
Organism: Pseudomonadota bacterium; assembly: GCA_043798555.1. Classification (GTDB taxonomy): domain Bacteria; phylum Desulfobacterota; class WTBG01; order JAGOGO01; family JAGOGO01; genus JAZDOO01. The sequence continues at coordinate 1,159 of JAZDOO010000015.1, read as the reverse complement.
TGTCATTAATCATGCTTTCAAGATCATCCAATACGGCGGTGATCTCAGTCTTCTTTCCTTTCATATCCTTAGCCTTGTCCTTCAAAATTTCCTCAATGGCATCCCCAGCCTTCCACTGAAGTTCACTGACCTTCCTGCTAATCTCCTGCTCCTTGATCTTATCCGCCAAAAGCCCCTCACTAATATCCCTTACGAGCTGATAAGTCATATCTTCCTGGGTCTTCTCCTGAGTTTCCACTAAAATTTGATCAACAATTTCCTCGACATTAATTTCCATTGCTTCTCCTTTATGACTTTCAAACAAGTTAGAGGTTGTGGCCGCCGAGGCAACTAAATCAATGCTTTTCAACACATCAATATCAACCACATGCTCCTTCCCTGCATGATCCTTGAAGATCTTAACCCTGGAATTGATACTATTCCCAATTCCAGGAGGTTTCATTATGGCAACATCCCTGACCAGTTCCCAGAAGGCAGGCCGAACTTTAAGATCAGCAAAAACCTTCTCTGCCCCCTCTTGTCTTGGAGAAGTATAGACACCTGCCCAATCCCGAATATCTCTTACTCCATCACGATCCTTTTGTTCCGATTTACTTGGATGATTGATAAAAAACTTGGCTCCTTCGGTTAGTAAAGCTAGCCTGGAAATAGCAGCATCCTCATAATCATAACCGTTCTTGCTATGGCGAGTTCCAAAAACACATGTACCTTTAATGGTATGAGTGGTCTCATCAATCTGGGCCTCTTGGATGTCTTTAAAAGGACTCTCATCCCAAGAGTCCACCAAATCCCTGTAGTGATGTAAAAGTTTAACCTGGACCTTCATTTTCCTCCCTCCAGAGAATGAGAAACAAACCCAATCCCTTCAATTAAATGTTCATCTTCTGTCATTTTGCCGCCTGTCACCGCAGCCCCTTGTAAATAAGCCTTTTGTTTTGCTGAATTTGAAGCATCTTCGTCTCCATCGGGGTAAACATAACACTTTCCAGAATTTCCCCACTTCCAACCTTTCTTTTTGTCCTCTGTGCAGCTTTTCACTGGCATTCCATAATCTCCATTCTTGTTTTTAGTATAATTTATTTTCTAATCTTTTGAAAAATCAAATCCACCTCTACCCTTTCTTTTCTAAAAAATATTTTCACTCCTCAATAAAAGCCGA
>JAZDOO010000334.1:0-4185 GCA_043798555.1 Pseudomonadota bacterium | reverse complement strand
TTTCATAAGTAGGCAGAAGGCAGTATGCAGAAAGCAGCAAAAATTAGAAAGCAGAAAGCACAATGCAGAATGCAGTAATCAGGAATATACAAATTATTACTGCCTACTGCCTTCTGCTCTCTGCCTACTTTATTCGAAATTTTTCTGGAGCGGCTATCATACTACCAAGCATTCGGCCAATTTCTTCATAACTGGCAACTAATTCGTCGCGACGTTTCTGCGATAGGTAACCACAGTCGAAAGAAAAGTCGAGCCAGACTTGCGTTTCGGCTGTTTCGGCATCAGAATCAGAAAGTTTATTCACAAACATATTAGGATACTGACGCTTTCTAAAAGCCTCTGCGATGTTTGTAGCAACACTACGTGATGAGCGACGAATTTGGTCTGTTAGGGAATAACGCTCCTCTTTGGGAAACGATTTAGATTCGTTAAAAATCTCCATAGCTAACTTATACGCTAATTGGTAGACTTTTAAATCCTTGTATCCCCGCATTTTACCCCCCTCCTTGCCAGTAGGCAGTAAGCACAAGGCAGTAGGCAGTGGTTATTTGATAAATTATCTATTTACTGGCATCTGCATTCCGCCTTCTGCGTTCTATTTTTTTGCCTTTTTCCTTCTGCTCTCTGCTTTCTGCTTTTTCCCTTTTGCCTTTTCCCTTTTGCTTTTGGCCTTTTCCCTTTTGCTTTCTGCCTTCTGCTCTCTGCCTTCTTCTTTCTTCTTTCTGCCTACTGCCTTCCGCTTTTTGCTTTTTGCCTTCTTTTCTTTTTAATTCGTTTGTTTCATCACTCTTCCCTCGTCTTTCGTCCATCGCCCCTCGTTTTGCATACCTCATTTGACAAAACAGGCGATAAATGGTTAAATGGAGATATAAAGAAAGAATAATTTTCTCTTTGATGGAGGCTCAAAAAAATGTTTGAATCAAAAGTGACAAGAAAAGAAGCCATTGCTATTCCCGCAAGAGTTGCCAAAAAACTTTCATTAAGAGACGGGATGATCGTTGAAGCAAGAGTAGAAAAAGGCAAATTACTTATTTTAGGAAGAAAGAATAAAATCAAAAATATCATGAAGTATGCAGGCATATGGGAAGGTGAGGATGTTGACAGTGTATTTAGGGAAATACGTAAGGACTGGCACAAATGGCAAAAGAGCTTGTCTGCATAGATACGGATGTCTGTGTAGATTTCCTTAGAAAAAGAACCCCAGGCTTTAATCTTTTTCTGAAAATCCTCGAAGGATATGAGCCATGCATTACTGCTATTACTGCTTATGAACTCTACCTTGGACACACGAAAATGAAGCGTAAAGATCGGATAGACGATTTTATATATCAATTTGTTATCCTTCCTTTTGACTTAAAGGCATCAGAAGTTTCCGCTAACATTGAATCCTCTCTTGATAGAAAAGGCAAAGGAATCGGAATTCCTGATACACTGATTGCAGGCATCTGTATCTCTAATAATGTTCCGCTTTTGACAATAAATACCGTGCATTTTTCCAGAGTAAATGGATTAAATCTTTTTCCGATTGATTGACAAATCAATCGTCTATCGTCTCTCGTCTCTCGTCCTTCATCCATCATCTCTTTCCTTCCAGCAATCGCACTCCATTGCCTATTACCAACTTCTTACTGCTTACTGCTCACTGCTTACTGCTTACTTGTTATGGGTATCGTAAAATAAAAGGTCGATCCCTTCCCAGCCTCTGACTCCACCCAGGCGCGGCCGCCGTGGTGTTCCACGATCTTCTTGACCAGGGCCAGTCCAATCCCGACGCCCTCGATCTCCGGATGCAGTTTTCGGAAGGGAGTGAAGATTTGCTCGTGGTACTGGGGGGCGATGCCGATGCCATTATCGGCCACGTGGAAGCGATAGAAACCGCTCTCCTGCCGGCAGCCCACCTCGATGCGCAGCGGTCTCTCCGCGCTCCTGAATTTTACCGCGTTTTCTATCAGATTGGCGAACACCTGGTGGATACGGCCTCGGTCGGCGCAGACGGTGGGCAGCGGCTCCTGCACCACAAACTCCGCCTCCGCCTCCTTCAGCCTAACCGCCAGCCTATCCCGGATCTCCCTCAACATCGCCGCCACGTCTATCTCCTCGATTGCCCCTACCACCTGCCCGATGCGCGATAGCTCCAGCAGGCTCTTGATGAGGGCTTCCATATGGGCCACATTGGCTTGGATGCGCTCCAGGTAGTGCCTGCCCTCCTCACCCAACTGGCTTTCGTACTCCTTCTGCAATGCACCGGAGAAGCCGTTCAGGGAGACAAGGGGCGCTTTCAGGTCGTGGGAGATAGTGTACACGAAGGCTTCCATCTCCTTGTTTTTGGCCTCAAGATCGGCCATCAGCCGCTCCCGCGCCTCCTCCATCCGCTTACGCTCGGTGATGTTATCAAAGATAGCCACAAAATAGTCTTTATGCGGGCTGTATGCAGAGATAGTCAACCATATATCCAGGGGTTTAAAAAAAACCTCAAAGGCAGCTGGTTTACCAGTGGAAGCAACTTCCCCATAGGTAGGGATTAATTCAGGGTTTAAATCCTTAATGCTTGGTATAACTTCGGTGACTCTTTTGCCGATAACATCTTCTTTTCTCAATCCAGTTAGTTTTTCAAAAGCATCGTTGACGTCAATATAGATAAAATCTACCGGTTTATTCTCTTTGTCAAACAGCATCTTACAGAAGGCATAACCGTTGAGCATATTCTTAAACAGAGAGCGATATCTCTCTTCTGATTCTCTTAATGCCTCCTCTGCCTTCTTGCGCTCTGTAATGTTCCTACAAAGACCTTCTATTGCGATAATGTTCCCCTGATTGTTAAATATCCCCTTGTTCGATTGTAATATCCACCTCTCATTGCCTCCGGGATCGATTATTTTATATTCATATGTAGTGGGCACATTACCTTCTATCAGATCTGACCATTTTCCCTCAAAATATTTGACAAAATCAGGATGGATGATCTCTTTTATAAAAAGAGGTCTATTGAGAAAATCTTCTGCACTGTATCCAAAAATCTCCCTCACCGAAGGACTAAAATAATTATATATGCCATCGGGCAGCGTCATCCTATATACAGCTTCACTTAACCCTTCCACGAGAGTCCGGAACTTTTCCTCACTCTCCCGTAGCACCTCCTCGGCCCGCTTGCGCTCGGTGATGTCACTAATAATATGGACAGCACCAAGTAGATTACCGTCCTGATTAAGCAGTGGATCAACGGTTACTTCATACCATTTGTCGTCTACAGGTAAAAGCATGGTCTCTCTTTGTTTACTCTGTTTCATCCTAACAATAGGGCAGCCCGCTATCGGTTCTGATGTGCCGTGGACAATCTCCCAGCAGTGATGTCCTTGTATCTCTTTTTCAGTTTTGCCAAACAATTTCGCCGCATTTTTATTAATCTGAAAAATGACTCCCTCTTTGTCGAGTAAGAAAATAGAGTCTTTAATTCCATCAACGCTGCTCTGCCATCGATTGAAGGCGTCTCTTACCGCCTCCTCGGCCCGCTTGCGCTCAGTGATGTCAATGATCACCCCGCGCCCACCCACAAAGCCCCCCTCTTCGATAATGGGATTGGTCAGCGTCCTCACCCACTTGATATCACCCTGTTTGCCGATCACGCGATAATCGATATGCCTTACAATTCCCCCGTAGAACTCAGAAAATCTTCTCATTAGAAGATCGTGGTCCTCCTTGTGCACAAACTCAAGGAACTGCTTGCCGATGAGTTCATCGGGTTCATACCCTAATGTATTCTTGACGACCGGACTGATGTAGGTGAGCACGCCGCTGCTGTCGATTGCATAGACGACATCGCTGATGGATTCCACCAGATTGCGGTATTTTTCCTTGCTCTCCTGCAGCGCCTCCTCCGCCCGCTTGCGTTCGGTGATGTTACGGATGATTCCCTGGTATCCCAGAATGCTTCCATTATTGGCCCGCTGGAGAATAGCGGTGACCAGGCAATCTATCTCTGTTCCGTCTTTCTTGCAAAACTTTATCTCAAAGTCTCTAACAAAACCCCTTTTTTCTATCTCTTGCTGAAACTTTGCCCGGTCATTACGATCAATATATGTGTGTTGGACATTCAAACTCATTATTTCCTCTTTGGTATAGCCAAAAAGTTCCAACCCAGCTTGGTTGATGTCAACAAACTTACCTTCTCGGGTGGTGATATAGATA
>JAZDOO010000283.1:0-4381 GCA_043798555.1 Pseudomonadota bacterium | reverse complement strand
GGCTCAGGCACCCCTGCTCCCGGACAACAGGGCAACCCCCCGGCTATTACATACAAATCGTCAGGTGATAAAGCTGTTAAGTCAGGCCCGTAAGTTCGTACTCTTATATTAGGCTTTTCCCATAGATAAGGAGTAAGCCAGGGGTCATAGACAAATACATTGCCTAAAGAAAAAGTTTGGATGATAGCCTTGCCAACATCAACCTCGTTGTAAATGAAGTCTGGCCAGTCTGGATGGCCGCACCTATAGGCACATGCTTTTTTGGCCATTATATGAAGCTCATTATTGGCAATCTCTATGGCTTCAGCCTGCACGTTAATCGGAACCACAATGTCGTCACCGGTTTTTGTAAAGGTTGTTCCCGATATTGTGCTTGGTTCAATTGTTTGGTTAGCTCCACCGCTTATGATAACTCCGGCAACCTGTTTCCCATTCACGCTCAAACCGATGATATTTGTAGCAGTAATGGTAATAGTAGCGGGAGAAATCCCATCAACAGTCTTTGTAATCCGATTGTAATAAAAATACTGCCCCCAGGCGTCTACTCGGTATTTCTGTTCCACGTCGAGGTCTTGAACTGGAACATTTGTCCCTGCTGGATCCGGCAAATTCCTGTGACCGCGGTAATAGTCCTTTGACGCATCCCTTATGACGATCATTCTATTTACGGTGTTGCGTTCCTTGGCAATGAACTGTAATTTGACGCCGAGTACGCCGGCGATAACTGCGATAATCCCTATTGCAAGGAGTAGGAGAACGACTCCGATCAGGGTAAATCCTTTTTCCATCTCTAAAAATTTTTGGGTTTTCATTCCCACCTCCCTTATGAATAAGTTCATTTTCACAATTTTTTAAAAAATGTCAAGGGGTTTTGTAAAAAAGATACAAGATTCATAATCCAAGGTGCAGAGTAATTTGCTATTCCTGCATCCTGTATCCTGCATCAAGTATCCTGCATCAAGTTTCAAGTTTCAACCGAAGCCCAAGCCAGCGCTTGATTCTCCAATAGTAATATTTTACGTACAAAAGAAAGCGATAGTCTTTTCCCCGGATAGCCACCAGCATTTGAAGGAAAATAACGACTGGTTGTGGCAAGTAATGTAATTTCTTCTGTAAGTTATGGGTAAGAAGAAACGAGATTTGCGCTGGACGCAGGAGAGGTAAAAATTTATAGAGGATTTGGTAACCCTTATTGGTCTGCTGCCATCCCCTTTCTTTTACCGAATCGCTATGGAAAAAATCCTTTTCATCCTCACCGGCGATAATACGTTGCACATCCGGGTAAGAGAGTAATCCCTTCGCTTGTGCCGATAATGTTATCGGTAAATTGGGGAAGTAGCTGAGGTTGTGGCATTTAATCCGATTCAAGTATTTTAATCTTCCATACACCTGTGCGGCATAGATATGATCTTCTTCCCGTTCCTCGGGTAACCCAAACATATGATCAATATCGTAGCGAATTCCGTAGGTATCACAAATCGTGAACGCCTTCATACTATCCTGATTACGTTCGGGCCGATGTAATATTCTTTTCCGAAGCGATTCATTCAGAGTTTGAATACCAAATTCAATCGCGTAACATCCTGCCCCCTTCAGTAGTTCCGCCACCTCTTCATTGAAGGCATTAACCCTTCCAAAGCATCGGAACGGCACCCCAACGTGAGTTTTATATCTTTCCAGTAACTCCCGAAGCCACCGAAGGTCAGTAAAGAAAATAGAATCATTAAACATCACTTCCCGAAAGTGATAGCGCTTTTTCATAATAACGAGTTCATTGATGACTGAATCCACACCTCTTCTTCGGAAAAATTTTCGGCTATAAAGCTTGTTGTAGTAGCTTTCGCAGCAGTAACTGCAACTATAGGGACAACCGCGACTCGTCATAACCAGGTAATCATCTTTATAATTAATATCCTCTTCAAAAAGCTCCTTATCAGGCAAAGGCAGGGTATCGAGATTGGTAATCACTGGTCGAAGGGGATTTTGAATGATGTTACCATCTTTTCTCAACCAAAGATTTCTTATCTTTTCAGGACTCTTACCACTTTCTAAGGCTTCTAAAAGCTCGAGAAATGCCTCCTCCCCCTCACCCACTATCAAAAAGTCAATACTTCCCTCCTGAATGGCAAATTCAGGGACCAAAGTCACGTGGATTCCCCCGAAAATGGTTTTAATATCCATCTTCTTCTTGATTTCCCGAGCCAGATCTACTGCCCACTTGTATGTCCCGGTATACACAGAAAATGCCACCACATCGGGATCACTTTTTTCAATTTTTTTAAGCACCAATTCCCTCTGGTCAATTTTTTTTTCCAAGAAGGGAATATAGAATACATTATCATTCAGTCCAAAAAGTCCAGGGTCCATGGCAAGGCAAACCTGATGCCCAGCCTGTTTGGCTACTGCTGAAAGATATTCGATCCCCAGATTCTCTCTCCCTAAATGGACAAAAGTAATTCTCACCTAAAGAAATTCCCTTTGCTCTGTTCTAAGAGTTAACCTGCAAAATGAGCAATGAACATTTTAAGAAGACAAACGAGTGGTTTCATAAAAGAAGGCTAAAATGGTTGGCTCCACTTCGATATCTTCCTAAAATACCGCTTTTGCACAACCCGATCATGATATGCCTCAAAATCCTCGTCTGGAGCTGAAACCTTCTCCTGTAAGAAAAGCATTTCCAGAAAAGCAAGAAATTTTCGCTTAAACTCCTCAAATGACTTAACTTTAAATGTAGATTTGATCAGAAACGAGGGGCGAGAGTGGTATGACACATACGCTTTTTTGGCCAAAGCATCAATTTCTTCGTTGGTAAAATGAGTCCATGGCCGGGGCAGGGGTTGCTCTTCAGCATTTCCAAGAATGTATTCCCGCCAGTAGTCATATCCTAATTGCTTGCAAAGATCTTTCCAGAGCGGTGTGAGGGGCTTAGCAGTCAACTTGGAAAATTGAACGTAATCCAAATCGAGCGACTTAGCAAATTTTAATGTCTGCTTTATATGTTCCTTAGTCTCTCCAGGATTACCAATGAGCAAGAACCCCAAGGCCCGAATACCATTTTCTTTGGTTAAACGAATCGTCTCCCGGATTTGATTCAGGGTGATTCCTTTGTTCAGGCGGTCGAGAATTTCCTGGACCCCGGATTCAATTCCATAATAAATCCGGTTACACCCAGCCTTTTTCATTTCTCGTAGTAGTTCCTCATCCACTGAATCTATGCGAGCTCGACAGGCCCAAATGAGGTCCAGGTTTTTCTTTTGAAGTTCTTTTAAAATAGCCATTGCCCGTTTTCGGTTGATAACAAACTCATAATCGAAAATATCAATTTCCCTGATTCCGTATTTGGTATAACATTCTTCAATTTCATTCACTACTGTTTCCGGCGAGCGCGGATTATACGGTGTTCGTCCCGCTTCACAAAAAAGGCACCCTTGGGGGCACCCTTTGCTTGTTACCATAACGGTAAAATTTCTCCGCTCCGTAGGAAATTCCGCATAAAGTTCATTTGGAAGCAGGTGGCGGGCAGGGTTTGGATAGTCATCAAAATTCTCCATAGTAGAATATGGCGGAGTAACGATAATTTTCCCATTATTCTCATAAACCAAACCCGGAACATCATGAAACCTTCGGCTCCCCTCCAGTTCGTCAAACAGAGCCGGTACCGTGTAAAAAGCTGAATTAACACAGCCAAAGTCAATTTCATCAGGCATCACGGATTCTTCAGGATAGACCCGTAAATTGTACCCTCCTACAATAACGGGAATTTTAAGGTGACCCTTAAGGAATCTGATCCATTCTAAGGTCTCTCGAAACATATACGTGGTCATCATAAAACCCATGATATCCGGCTTAAATTCCCTTAACCGATCAAGCACGTCGTCTTTGGATAACCTCAGGGTTCGGGCGTCAACAATAATAGCCTGATGACCTGCCTTCTCCGCAATTGCGGCTACCCACGCAAGACTAAGGGGGGGGAATAAACCAAAGTATCGTTGCACAATCCGGAGGTTCTCTTCGTGGAGCTTATAGGAAAAGGGATTGAAAACCAGTGCTAACCTCATAATGTTTATCATTATACAATAACTTCAAGGTATCGTAAAGACGCAAAAGCTAATATCTATTGACAGAAATTCAATTTTATGGTTTGTTTATAGAAAGCATGTTTATCGAATTCAATTAGAAAAGGAGGGCGTTATGAAGAAAGTTGTATTATTACTTTTGCTGCTTTTTGCTTTCACTTCCGTATCGTATGCTGAAACAGAAGGAGATGGTTTTTGTGCAGCCGCATTGGCAGCTCAAACTTACCCTTTGCTGACATGGGGTGAAGTCCGCACTATTACCTACGATCAAGATCCCGGAACCCATGAGACGACTTCTAAAGTTG
>JAZDOO010000270.1:0-2188 GCA_043798555.1 Pseudomonadota bacterium | reverse complement strand
GTTACGGCTGAGCCTCCAACGGCAAAAAAATGAAATCACGCGAGGACAAGGAAAACACGATATGTCAATTAACCGAAGAGATTTTTTAAAGCAATTAGCAGGCCTGGGGAGCCTTCCTTTGCTCCTCAAGGCCAAAGAGGCTCAAGCGCAAGGGCAAGTTATTGATTCATCAGATTACTTTGGGGTTCTTGTAGATACCACGCTATGTATCGGATGCCGAAGCTGTGAAGAAGCGTGCAATCAAATAAACAAAGATTTACCTCGTAGACCCCCTGATTATTTTCAGGACTACACCGTGTTCGACAAAAAGAGAAGAATGGACAGAGGAAGCTACACTGTCGTTAACTCTTATCACAACCCCAAGAATCCCGGTAAACCTGTCTACGTAAAATTTCAATGCATGCACTGTATCTACCCTGCCTGCATGTCGGCGTGCATTGTGGGAGCCTTTACTAAAGAACCAAATGGGGCGGTAACGTATGATTCGTGGAAATGCATCGGATGTCGGTACTGCATGGCCGCATGCCCTTTCCAAGTTCCCGGCTATGAGTATAACAATGCATTTACTCCCCAGGTACGAAAATGTACCTTCTGCTTCCATGAGCGGTTATCAAAAGGTGACCTGCCCGCGTGCGTTCAAGCTTGTCCAATTCAAGTGATGACATCCGGAAAACGAAGCCAGATGATCGCCTTAGCGAAGGAGCGGATTAATAAATATCCCGATCGTTACCTTCCCCATATTTATGGTGAACATGAAGTGGGAGGAACCTCATGGCTGTATCTATCGGGGGTTACATTCCAAACGCTCGGTCTCCCGAAATTTGGTTATATGCCAATCCCGAGTTACACCGAGCCGATACAGCACGCCATTTTTAAATATTTTCTCTCCCCCCTTGCCCTGTATGGAATCCTCGGCAGTATCATGTGGTTTTTAAGACCCCGAAAGGAAAATCCTAAGCCGGCGCTGAACAAAGAAGGAGTGGTAAAATGAGTTCACGTGAGGATGCTGCGCCCCTTGATAAGAAATTTTTTACTAATGGTGTGAAGGTTCTCTTCGCCTTAATGGTTGGTGGATTCAGTTTTGGTTTATACCGGATCATTTATGGCTTAGGCGCAGTTACGAATCTCAATGATCAGTATCCCTTGGGATTGTGGATTGGAGTTGATGTCGCCAGCGGGGTAGCGCTGGCAGCCGGAGGATTTACCACTGGTGCCTTGGCCTATATTTTCCATCGCGAGCATTTCCATGCAGTTATCAGACCTGCCCTCCTTACCGCTATGTTGGGATATACCTTTGTGGTTATTGGGTTAATATTTGACATCGGAAGATGGTACAACATCTGGCATCCAGCACTTCCCATGATGTGGCAGGGTAACTCGGTCCTTTTCGAAGTTGCCATGTGTGTAATGATCTATTTAATTGTTTTATACATTGAGTTTATTCCAATTGTCACTGAATGCTTTATTGGCAAAGTAAATCTTCCTGGAAAACTGGCGGTCTTAAACAATCCTCTCGATATAGTGCTCAGGTTCTTAGATTATCTTCTTGATAAGACTATATTTGTATTTATCATTGCCGGGGTAGTATTGTCTTGTTTGCATCAGTCCTCGCTGGGAACGTTAATGGTCATAGCCCCCTATAAATTGCATCCCTTATACTGGTCCTCACTTTCACCATTGTTTTTTCTTACTTCTGCGATTGCGGTAGGGTATCCCATGGTAATGTTTGAATCCATGATTGCTTTAAAATCCTTTGGGCGCAAACCGGAAATGGAGGTCTTAACCCCCCTTGCCAAGTTTACTCCTTACCTCCTGGGAATCTATATTGCACTAAAAATCGGGGATATGATGTATAGGGGAACTTATGTCTATCTTTTTGAAGGTTCCCCGCAATCTCTGATGTTCTGGCTTGAATTCGGATTTTTGACAGTCGGCCCTTTTTGCTTATTCTTATCATTCGCAGTTCGAGAGTCACCCCGATGGTTGTTCATCGCCTCAACCATGTATATTGTCGGGGTTCTTTTAAACCGATGTGCTGTCTTTTTTATTGCCTTTCAGCCTCCTTACGCTGAAAAAACTTATTTCCCGGCTGTTGGTGAATTTGCGCTTACCATTGGTCTCATTGCCACTCTTATGCTCACTTACCGGGCTTTGGTCACCATACTCCCCGTTTTGCCTGTCGTTCATA
>JAZDOO010000206.1:0-4048 GCA_043798555.1 Pseudomonadota bacterium | reverse complement strand
CAGAGCGCCGGTTTCGGTGGAAGAGATGAACCGGGCCATTAGACGACGAGGCGGTAAGGCGGTATGAAGGGCCTGGATACCAACGTACTTGTTCGTTATTTGACCCAGGACGACAAAGAGCAGGCAGCAATTGCGGCACGTGAAATTGAAGAAGCTGCGGCAAAGGGAAAAAAGCTGCTCATTCAGCCATTAGTTTTATGCGAACTGGTATGGGTTCTTGAGACTGCTTATGGTTTTGTCAAGTCTGACATCCTGAAGGCACTTGAAGCCATTATGCGGACGGCGCAGTTCGAGATTGGCGAAAAAGATATCGTCTGGCAGGCATTAGCCGACTACAAACACGGCAAGGGTGATTTTTCCGACTATTACCTGGGCCGGGCAAATGAAAAGGAAGGAGCCCGGATTACCCTTACCTTTGACAAGCTCTTAAAAGGAAATCCTCGCTTCCAGGTTCTCACCGCCTGATAGAATATGACTTGTTTCAGAGTCTTTAATAATTTCGCCCTCTCCCACAACGGGGAGAGGGAATCTCCCGCCCGCTTCCTCTCCCCACGGCGGGAGAGATTGAGGCTTCGGCGTGAGCTCAGCCGAACGGTGAGGGGGTATTGGATGTCATCATTTATGCTCTGAGTAGTAAGCAGCACCAGAACGAATATCCTTGACTAACACTGTGAAATAATTTACTTTTAGGCACAATGGAGATTCTCTCCCGAGGAAATCCAACCATGAAACGAAAAACCCCCTTCCCCAAACCTCACTTTTTCGGATGCTCATTTCTCCTGGCTATTATTATCATCTTAAACACCCCTTCCCCAACCATAGCAGCCGAAGAATACCGCTTCGAGCGGATGTGGCCTCCCCTGCGCCAGCCCTGGTATTTTAACGGGCCTTTCGGCATAACGGTAGATAATAGCGGCTTTGTCTATGTAGCTGATTATGGCAACCATCGTATCCAGAAGTTTACTTCCGAGGGCCAGTTTGTGGCGAAGTGGGGAACTTATGGATCAGAACCGGGCAATTTAAACCGGCCGGTCGCTGTTGCGTGTGGTTCTTCCGGTCGGGTATTTGTGAGTGATACTTTCAACCACCGCATCCAAGTTTTCTCCCAGACGATCCCGCTCAATGTAAGCAGTTTAGACACTGATTTAATTGGTCCTCCGTCAGTAAATACTCCGGTAACCGTAACCTTCAGTGCTCAGGGAACTACGTCAGGTAATCTTTATTACCAGTACTGGCTGGCAAGGGGTTACCAGACTGCCGATTATGGCCACTGGCAAAAGCTCAAAGATTGGTCTTCCGACAACTTTATACTTTGGACCCCCACTACCAACGATCATTACGTGATGGTGGCGTATGTTGCACAAGAAATGAACAGCCAGATCTTTCACCAGGCAGGGTTAGGCATTGAGACCCAGGGAAACAGTACCAATCCGATTCAGATAACTGAACTTACCACTACCATGGGTTACCCCCAAGGTACCGGTACCGCTATCACCTTGAATACCACAGCCTTCGGAGGAAACGGTTAGCTTTATTATAAATACTGGTACTGTAAAGGAATCGGAGGAACGTGGAACGTGATCCGGGAATATTCCACTACGAGCAGTTGCACCTGGACCCCAGCCGAGGATGGGTTATACACGGTGGTGGTCTGGGTTACTAATGATACTTCTGTTTCTGAGCCCCCGATTGCCGGGATGACCTGTACGATTGGGGATTGAGGAATTGAGGAATTGGGGGATTTTTTATATAAAAAGGGACTAAACCCAAGGAGCAGGAAATGATTGAGACAAACAATAAAAAGGAGCCCTCACCGGAAAAAACCAAAAAAAATATTGAGGAACTCCTCCGGGAACGAAAAAAGCTGGATAAGGTGCTCCAGTCAGAGTTCAGCCGGGAAGTAACCCTCATGTTTACCGATATTGTAGGTTCCACCTCTTTCTTTGAACGGCGGGGAGACATTGAGGGCCGGAGCATGATCCAGGAACATAACGACATTCTTTTCCCCATTATCCAGCACCACCAGGGAACGATTATCAAAACTGTTGGAGATGCGGTTATGGCTTCCTTTTTAAACCCTGAGGAGGCGGTCCGGTCGGCCATTGAAATTCAGCGCACCCTCTCGGAGCGAAACAAAAAAGAAACAAAAGAAGACCAGATAAGGGTTCGCATCGGATTAAATTATGGACAAGGGATTGTGCAGGAAGATGATGTATTCGGAGATGTGGTGAATGTAGCCGCCCGAGTGGAATCCCTCGCTGAGGCCGATCAGGTTCTCGTATCCAAGGCTATTTACGATCAGGTTCGTCGAACTGAAGACATTCTTTGCCGCTATTATGATTCCACCCAGGTAAAAGGGAAGGCTGAACCGCTCGAGGTCTACCGTGTGGTCTGGGGAGATGAGGAAGTGGGGGTGGATAAAACGCGCTCGGGGAAATATGCTGTCCCGGCCCGGCTCCGAAAAGTTAGAAAAATCTTCGTACTGGAACTATCCCGGGAACATAATAAGATAAAGGTGAGTGGATACGAAAAGTCTGCGGGTGAGAAAAGAACGGTTGTGCACTATGAAGATGCTCAGATCTCTCCAGCAGAAATTGAACAATACTGCCAAGAGGTAAACCATCTCCTCAATCAGGCCAATAAACAAGGGAAAATAAGCAAAGAGATACTGGTAAGACTGCAGAAGGTTGGGCAGAGTCTCTATGACGGTCTCCTCACTCCTAAGGCAAAGGAGCAGATTGCTTCAACCGAAGGAGAAGATCTCATTTTGAACATTGATGACCAGTTAGTCCACATACCCTGGGAACTCCTTTATGACGGCAAACAGTTTTTCTGCCAGCGGTTCAGCATGGGGCGTCTGGTAAAAACACGCCAGGCCGTAGAGGGCATTAAGATCCGCCAGGTGGAACGTCCTCTGAAAATGCTCATTCTTTCCGATCCCCGCAAGGATCTCCCCCGTTCTTATGAGGAAGGTCTCACGCTCATGACAGAGGTGGATAAAGAGGAAGGCCTGATTACTGCCATTCATAAAACCGGAGCTATAAAAATTGATGAGGTGAAAAATAGTATCCGTCATTACGATGTAGTTCACTATGCCGGCCATGCCGATTATAATATAGCAGACCCCTCGAAAAGCGGATGGCTTCTTTCCGAGGGGAAATTTACCTCTCACGAGATCAAAAAATCTAACGGAACCGCACCCATGGCGGCTTTGGTTTTTTCCAATGCCTGTTATTCAGGACAGACTGAGGAATGGAAGATTGATGCGAACTTCGGGGAGAAGATTTACGGGTTGGCCAATGGTTTTCTTCTTTCCGGCGTCCAACATTACATCGGTACCTTCTGGGAGATTCAGGACGAACCCGGTTCTTTCTTTGCCCTGGAGTTCTATCGTAACCTTCTAAAGGCAAACACCATTGGCGAAGCCATGCGCTTAGCCCGACAGTCGTTAATCAAAAAATACGGCGAGGAGACCATTGTGTGGGCAAGCTATATGCTCTACGGTGATCCAACCTACCGCTACTTTGACATTACTGAAGAACCTGTGCCTGAGCGAGGAGAAGGACTAAAGGCAGAAGAAAAACCTGTTCCCCGGCCTTTTCCCCATAAAACTCTGGTAGGAACAGTCCTTGGGGCGGTGATTATTGTGGGTCTATTGTTAGGAATTTACTTGAGATTTTCTCATGATGAGAGCCGTTTAACCAAGGACCCCATCGAAAAAACGTATGTAAAGCTTAAAGCCGGTAAAATTGGGGAAGCGGAAAAAGAATTTACCATACTCTCTAAGGCTTCGGGACAACACGGTATCCGTGGCTCTGAGGGAATGGCTGCGGTTTTCTTCCAGAAAGGAGATTATCAGAATGCTCAAGAGCTCTGTCAAAAAATACTTAATGATGATCCACAGAACATCTATGCCCACGTGATTTTGGGGAACATCTTTTTTAACCAGGGAGACTTGGATGAGGCGATAAAAGCTTACGAATCCGCTGCTCAGGCTGAACACGGCGCTTCCTGGCAGAAGGCTGAAGCCTATAATCGGCTTGGTCGC
>JAZDOO010000224.1:0-44031 GCA_043798555.1 Pseudomonadota bacterium | reverse complement strand
TACCAGGATCAAAAAAGTATTCGACTCTTTCCCGGGCGGTCCACTTTCCCCGCTGGTGCTGGGTTTCCACAGCCTTGGCTCCCCCCATTTGTTTTATTTTCTCACACCGGATTTTATAATCATCGTAAAGTTCTTTATGGCCAGCCATTGAAGACCTCCACTTTAGTGTCCCTTTCGGGGATGGTTGAAACCCCTCGCCTTCAGGCGAAGCAAGTTTTACGTTGTCGCCGAGCGACTTGTCATTCCGGCCATAGAGCCGGAATCCAGGGAATACGATGCTTGGGACTTCTGGATGCCGGATCGAGTCCGGCATGACAAAAACAGTTGATTTTAATCAACCCGCCTTAGAACCCCTCGTCTTGCAGACGAGGGTTGTTTAGTTTTTCTTTTTCGTTGGGCGGATTCCAAGGACATCTCCGGCAATGATTACTTTCTGGATGTTGACTGAACCTTCTAACAACTGATACAGTTTTGCATCCCGCAGGTAACGTTCTACCGGATATTCCCGTGAATATCCGTAGGCGCCCAAAACTTGGAGGGCTAAATCACTCACCCTGGATGCTACCTCGCAAGAAAATAGTTTTGCCATGGAGGTCTCCACCGTAGAAGGTACTCCTTTGTCTTTTAAGTATGCACAACGATAGGTGAGAAGCCGGGCAGCATCAATATCGGTTGCCATCCGGGCAATCACCTCCTGAACCATCTGGAATTGAGCAATGGGTTTACCAAATTGTTCCCGTTCGGTGGCGTACCTGATGCTTTCGTCCAGCAGTCCCTGTGCAACCCCCACGGCACCAGCCGCGGCTGATAATCTGGTATTATCCAATCCCCCCATGCAATATTTAAAGCCTTCTCCTGCGTTACCCATTAAATTCTCCCCGGGAACCTTTACTTCTTCGAAAAAAACTTCGCTGGTGGGACAGGCATTCCAGCCCATTTTTTCTCCCATTGACGCAGTAGAGATGCCGGCGGAATGCATATCAACAATGAAGGCGGAAATACCGTTGTGTTTTTTCTCCTGGTCGGTATAGGCATAAACAATTCCTATGTCCGCTACCTCTCCATAAGTGATCCAGTTCTTCGAGCCGTTTATGAGATAGTGATCTCCATGCCTTACGGCTTTGGTTCGCATTGAGGCTACATCGGAACCAGCATTCGGCTCAGTGATACAGATACACCCCAGCCATTCCGCACTCACCAACCTGGGGATATACTTTTTTCTCTGCTCCTCGTTCCCGTATTGAAAAATTTCCCGAGCAGTGCCCATTGCCTGCGCATTAAATGGTGCCCGAAGAGAACCGCTTACCCGGGCAATTTCTTCGGTAATGAGAGCATGGGTAACAAATCCAGTGTTTGACCCTCCATACTCTTCAGGAATGATACACCCGAAAAATCCCAGCTCTCCCATTTTTTTAACCAATTCGCTCTGAAAGCGGTGGCTGGCTTCATCCTTATCCACTACGGGTTTAATTTCTTTCAGAGCAAAATCCCGGGCTAATTGTCGCATCATTAGCTGTTCTTCAGTGAGATCAAAGTTCATGACGTTCTCCTACTTCTTCGGTTTGGGCATAACTGCTTCAAACAATTCCTCGTCTACGGGGTGTCCCTCAGCTAACATTCGACGGTATTGTAAAATATCAATGTTTCCCTTTCCGGTTATTTTCCGGGTAAAGAAAGAACTCATGCCCATGTCGTACTCCCCAAAGCAGCCTGCATTTGCCGCAAACCACCAGGGTAGCTCTCCTCTGGTCCGGTCGTAGGCCAACTTTTTGACTGATCGAACCATGGCTAAGGCTAAGCCAACACATCCAGGAAATAAATTGGCAAACCTCCAGGCCACATCCGTGCACGCTTTATCTAAGAGCGAAAGATCGCGGGGCAAGGTATCAACCAACTCCTTTGCCTTTTTTGCCTCGGCACCAGTCTTAAATTCTCCGTATACAATTTCTCCGTCCTCCACGTACTTATCAGTGATGACCAAGGGGTTCCGGATGAACGTACCATCTTTCTTAAGCACGGGGACTACCTGATGAATATAATTTTTTCGATACATTGTGTAGGCACTCCATTGTTCACACGATATAGAGTTCCACATTGCATCCTGGATGGTCATTTCCATTGGTTTGAATTGGCAGGCACCTCCCATGGGCACTGAACCATGCTGGGGTCCCACCTGTCCAAAAGTAGCCAGGTCGGAAGCTATGGTTAAGTCACAGACCCCTCCGATTTCTTCACCACCTCCAATACTTATTCCATTGGCCCGGCGGATAAAAGGTTTGGCAGAATTCCAGACACTTTCGAAAAGATGCCAGTAGGGTGTCATATAGTGATGGCAGTCTTGTGGTCTGTGGGCATAGTATTTTGTATACTCCTCCACATTACCACCAGTACAAAAGGCTTTATCTCCTGCCCCGGTAAAAATAACTGCTACAACACTGTCATCATTGGCGGCTTTATCAAAAGCAACTGCTGTCCCTTTGACCATCTCTGAAGTATATGAATTGAATTGAGCGGGGTTATTGAGGGTGATCCAGGCCACGTACAGACCTTCGGATATATTTCCATCAGGATCAAGTAATGGCTTCTTTTCATACATGGTACAGGGTGGCTCTGTCCCCAGATATTTTTCATCGCCAAAGTGAAAGTGTCGTTTTTCATTCTTGGGAGCTCGTGGTATCCAATCTAATGCCATTTTAAACCTCCTTTTTGGGAATAAGGACTTTTAGTTAGTAATGGTTTACTATTGTTATTTTACCGACTGAATAGCTTCTATAATTTTCGTATAGCCAGTGCAACGGCAGATGTTTCCTGAAATGGCTTTTTTAATTTCCTCATAGCCTGGCTTAGGGTTTTGATCCAATAATGCCTTGGCGGACATTACCATCCCCGGAGTGCAATATCCGCACTGGATGGCTCCATGCTCAACAAAAGCTTTTTGGATCGGGTGGAGGGTATCGCCCTGGGCGAGTCCCTCGATCGTGAGAACTTCCTTGCCTTCGGCATCAACAGCTAAAACTAAACAGGAAAGTACAGGCTTACCATCTAATATGACCGTACAGGTCCCGCATGCCCCCAGACTACAACCTTCCTTGGTGCCGGTGAGACCAATTTCTTCCCTCAAAACCTCCAGGAGGGTGCTGCGGGTATCTACTAACAACTCATAGTGTTCTCCGTTTACTTTGAAATTCATCGTCTGCTTCATTTTACAATCCCCCTAAGAGCTTACATCCAAGCTATCACTTTGGCGTTTTTGTTTAGCGGTGGTTAATTCGATAGGGCCTGTTTCCAGGCTTGATGTATTGATTTATTTACCAATCCCATGATTATTTTTTTTCGGTAATTCAGGCTTACTGCCCTTCCTCCGGTAGATATGATCCTCGCCTTGGCAGCAGCTTCCTGAGCAGCTTCCTGAATAATCTTTTCATTCGCTTTTTTCCCTTTAAGGAGGTTTTCTGCTTCTGTTGCCCTAAACGGTGCAGAACTGGCTCCGCAGACCACTATCTTTAGTTCTTTACAGACACTCTTATTACTTAGGGTGATGACGGTTGCAACTCCCAGAAGAGGAAAATCAATTACATTTCTTACCGAATGTTTTAAGTATACTCCTCCACTATGCGGTGGAAGTGCAGGGATTTGAATTTCAGTGATAAATTCATCTGAGGTAAGAATATTAACCTTCTTCCCTTCCCCGGTGTAAAATGCCTCCAGAGGAATAATGTTCTCGTCGCCGGCTTTTACTATTTTTACATTAGCGCCCAAGGCGATGAGAGCGGGAACTGTATCTGCTGAAAATATGGCAGCACACTCATCCGCCCCACAGTTCAAGCATCGGGAGGCTTCTTTTTGGGCCATCTCCGAAGTGAATCCCAAATTAACCTCTTTAAACCCCTTTAGCCTTTCTGCCAATGGGAGGGAAGGCATCTCTTGCCGCGAAAACCCTTTTTCTTCACTGGAACGGCATATGAGCGTTTTTTTAAATGATGGAAGCGTTCTGTCCTGATAAAGCTCTTTTCCTTGAAGGTAGTTATCTATGGATATAGCAGCATTCAAACCCGCGCTCATGGCTCCGACTATTTTTCCAGGTCCGGTAACCACATCCCCGCCGGCAAATATTCCTGGCTTATTGGTAGCCAAGGTAACGGAATCTACCGGAATTTTGTTCCCACTGATCTTCACCCCGGATCCTTCCAAAAAGGAAAGATCAGGGACCTGGCCAACGGCAATAATGACCGTATCCGCATCTAAGATCATTCTCACGTTCTCATCATACGCAGGATTAAACTTCCAGTCGCGATCAAATACCGAGATACACTTTTGTAACTCAACCCCTCGGGCGGCACCGTTTCCTTCTATAATCCTTATCGGGCCCCAGCCGCAATGGAGCTTTACCCCTAAAACCTCAGCCTCTTCTATTTCTTCCGGGATGGCAGGCATTTCATCTCGAGATTCAAGGCAGGCAAGCTGAACTTCTTTTGCTCCGAGCCGTAAGGCACACTTGGCCACATCAATGGCCACATTGCCTCCCCCAATAACGACAGTCATTTTGCCAACCGTTATTTTTTCCTTAAAATTTAATCTCTTAAGAAACTCAACCCCTTTTAAGACATTTTTTAAGGTGGTGCCTTGGATGGGAAGCTCATAGCCTTCCCCGGCACCGGTGTCGAGAAAGAGTGCTTTATAACCTTGCCTGGTCAGGCTCTTGAAGGAAATTCCATCTTTCCCCACGGGGCTGTTGGTTTTGATTTCTACTCCAAGATCAGTGATAAACTGAATATCTGCCTGTAATATTTCTCGAGGGAGACGGTACTCTGGAATTCCCCAGGCGATTGCTCCCCCAGCAACGGGGAGTGCTTCAAACACGGTGACCTCATAACCCCATCGAGCAAGATGATAAGCGGCGGTTAACCCACCAGGACCAGACCCCACAATGGCTACCTTAATTCCTTTTGGCGTTGCTTTACGAATGGGGGTTTGTATTCCTTTTTTTGCTCCATAGTCCACAGCAAATCTTTTCAGGGCAGCAATAGCTATTGGTGCATCCAGCTCTCCCCGTCGGCAAACAGTTTCACAGGGATGATGACAGACCCGGCCACAAATTCCGGCCAACGGATTAGTATCCCTGATGATCTCCAGGGCCTCTTCAATACGACCTTCGGCAATGAGGGCTATATATCCGGAAACATCCATATGGATTGGACATGCACTTTCACAGAGACTATTAACTGCATGGCAAACAGTACCTCCCTGCTTGAGACAGGTCTCCCGTACCTTTCTCCATTCCTTGGACTGATTGTAATACCCACAACGTGCATCTAAACATATATTACCTCCGATGGTTGCCATCTGCCGGATATGAGGAGAGGCGACACTGCCAGCAGCCTGAGCTAAAACCGGGAAAGTGCTCTTTACTTCCGGCGACTCTTCAATCCTGTTGAGGGTAGTTAAGGCCCCGATGCTCATTCCTCCCTCATGGTTACTTGTTATGTAGTCTAACCCGGAAACGGTTTTAAGGTTTATCACGTACCGGGGAGTGAGTATGTTCTGTTTCATGGAAACGAGCAGTTCTGTTCCTCCTCCCAAAATCTTGGCCCCATCCTTGTATTTCAAGAGCAAAGACGATAACTCCTCTCTGGTCTTTGGGGCTAAATAGTCAAACTTTGGTAAACGCATTGTCCTCTCCTTTTAAACATTTCACTTTCGATGAGCGCCTTTTTTCTCTTTTTCTTCTAATGCCTTGAGAACTTTTTCTGCCGTTATGGGAACCTCTTTAATCCTCACCCCGATAGCATCGTGGACCGCATTAGCAATAGCAGCGTTCACGGAGTGGACCGAAGCATCGAGCCCTTTTGCGCCAAAAGGACCATCAGGATGCTCGGACTTCACAATAATTGATTCGATCACCGGCATCTGTAATGAAGTAGGAAGGGTATAATCTAAATAAGTAGGGTTCATTACCTGCCCTTTGTCTAAATAGATTTCTTCGTACATTGCCTGTCCTAAACAGAACATTGTTGATCCGTGAATCAGTCCATGGACAATCTGCGGGTTAAGAGGCTTACCACAATCATAAGCCACGGTAAGCTTAGGCACCTTTATCTGCCCTGTGTCTCTATCAATTTCAACTTCAGCGATAGTCGTTGCATAGCTATAGCCGCCCACCATCTGACCCATAATCCCACCGCCGTACCAATCAAGAGGATCGAGGTGAGGTTGAAAATGACCTTTTCCCAAAACCACCTGTCCTTTTAAAAGGCCAGCCCTGATGGCATCACGGAAAGAAATTGTTTTATCCGGGCGTCCCTTGATAAAAATTTTTCCCTCTTTCGATTCCAGACGTTCCGGATCAGCTTTTAATACCTCAGCGGCAACCTCAAAAAGCTGACGTTTAGCATCCGTAGCCGCTACCTTCATCGCCATTCCGCTGGTGGTAGTCGCAGACATCGTATGAGTTCCAGGGTCGTTGGGGGTAAGTAAGGTATCGCCATTCACTAACCGTATGTTTTCTAAACGGGCCCCGAGTTCTTCGGCAGCAATCGCACAAAGCATGGTCTCATTCCCCATCCCATTATCCACGTTGCCACTGAATATGGTGATCTCTCCTTCCTCATTAAACTTAATAAAGGCAGCCGACGCAGTACGGTATCCATAATCAAAGGAATGAAAATAAGTGGCACATCCCACTCCGATACCCTTATAAGGCGGGAGTTTCCCAACTTTTTGTTTCCACCCTGCTGCCTTTGCGGCTTCTCTGATGGTATCAGGAAAGGCACTGCTATTTATCACACCCTTATGGGGATTTACGTCTCCGGTACGAGCTGCATTTTTTGCTCTCATTTCTATCGGATCAATTCCCAGATCCCGGGCGATTAAATCAACCTGGCTTTCCACTGCAAACTGGATCTGCTGCCCTCCGTTGCCGCGCATGGCACCTTTCGGGGGTTTATTGGTACAGACCCGGTCGCAATGGTATTTATAGGCCTCTATCCTGGGATACATACCTAAGGTACAAATTGTTCCACAGACATTGGTGATCGCTCCAATACTGATGTAAGCCCCGCCGTCATTGATACTGTTAATGGAGATTACCTTTATGGTTCCATCCTTCTTAACACCGGTCTTAATGTCCATATGATAAGGATGCTTCTGCCGGGCACTCCCTGAATTTGTTTCCTCCCGGGTGAGAAATACTCTCACCGGTCTCCTTGTTTTGCGAGCAAGCATCGCGGCAACAAACTCTGCCTTCAGCATCTCGGATTGACTCCCAAAGGCGCCACCAAGATAAGGCCGGTGCAGTCTGATCTTCTGTTCCGGTATCCTCATGGTGGTGGAGAGGGCCTTTTGTTTGATAAATGGGGCTTGATTATTGACCCATACATCAATGTAGCCTGAGGGATCACACGTGGCAATAGCTCCGTAGAGTTCCGGAATGCAGTGCGTCAATGCTACGGTATCGAAGTGATCTTCACGGATATAATTTGATTCCTTAAAAGCTTTTTCCACATCACCAAGCTCTATGTCAACGACGATACTTTTGTTTCGGGGCTTAAAATCATGAAGTTGTGGAGCACCTTCTTTCATGGCCTCGATGGGATCATAGACCGCAGGAAGCACTTCGTACTCGACTGCAATAAGCTCCAGAGCCTCTTCTGCCGTATCTTCATCAAGAGCTGCTACTGCGGCTACTTCGTCTCCGACATAGCGGACCTTATCAGTAGCCAGGGCGTACTCATCCCTTGTGCCGGGAAATAACCCGTATCTTACCTCCGCGGTATCGCGTTTACCGGTGATAACCGCTTTTACCCCCAACAACCTTTCTGCCTTGCTGGTATTGATGTTAAGGATTCGAGCATGGGGATGCGGGCTTCTTAGAATTTTCCCGCACAGCATTCTGGGTAAAAATATGTCTCCGGCATATCTGGCAGCACCAGTGACTTTTGGAACTGCATCTACCTTGGGCACTGATTTGCCTATGATTGCATATTCGGCCATTTATTCTTTACCTCCATTTTCACTACGGCTCATTATTGCGCAGTTTACTTTTCAATAAATTTTACTTGCTTCAGTCCTTCCTTTCTCTCATCTGTCCATCGTCTGGTTTTATATTCAAATCGCTCAATGGTTCCATAAGGAACTGCATTGAAGTCGATATTCAGTCCTATCTTATCCCGCATTTTCCCAGGCAGCTCCGACAGAATATGTTTTTTCAGATTTTCATCCGTTACTGAATATTTGAACTCAAATGTGATTTTGATATGTTCCACCCCTTTTGTATCAATAAAAACTCGTCCATTATATTCGTCAATTTCCGGGTAAGAAAAGATCACGTCATTGATAGCAGCCGGCCAGACATTGATGCCCTTCATCTTAATCATATCGTCATAGCGGGAGATGTTACCAATTTCCCATCTATGGGAAGTGCGGCCACAATCGCAAGGTTCCGGAGGCAGTAAGCGTACTTTATCGCTTGACCGAAAACGAAGCAAAGGCGAAGCCTCACGGCTAAAAGTAGTAACCACTGGTTCGCCCTCTTCTCCATACTGGACTGGCTCATTAGTTTCCGGGTTCAAGACCTCCACCAGCGCCAGATGTTCTGCCAGATGGTAAAAGCTTTCTTTTCCTTCGGAGGCAGATCCCGGTTCACAAGTGTACCCGTAGTTTGTGCCGATCTGTGAGGACCCGTAACAATCATGAATCGTCGCCCCCCACGTCTCCTGCATTTTTTCCGCCCATTGACGGGGAAAGTTTTCAGTGGAGAGAGTAATAATGCGCAGGTTCGTAAAAGTCTTTCTGGGTTCGATTCCCATCTCTTCGCAAAGGACAGTGATGCGACTTAAATAGGCTGGGGTGGTCAACAGGCACTCGGGATTATATTTTACCATGTGTCCGATTTTACTTTTGGTATCAAAGAAAGCAAGGAACATGGGGTGGGCTTCTATGGCTTTAAGACCCTCGATGGAGGCTAACCCCCCTGCCATCGTAGCGATGGGAAAGAAATGAGCAACCAAATCCCCTTTCCTAACCCCCATGGAATAAAGCGATGCTCCATAACCCTGGCCACAATAAACAAGATCATTTTGAGTGAGTCCATAAACTTCCTGACCTTGCCCCGAAGTTCCACTGGTTATATGCATTCCTCGTAATTCTTTCCGGGGAACACAGAGCCGGGTACCAAATGGGGGATTTTTTCCCTGATCCTTAACTAAATCTTTTTTGCTTATGAACGGAATCCGGTTTCGGAAATCATCCCAGGTCTTGATGTCATCCGGAGTTACCTTAGCTTCTTTCAAGCGGTTGCGAAAAAATTCGGTTTTTCCATAAACCCATTCGATAAGGTTTTTTACTTTTTGAAACTGATACTCCCTGACCTCTGCTGGAGAGAGGGTTTCCATCTTGGGGTCAAATAAATTTGCAGAATTGACTTTTTTTGCCATAATCAGTCCTCTCCTTTCATATGATCTTGGATACACTCAGGTATTACCAATTACTAAAAACGCCCTATCGAACCGGTTAGCAGGGATTAAATGGGTGTATTCTTTTCCCTCTCGTTCGTAAGGCGTTGGATGAACTTCGGCTTTATTATAGAAAACAGAACTGGGACCAAAATCATGGCGCCCAGCATATTGATAATCATTAATAAGGAGAGTAAGATACTCATCTCTGCCTGGAACCTGAGGTTGGAAAGGAAGTACCATAAAATGATTCCTCCCACTAAGGTCGTAGCCGTGAAGCTCACCGCTTTTCCCGTGGTATTTACTGCCAAATGAATTGCATTCTCCACATTCCCAAGCCTTCGATATTCTTGTTTAATGCGATCAATGATATAGATTGAGTAATCCACTCCCACCCCTACCCCGAGGGATGCTACCGGAAGGGTGTTGATGTTGAGCCCAATCTTGTTTATGGCCATGTAAGCGGCAGTGAGAACATTAGCTAAAGCAAGCGGAATTACAATAAGAAATCCGGCGACAAAAGAACGGTAACTTATCGCCACAAAAAGATAAATTATAATAAAAATAAGCAGGATGGTCATGTTGTTAGAATAGGTGATTTCCTCATTTACTGCTGCCACGGTTCCTATGAGTCCCCCTGCCAGTTTAAATTGGGCTCCTTGGATGGGGTTTTCGTTGATGAACTTTTTTGCCTGGGCTATGGCTTGACGAATAGTGTCTCCCTTATGGTCTTTATAATAAAAGGCAATATTAGCATTCCGGAAGTCATAACTGGTATAAGGTCCTAAAATATTGGGCACCGGTGCTCCGGCAGTATAAAGAAAAAGATAATTTCCAACAATAATCGGGTCAGGGTCTATCATTGCCCACCGGGGATCATCGTTATGAAAAACCCGGGTAACCCCCAAAAGGATGTCTACCAAAGACAATGACCCTCCCACATTAGGGTTGGTTTCCATGTAGCGAGCGAAGTCTAACATCTTTTGCAACACCTCGGGCCGTTTGAGGGTATCGGGCTTATCTCCCTCCAAAACCACGATCAAAATATTTGAACCGGGGAAATTTTTGTTTATTTGTTTCTCGCTAACATTGAATTCACTATCGGGCCAGAGGATTGGAGACCCAGGGCGGGCGTCTCCCACCACGATGCCCGACGAATAGTAAAAACCAAGGGTGATGAGAACTGCAGTAACCCCCAAAGCAATCCATTTTTTGTATCCAAAGGACCATCCGGCTACATGATATACTAAAGCATCGGTGGGGCCCTTACGCCCAATCTTTTTCGGTGCGGGAAAATACGAAAGCAGAATCGGAGTGAGGATTAACACTGAAAAAATGATCGTCACCGCCCAAAAAGAACAGAAGTGCGCTAACTTCACCATCTGGGGGATGGTGCCCACTGCAATTACAAAAATGCCGGCGGAATCGGTGACGATCCCTAAGATACCAGGAAGAAATAACTCTTCCACGGCCTTGGTGGCTGCCTCTTTAACGTTTTTAAGTACATGAACTTCTTCCAGATAGCGCTCTACCATCTGCACCGAGTGGCTGATGGCCCGGGCAGTGATCAATAGAGGAACGACCAGGACGAGAGGATCGAGGTTGTACCCAAGAATTCCGACAAACCCCAGCCCCCAAATCCCGCTGATAATAGCAGCAATTATGGGGATGATAACCCCTTCGACGCTTCTAAAATAGAATAAGAGGAGCAGAATCATAACGAGTGCGGTAATACCAAAAATGAAAAACGTCTCTCCTGCATAGTAGTATACCCAACCCACCAGCATTGGATATCCACCGGCGTAGATTTCCGTGTTTTCATCTTTTTCCGCATCAAGGAGCTTTTTTATCTTAAGAAAAAGATTTTTGTAGTCAATTCTCCCTTCGATAAATCCTGCAGTGATGAGAGCAGCCTTGTCATCTAAGGAGACAAATTTTCCATAGACCTGGTCGTTGGTATGGACTAAATTTTTGAGCACCTCAATTTGCTTCTGGGTTTGAGGTACTTCTTCAAGAAACTGCTTAACTACCAGACCTCCGTCAGGCGTAGCTTCAGTGTAGCGCACCTTCCGGTGCGCTAATGATGCTACCTGATAATGATTCACTCCCGGGAGTAAATCAACATTGTCGGTTAGCCGAATCAGTTTCGCCAGGGTTTCCTTATTAAATATGGTGCCATTTTTAACCTCAATGGCGATGGTAATGACATTTGCCCCCCCAAATTCCTTCTGAAAACGATTATGAATTTTAATATAAGGATGCTTCTGAGGCAGCAGGTCAGAGAATTCTGTGAACATCTCCACCCTGCTAATATGGTAACCAAAAAAAATGGTTACCACTATCATAACCGCAATAATCCATTTTCGCCTTCCGATAATAAACCCGGCAATTTTTTTGTTTAACGTGTCCATATGTGTATTAATTCATGTGGTTAGGATTAGTATTGGCTGAATTTCAGACTTACTTCATTGCCACCCATTCTTTTCCCCCGTTAGTAGTCCTAAGGATGGTACCCGTCCCTCCCACAATCCATCCGCTATTTTCATTGATGAATTTGATGCTCCGAAACCAGCTTAAGGAGGGTAAATGGCTGTCACAATGTTTCCACTCGTTACTATTGCACATTAACAGAGTTCCTTTTGTGCCTGCAGCTAAGACCTGACCGTTGGTAGAACTGATAGTATATAATGCGTTCTCCGTAGGAGAGGTAAAAGGAGTCCAGTGTTCTCCACCGTCATCGGTTCTAAAGATTCTCCCGCCGATGCCAACGATCCAACCTTTTTCAGGGGTGGCAAAATGGACGTCAAACAGATAGTCTCCAAAAGTAATTCCAGCATTCTTCTTAACCCAGGTTATCCCTCCGTCATTGGTTCGATATACCATCCCATATTCTCCCACCGCCCAACCATTCATGAGATCTAAGAAATGGATTGCATTGAGGATTGCTTCTTCAGTATCAATGATGCCTTCCGTTGCATCTTCAATGACCTCAGCAGGGGGATTAAAAGTTTCCCATTCTTTTCCACCATTCTCCGTTTTTAAAACAGTATTGTTAGCGCCCACAACCCATCCGTGGGATTTATCTAAAAACTCCACATCCATAAGTGCATTCTCGGTTCCGCTTTCCTGAAGCTGCCACGTTTCACCCCCATCTGAAGTATGGAGAATTTTTCCGGTGAGCGTCGTTATCCACCCATCGGAAAGATTAGCAAAGCTGACCCCAGTGAGGGCATTTTTAGTACCGCTCTTTTGAATAGACCACGTTTTCCCCTGGTCTTTAGAATGAATGATCTTGCCGTAGAACCCCACAACCCAAATGTTACTTTGATCCACTACCGAAATATCATAAAACCGGTCGTTGTAATGGATTGCCGAAGTCCTTTCCTCAATTTCCACCGAGTGTTTTATACAGCCTCCCGAACCCAAAAAAAGAAAGCTGAGGCAGATAAAGAGAAAGTAACTATTTCGAGATAACTCCTCCCTTAAGCGGAAAAAAGAATACAATAAGTTTCTTAAATTGCTTGTGCTCATAACTTTTTGTCCAAATAGGAAGATAGATGATTGAGGTTTAAAGGCAAGACTGATTTATTTAACGTTCGCTAAATTTATTAACAATTTATTAACAATTATTAACAACAACAATTTTTGTTTGTCAAGCTTTAAATGTGGAGTAACAAAAAAAATCTCAGCCCTCAAACTATTCGAAAGATTTCAACCCGAAGATACCACAAAAATAAACTTTGATTATTTACCTCCCATTTTCCAGAGCTACTCAAAATTGACAAAAGTGATTTTTTTCTTGACAACACCGACAATTTAAAATATAAATTTTAGCGAACGTTAATAAAAACTTTGAGAGAATACTTTGTTAAAAATTTCTGATTTGTTTTGCTTTGGATTGGTATGATGTGTTAAAAATGAACTGTATCTGAAAGAAGAACAATTGGGAAATGGAAGAAGCTGCAATCAATAAAGTAAGCCCTAAAAAAAACACAAAAGAAGCTATAATAGAAGAAGCGACAAACTTGTTTTATGAATTCGGATATGGGAGGACATCTATTAGAGATGTCACCGGAAGGCTTAATATACCCAATCCTTCTATTTATTATTATTTTAAGAACAAAGAGCACCTCCTTTTTGAAGTCATCGAATCAAGTGGGTTAGAAGTAATTAATGCGTTGGAGACAGTAATAAATCAGGTGGATGACCCTTTGGACAAACTTGCCAATATGGTGTATCGCCACCTTTACCTGGTGATAAAGAAAAGAAAAAAACATAAAGTTTTTATTGAAGAAGGATACAATTTATCAGGAAAATTAGCGGAACGAATAACGTTCCTTAACCAGAAAATTTATAACCTTTATTACTATCAACTCAAAATTATAGGAGAAAGAGACCTTCTTAAAACAAAAGAATGTTCAATTGTAACCTTCATGATACTCGGAATGATAAATTGGGCCTATCGTTGGTTTAGGGAAGATGGGCGCCTATCTTTAGAGCAACTGGTAGACATTATCATTATTTCCGTTTTTTATGGAGTAGTTCAAGGAGAAATGAAAGCGATTAAGTTTCTTCCCATTAAGGAAGTTTCTTCCCATTAAGGAAGGAAGAATAAGGTGGTTTCAGAGTGAAATTTATTTACCATTACCGGATGAAAGGAGGGGATAACGAAAAAGAAAAGGATAGTTTTTCATTATTAATGAAGGTACTTGCCAGAAGGAGGAGTGCTATGAAAAGAAAAAAATTGTTTTTAATCGGAATTTTGTCTTTATTTCTCATTGTTGCCTTTGGATCAGAAACCAAGGCGTTTAAGTTAGCGTGCGATCGAATTGAAATTAAGGGGTACCTAAGGAACCAGCAAGTCTTTCGCATTGATAATCTTCAGAGAGATTTCGAGCACATTCAAAACCGTACTACCTTACGTCTGGAGATGCTGGCGAATGTTGCCGATCGAATCGGCTACCTGAGAAACGTGACCTTTTTTGGCACGCTTGAGCCTTTCTACGATGCCGCCTTTGATATGTATTCGGACAACAAGACCTGGGGCGGCGTTATGTTCCCCAATTATAGGCCAGATAAACAAACTGGCTTTCTGACCCGGCCTGGAGCAGGCTTACACCATGGTGATCGAGATGACTATTCCTGGAAAGGATACCACAACACCTGGGCCTGGTTTAAAGAATACCTTGTAGCCTTTGATATCGGAAGATTGAACCTGAGACTGGGGAAACAGATCGTCACCTGGGGGCGATCAGACCTCTTTCGACTGGCAGATGTTATCAATCCCCAGGACTTTAGCTGGCATTTCATCTTTGAGGGTGTCGAAGAAACCCGCATTCCCCTCCACATTATGCAAGGCATTTATGATATTGGTGACGTCGGTCCCCTCGCTGACGTAGCTTTTGAATTCGTCTTTAACCCGGGAGATTTCACCGGGGACTACCTGGGCTACGAGGGACTGCCCTGGAATGTGATTCCCGAACCGGGCATGCATCACTGGCAGAGACAGAACCGTCATTACGGCAAGGACAATTTCGAATGGGGCTTTAGATTTGAGGCTACCACCGGGCATGTCAATTTCACTCTCAATTATTTCAATGCCCCGGTGGATAGTTTTGTGCTCAATCTCAGAGACATGTTTCTAAACTTGTTTGCAACCGGGGTAGTTGACGAATCCCTTATTCTTCGGGAATATCCCCGGGCCCAGTGGATCGGGTTCACTGCCGAATACGATGAAAGCCGGTTTACCAAGTCCATTTTGAGGACGGAATTTCTTTTTATCAAGGGGAGACCCCATACGATTGACGCGATCAACGCCCTCGGCATACGAGATGCCGCTAATGTTAAGCCCGGAGATTTTAATAATTACGCTGCGGAGGTCTTCGCCCCGGGTGGTAATCTTGATAGTACCTTGGATCGGGACGTTATCCGATACGTTATCGGCTGGGACCGCCCCACCTGGATACGGCTCCTCAACCCCATGCAGAGCTTCTTTCTCACCGCTCAGCTGTTCGGAACCCATATCCTGAACCGGGATGGGATTCGGATTATGGACGGCCCTTACCCGGTGCAGTCTACTGAATTTGTGGCCTCATTTGTTGGCTGGACCGACTATGTGAACGGACGACTCCGTCCGTTTTGGGGGTTTGCGTACGACTTCACTTCAAATGCAGGGCTGGCCTTGCTTTCCCTCCAGTACATCCACGGCAATCACTGGATTTACAAGGTGGGATCAAATCTCATCTGGGGAAGAGAGAGAAATTTAGTCCGGGATACAAGCAGTTTAGGGGGTCTCATATGTTCAGCGCGACATAACGACGAACTCTATTTCAACATTCAATATCAATTTTAGGTAGCGTTTTGTCATGCAGAATTTCTCACACTGATAGAAATTCTGCGGAGAGTGTTTAGCAATCAACAGATCAAACATTCTATTTTTCAAGAGGAGGTAAACCATCATGATAAAAAGGCAACTGAGAATAATTGGGTTATTTTTTATAGCCTTTCTGCTGATAACCGGCATGGTATCCGATGCTCTGGCTGCAGATGATGCGGGTCTTAATCCCGGAGATGCCATCGACGCCTCGAAGCTGAACAATTTGAAGGAATACCTTTCCCCGGGGGTTAACCATATGGTCGCTAATGAGGGTATGACGATCCCCGTCGGGGAGGCTCAAACCTTTGAGCATAATCCGAAATACAAGGAGTACACCGCTCAGTACTCGCCACAGGTGACCCTGGACCAATCAACCAATTATTTTCAGGGGTATACCCGAGGTCTCCCTTTTCCCAGCATCGATGTCAACGATCCCAAGGCTGGTTACAAAATCGGTTACAATGTCGAATACCGTCTCCGTCCCGATGAACTGATCTACGAATACATTGATCTGGTGTATCGAGGCAAAAACAACAAAATTGAGAGAGTCCTCAGCATGAAAGTCGACCAGCTCTACTGGCTGGGACGAGCCGTGCTGCCCGACATCCCGAACCCTGAAAAGGTCCGCTGGCAGGAATTGCTCGCTTTCTCCGACCCGCTGGATGTGGCCGGGGTAGCTTTTCTTATCAAGCGCTACATGGACCCCGCGAAAATTGACGACAGCTGGGCTTACATTCCCGCGGTGCGACGAATCCGGCGGATGGCCTCTGCCCAGCGAAGCGACCCTCTTCTGGGAAGTGACTGGTCCCTTGAGGATATGTACTGTTATAATGACAAAGTCGAAGACCAGAACTGGAATTTTGTCAAGAAACAGAAAATGTATATTCAAAGATATGCCACCATAGATGAAGGACGGCCGATCAAGTGGGGTGGCACCAACAGCTGGTGTGTTTTAGAACAGCCTTACCAATTGAGGGATATTTACGTTGTTGAAGGGATTCCCAAAAATCCACGCCACCCTTATACCAAAAGGGTCATGTTTATCGACGGCGAGTGGTGGGACACTCCTCAGGCGGATTGTTATGACCGAAAGGGAGAGCTCTGGAAAGTTCTTTTCGAGTATACTCATTACGATCCGGAATATAAGATGCTTAACTGGAGCTTTGCCAATGCTGTTGATGTCCAGAATTCTCACTGCACTCCGGTGCTTTATAAAATCGCCATTAATGAAGAAACGGAAAAGCTCGGCGGGGTTCAGCCCGATAAATTTACGACCACCACGCTGAAGAAATATGGCTACGGCCGTATCATGAAATAGTAAGCGTAGGGGAGGCTATTACTTCATCACATATCGAGAGAAGAGGGGGAGTTTTCCCCCTCTCAAACTCCATGATCATTGATTGATAGTAACAATAATCACTCACCAAAAAAAGAGCACCAGTTTTAGCTTCGTAGTGGTCTTAAACATGCGTCTATGCAAGAAAGGGGGGATGCATAGAGTTTAGTCTCTAATAAGAATGAGTATTCTAAAGAGTAAAAAAGGAGGTGAGAAAAAGGATCGAGGGTGAATAAGCGATGAAAATATTCCAGTAGTTTATAATAATAGTTCAAGTGGAAATAAAGGAGGTTATACCTATGCCGGTAAAAGATATGAGAGAATGGTTAAAATTACTCGAAAGTGAAGGTCAGTTATGCAGAATTAAGAAACAAGTGGATTGGAAGTATGAGGCTGCAGCGGTTACCCGGAGAGGGTGGGATACCATGGGACAGACTGCCCCTGCCTTTCTTTTTGAAAATATTAAGGACTATCCGGCTCCAGGCCCGAATAAACTTTTCACCGGTTCGCTCCAGAGTTACGTTCGTTTAGCAATGGCAATGGATATGCCCAAAAAAGGAAATTACCCGTCCGAATTAATTGCCGAATATCGAAGGCGCTTGCGAAATCCCATAAAGCCGGTACTGGTGGACAAAAAATCGGCTCCGTGTAAGCAAAATATCGACTTGGGCAAGAAGGCTGATCTTACAAAGTTTCCTGTTCCCTACTGGCATGAGCGGGATGGAAACAGGTACTTCGGAACCATGACCGGGGTTATATCCAAAGATCCGGAGACGGGATGGATCAATTGCGGGAACTATCGGCAGATGTTAGTAGATGAACGGAGCATGACTATTTTGATGGAACCTGGTCGGGCTCATGTCGGGTATCAGTACAACAAATGGATTGAACGAGGCGAGAAGTTTCCGGTAGCGATTGCAATTGGAATGCATCCGGTTGAGAACCTTTTATCTACCTCTCCCCTTGCAGTGGGTGACTGCGAATTTGATTATGCTG
This sequence comes from Pseudomonadota bacterium, assembly GCA_043798555.1. Classification (GTDB taxonomy): domain Bacteria; phylum Desulfobacterota; class WTBG01; order JAGOGO01; family JAGOGO01; genus JAZDOO01. Next base: position 25,874 of record JAZDOO010000224.1, on the reverse strand, counting down.
GAGGCATTATCGGAAAACCGATTGAGATGGTAGAATGTGAGACCGTGCCACTCGTCGTTCCCGCCAATGCGGAGATTATCGTGGAAGGGACCGTTGATCCGAAAGATCAGCATGTGGAGGGACCGTTCGGTGAATTTACCGGGTTCTATGGAGGTATGCCCGGACCTAAGCCGGTGATTCGGGTCTCGGCAATTACTTATCGAGATGACCCTATTTTCGAAGGGACTGTTGAAGGTTACCCCGTCAACGCGAGTCATATAATGTCGTCGGTCGCAATCACCGCATTTGTGTTAGATCAGTTAGAACGATCTGGAGTTCCATCAGTACGTAATGCAGCCTGCATACCAACCGGTGGATTTGCCATGAACGTTAATGTATCCGTCAAGCCTACCTGCGTTGGCCATGCCCAGCGGGTAGCATTTGCGCTTTTCTCCACCCCGATTGCCTGGACCTGCTTTAAATACATAACCGTGGTGGACGAAGATATTGACCCCTGGAATGCTGAATTGGTGAATTGGGCAATAACCTTCAGGTGCAGTCCGGGGAGAGATGTCTATATTTACCCTAAGACCTATGGGCTCTCGATTGACCCCTCAGTGGAACCGGAAAAGCGGGGGTTTATGGACAGAATGTTAATTGATGCCACCAGGCCGTATGATTGGGCACCCAATCCGATCTGGGGATCGGAAGGAGTAAACAAGGGCATCCCGTTGAAGTTCCCTCCGCTTAATCGCCCTGCTCCGGAAATCATGGAATATGTGAATGCGCGCTGGGAAGAATACGGCATAAAGCCAGTGAAGGATTATGTTGGGAACCCGAGAGGCCCCTTCGACTACTGGTGGACTCCGGAATGCATTGATGACGTAAAGACCGGGAAAATATCCAGGTAAGTCTAATATTCGAACTATCTTCAGCCTGGCGGAAGATGACTGCTTCTGCCGGGGTGAAGATAGATACATTGTTGATTGAGAAACCTGAAGCTTAGATGAGGTGAAGCCTTGGCGGATTGGGACGAAATAGTCAAGAAATGGGACACGTCAAGAGACACTGGGCATAAAGAATCTGAGAAACGATTGGAAAAGAAGGGCACGCCCGTGGATGTCAAAATCGAAAATATAAACTGCCCTAAGTGTGGTAATAAAGATGATCTGGAATACAGCGTGCTAAAAACCACCGAAGAAATTCTGTTTATAGGCTGGCGAATAAAATGCCCGAAATGCACTACTGTTTTTTATACTCAAATTTGATCATCTCTCATAATAAACCCTGTTTTTGGGAAAGATAATCAATTCCTCTTTTTGAATCCGTATTATCCGAACAAAGCTGACTTTCAGTTGAATCAATTGAAGCAATGATTGGTCACTATTGCAGCATATTCTCAAGGAATAAATAAGGAATAGAAAGGGACTTCAATGTCTACGCCCATTGAAAGAAAAGTGGAGGAGGTTAAAATGGACGAGGTCAAAAAAGGAGAGGGTAAAAAGGAAGGAAGGAAACCAGATTACTATCCCCTCCGTTTCAGGTCAACGGGCTTAGGCAAAACGATGCTTCAAGGTGAGCCCGCGGATATCATGGTTGTTGACGATATGCTGGTGCTCCATATCCAATCTACTACGCCGGTGCGCTGGCGGATAAGAGCAGCTTTGACTTTTAGGGGTTTGCTGCAGGTGATAAAAATGGCATTAAAGCCGTCAATTATAAAATTTGTTCTTTTTGGCTTTAGGACATTGAAAAATCCAAAGCTATCGGATGATTTTTAGCCTTATTGTCGTTCGTTAAGGGTTTCGGACAAAGGCGTATATCTTTTTTATTCGCTTTTGTCCGAAACAACTTTCAGGAGGGGAATAAATGAGATTAAAAGATAAAGTGGCAGTGGTTACTGGAGTGGGAAATAAATTAGCAGAGGCAGTGGCCTTACGGATAGCTTCTGAGGGTGCAAAAGTGGTTGTCACTGATCAAAATAGAGCCAGAGCAGAAACCGTTAAGGAGTCTATTAGTAGAGGTAATGGGGAAGCCATGGCTTTGGAGGTTGACATCACCAATGAGGAAAGCACTCAGGCTATGGTGAAAAAGGTTATAGAAAAATACGGGAGCATTGATATTTTGGTTAACAGTGCAGTGATGCTTCCGGAAGCTTTTCAGCCCATTGAAAAATGGGGATCAGAAGAATGGGATAGAATAATGGCTTTCAATATTAAAGGAAGTTTTCTTTGTGTAAAGGCAGTTGTGGGTCAGATGAAAAGTCAAAAAAAAGGCAAGATCATTAACTTTACCACCAGTAAGATTTTTTCGGGCCAACCCTTTCTCCTGCCCTATGTCACCTCCCGGGGAGCGATGTACCTTATGACTCGAAGTTTGGCAAGAGAATTAGGGGATTGGAACATCTGCGTGAATACGGTGAGCGTCAGCTATATCCCCGAAGTGGAAGGAATGTCTATAAAGAATCTCCCCCCTGACTTTGGAGAGTCTATTATCAGCCAACAGGCTATCAAACGGAATGAGAAGCCAGAGGATGTGGCTGGGACCGTGGTCTTCCTCGCTTCTGATGATTCAGACTTCTTTACTGGCCAATTAATCGCCTGTGATGGTGCTTTGGTAGTGCATTAATGGTGAGTTTTTGTAACAAATAATTAATAAATTTGTTTTTCAGGTGATAAGGAGGAAGGTAATGCTCTTAAAAGATAAGGTAGCCATTATCACTGGTGGGGGAAGAGGCATTGGCAGGGCCATTGCCCTTCGTTATGCTAAGGAAGGGGCAAAGGTAGTCATTGCAGAAATTGTAAAAGAAAATGCGGAAAAGGTAGCCCGGGAAATAAAAGACGCGGGGGGAGAAGCCTTAGCCTTAAGAACTGATGTGTCTTCGGAAAAAGATACCGTAGAGATGGCCAGAAAGACAGTTGACCATTTTGGTAGAATTGATGTTTTGGTTAATAATGCTGCTATTTTTTACGGACTTCCGCTCAAGCTTTTTGAGGAAATAACCGTAGAGGAATGGGACCGGGTGATGGCAGTGAACGTGAAAGGGGTGTGGCTCTGCTCGAAAGCGGTAGTTTCACAAATGAAGGCTCAGAGAAAGGGCAAAATAATCAATCTCTCTTCGGGCACCTTCCTTGCTGGGTTTACACTGCTCTGTCATTACACGGCTTCAAAGGGAGCGGTGATAGGAATCGCCCGGGTTTTAGCGAATGAACTGGGAGAATTCGGGATTAATGTGAACGCTGTGTCTCCGGCATTTACCATGAGTGAAGCTGGCCTTCGCATGGCGGGTGAAAACCCGGGAATGAAAGAAGGATGTGCCCAGTTACAGTGCTTTAAGAGGAGTTGTGAAACGGATGATCTGATGGGAACCTTTGTTTTTTTGGCTTCGGATGATTCAGATTTTGTCACTGGCCAGACCTTGGAGTGTGACGGTGGCCAAGTTTGCTGGTAATTGAACAGAGTTTTACCGTCTTGTGTAAAAAACGATTACGCTTCTGAACCCTGGAGTTAAAGGAGGGATGTTATCATGGCTGACATGAGTTTTGATGTGGTAATTGTGGGGGGACAAAAGGCAGGAGTGACAGCAATGTACCTCACCAAATATGGGGGGATGAGTGTAGGGCTTTTTGAAGAGCGCCATGAGCTTTTTTCGGGCTTTTGCCAGGAGGAAGCGGCTGCGCCCGGATTTGTCGCCCACCAGTGTTCGCATGCCCATAATAGCTGGCTAAATTATCACCGCCCCCTCTGGGAAGACATTCCGGAATGGAAGGAATATGGAGCTATCTACCAGGATCACAAAGTGAACACCGCAGTAGTGATCTTAGAAGATGATACATGGGTTGGCACCTATTCCAGGACAACTGATCCGAACCAGGAAAAGACTGCAAAACTATTTGCCCGCTTCAGCCAAAAGGATGCTGACACCTGGTTATGGATGTACGATAAGATTCAAAAGTACTGGGAACCGGCCCTGTTAGAATGGTGTTTTAATCCTGCAGTTCCCTACGGTAAGGAAGACGCTTTTGATCGATTGATACGAAATCCCGACGCCGGGATTGATCCGCTGTGGCTTTCTATGTCTCCCATCCAGTTTTATCGGGATGTGTTTGAAAGCCCGGAAATACAAGCCTCCTTTTTGAGGCCAATTCAGTCCCAAGGCGTTGTGCCGGATGGCTGGGCTCAGGGCCTCCTGTGTACTGCGGTCTGGTTACCTTACTCGATTGATTTTGGGGTGGTTAAAGGCGGAAACCATCAACTTGCCCACGCCATGCAGAGGGTGATTCTCCAGTACGGCGGTAAGGTATTTACCCGCAAACCAGTAAAAAAAGTACTCATCGAAAATGGACGAGCAAAGGGTATCCGTCTGGAAGACGGCACTGAAATCGAAGCAAAATATGCGGTGCTCATTGGGGTTGACCCTTACCAGTTTGTCTTTGAACTGGTGGGGCCAGAATATTTTGACCCGATAGATGTAAAGAGGGTAAAAAATCTGGAAATGGATTTTGTAACTATCGGGTGGTACACCTGGGCACTACACGAACGCCCTAAATACAAGGCAGAAGTCTTCGATCCGGACTGCAAGTACATGGGTTGGGGCGTCCTGGGAAGTAAAGATATTAACGAAGTAATAAAGGAGAATGCGAGAAGAAGAATGGGATTATTTCCAGATCCCGACCATCTGGGGATGGTGGTGAGCGACCACTGCATTATTGACCCTCAATATGCCCCAGCAGGAAAACATGTAGTCCTCACTGAGACCTATCTGCAACCAGCTTGGTGTCTTTCCGAGAAGGAGTGGAAAGAGTACGAGAAACGCCATGCAGACGAGATTCTGAAGTACTGGCAGAAGTATGCTCCGAACATGACCTGGGATAACGTAATCGGGTACTTACCCATCACGCCTCATTATAGCTCGAAGCACGCTCGCAATTGGGGAAAAGCCGGTAACATAGTGGTTATTGACGGCTGTTTATCCCAGATCGGCAGGAATCGGCCCACACCCAACCTAGCCTCGGGTCGGACGCCAGTCAAGGGTCTTTACGCCACCGGAGCTGGCTGGCACCCCTTTGGGGGGGCTAATTCCATGCAGGGATATTGTGCCTATAAAGTAATGGCCGAAGACTTGGGTCTCCGGAAGCCCTGGGAAGAGAAAGGAAGGGCTTATTAAGGTGTTTATAGGTCTTGGTAACGTTTGTTTCCTTTTACTGAGAAAGGTAGAGAGACCGAACGTTTAAGAAAAAGGAGGATACTAATGGAAAAAAAGTTTGACACCATCATCCTCGGAGGTGGTCCCAATGGGTTGTTGGCAGGCGCTTACCTGGCCCGCGCCGGACAGAAAGTGCTGGTCTTAGAAAAACGATATGAGATGGGTGGAGGACTCGCTACCGAAGAAGTTACCACTGCCGGATATTACCATAATACCCACGCTATTTATATGATGATGGTAGATTACGCACCGGCCTATACTGATCTGGAATTAGAGAAAAAGTATTCATTGCACCATATTTTCCCTTCGCTCCAGATTGCAATGCCCTTAAAGAATGGAAAATGGGTAGGTATTTATAATGACGTAGAAAAAACCTGCCAATCGTTTGCAAAGTTTTCCCAGAAGGATGCTGATGCCTATCGAAACCTTTATGCTAAGTTTAAAGTGTGGACGGATGATTTCTTAGCACCTTACACCTATGTCCAGCCCCGAGGCACCTTAGAGATTGCTGCCCAGATGGAGGCCCTTGAAATGGGTCAGGAAATGTTTGAATTGACCGAAAAGACCCCCCGGGATCTGGTGGAAGAGTGGTTTTCTGACCCATATATCCGGGGCTTAATGATCAATGCCATTTGTTTTTGGGGATTGGAGCCTGAACAGTCAGGGTTAGGGTACCTTATTCCTCTTTACTTTAACCGTACCAGTAGTTACCGGATTTGTAAGACTGGTTCCCATGCCCTCACTCAGTCGCTTATCAAAAATATTTTGGAAAATAAGGGAGTAGTGCTTACTTCTCAGGATGTTAAACGGATCATGGTGATAAATGGTGAGGCCAGAGGGGTAGAAATGGAGGACGGGACAACTTATGAATCTCAGGCAGTATTAAGTACTATTGACCTCCATCAAACCTTCCTGAATTTAGTAGGAGAAGACCATTTGCCTTCAGAGTTTGTTGAAGGAATCAAGCTGTGGATGTGGGAGCACTGGGCCTTTTTTGGGGTGCACCTGGCTTTGGAAGAGGCGCCTCAATATAAAGATTCCGAACTAAATCAAGCCCTGATTACCATCTTAGGATGTGAAACCATAGATGATTATCTGGAGCACTATAAAGCCATAGAAGAGAAGAGGATTCCTGATAAACCTATTGCTCACTGTACCATTCCTACCATCCATGATCCCACCCAGTGCCGGCATCCCGGAAAACATACGGGAATTCTTCAGACCCATGTGCCTTATGATTTGGCTGATGGTGGAGCGGAGAAATGGTGGAACTATGCTTTTTATACCAAAGAAGCGGAAAAGCTGATTGAACTTTTGCGGTCGTATGCTCCCAATATGACTGAGGATGCTATCAGAAGTGTTTACGTTTCCACTCCCATTGGTTATGCTAACAAATTCAAAGACATGGTGAAAGGTTCTTATAAACAAGGAGCATACCATCCCTTCCAGATGGGCTATATCAGACCAAATGAAGAGTGTTCAAATCACCGTTCACCCATTAAGGGTCTCTATTTGGGAGGAGCTTGTACCTACCCCGGTGGAACGATATTAATGGCCAATGGGTATCTGGCCGCGGATGCCATTTGCGAGGATCTGGGGATAACGAAGTGGTGGCCGGAACCAGAAATGATAAAAAAGGCTCGAGAGAAAGGAATTCCTCCCTTTTAAAACTATCCCGAGGGAGTTGCTAACAGGTCCTTTTTACTAACCTCCATAACTGATAAAGTCACAAGAAAGCATTAAAACCCCCTCTTCATAAAAAGGGGGATTTATTGGTTCTCCCCTTTTGTAAAGGGGAGTGAGAGGGGATTTTGATATAAAGGAGTGACGGAAAGTGATACCCAAAATAAGAAAATACTTACGAGTAAACCTTACCTCGGGTAGTGTCAAAGAGGAAAAGATTCCTTCGGAAGTGGTTATGAATTTTATTGGTGGCCGGGGTCTCGGAATTAAGTACCTTTATGATGAAATAGCTCCCAAAGCAGATCCTTTGGGTCCAGAGAACAAACTAATCCTTCTCACCGGTCCTCTGGCCGGAAGCGGAGCCCAGTCCTGCTCCCGCTGGATGGTCATCACCAAAAGCCCGCTTACCGGGGCTTATATCCGTTCCGTAGGAGGAGCCAATTTCGGGGCAGCGCTTAACTTTGCCGGGTATGATTTTATCTTGTGTGAGGGCAAGGCAGAAAAGTCGGTATATCTTTATGTTGAGAAAGGAAAAGGGGACCTGAGAGATGCGAAGGACCTCTGGGGGTTAGATACCCTGAAGACTCAGGAAAAATTGGAAACCCTCCATGGGAAAAAGACTCGAACTGCTTGTATAGGTCCGGCAGCGGAACACGGTGTGCTTTACTCCGGCGTGGTAAATGGGAGACGTATTTGTGCCCGGGGTGGGGTAGGGACGGTCATGGGGTCAAAAAACTTAAAAGCGGTGGCGGTGAATGCTATCGGCCCGTTAGATATTCCCGATCCGGAGGAGTTTAAAAAACTTATCCGGGAGGAGATCGAAGGGATCAAGGCCGGAGAAATATTTGAGTTTTTTTCTGAAGCCGGAACGCCGGGTATGGTTGACCACATGGTGGGGCTGGGAATATTCCCCGTCCGAAACTTTCGCAAGGGGACTATAAAAGGATTTGAAAAGTTTAATGCTGAAGCTTTCAAAAAGCTTAAAGTCAGTAATGAAGCGTGTTATGGTTGTTTAATACACTGCGGGAATGTTTTCAAAGTTACCGAAGGACCCTATGCGGGAGCGGAAGGTGGACCTGATTATGAGAGCATCTGGGCTTTTAGCGGACCCGTGGAAAATAACGAAATCGGTGCCATTATTGCTGCTGATGCCCTTTGCGATGACCTCGGTCTTGACACCATCAGTACTGGCAGTACGATCGGTTTTGCTTTTGAGTTATTCGAAAAGGGAATCATCACTGCCAATGATACTGACGGACTGGAACTCACCTACGGGAACCACGAAGCCATGATGAAACTGATTAATAAGATTGCCCGGCGGGAAGGGTTTGGTGATCTGTTGGCTGAGGGAACCCGAAAAATGGCAGAAAGGATCGGAGGGGAGGCTTATAAATATGCCATGGAAGTGAAAGGGCTGGAAATGCCGGCCTATGATCCCCGGGCGGCCAAGAACCAGGGGCTTAACTATGCCACCTCGGTGGTGGGGGCAAACCATAACATTGGCTATTCTTCCCAGGAGATTTTCAACAGTCCTTTCCCCAGGCCGGTGGAACGTTTTTCTGAGGAGGGAAAAGGTGATGTTTGTAGATGGAACCAAGATTTGGTTACCGTTTGCGAGTTTGGCATCGTCTGTACGTTTCCGGGAGGTATGGGGATGATTACTCCCGACATTTTGGGTAAATTATTAGCCTCAGCTACAGGCATGAAAGAATTTGGTAATCCGGAGTATCTTTTCAATGCTGCTGACCGAGTATACAACCTGGAACGGGCTTTTGACATTCGGGAAGGCTTCGGAAGCAAAGACGATACCCTTCCGGAACGGATACAAAAGGAACCTCTCCTTGAAGCCGAAGCCGCCACAGGACAGACGGTCTCAAAACTACAGGATATGATACAAGAATATTATCAAGCCCGAGAATGGAATGCAGAAGGTATCCCTTCACCGGAAAAACTGCGAAAATTAGGCCTGGAATCAGCTGCCAGAGATATTGAAAACATCATGAAGGGGTAAAATGTTTAATGTCATTCCGCACTTGATGGGTAATCCATATTCAAAACAGTGAAAGTAAAAGTTAAGATTTACGGTCACCTCCAAGACCTTTTCAATCAGAAAGAATTTGAGGTGGAGTTACCCGATCAAAGCACCCTTGATAACTTGATTACCAGGATCGGTGAGATGTATGGAAAAGAAAAAGAGATGGAACTTCGGCCGAGAGAGTCGGCTAAATTCCCGATTATGATTATTGTAGGCAATAAAGACCACCGCTTCTTAGAAGGGATGAATACTTCCCTACAGGACGGAACCGTAGTCTATTTTATGCCCCCCGCAGTGGGGGGGTAAATGTCCCTTTCGGGGATGGTTGAAATCCCTCGCCTTCAGGCGAAGAAAAGATTATAATCTGTCGCTATGCGACGTTACCAGCTTGGTGCTCACACCAAAACAGATCTTAAAATCCACCTGGTCTGGATTCCGAAATACAGGAAACGCGTTTTGACGGGACAGGTGGCGATACGGGCCCGTGACATCATTCGTCAGATTGCCCTGGAGCATGAGATTGACATCATATCGGGAAAAGTGTCGAGCGATCACGTCCATCTCTTTGTTTCCTATCGTCCTACACAAGATGTCAGCAAGATCATGCAGTGGCTAAAGGGGATCAGCTCCCGCATACTGCTTTCAGAGTTTTCGCATCTGAGGAAGCAATTTTGGGGCAAGCATTTCTGGGCGCGTGGCTATCTTGCCGTCAGTTAGGGCAATATTACGGATGAGATGATCCAACAATACATTCAAGAAGAGCAAGAGGGCGAATCGATTGCGGATGACAGTCGATTTGAAATCGACCCCTCGTAAAACCCCTCGACTTGTAGTCGAAGGTTGTTTAATTCATTTTGTTACATTAAAAAAGGCCTTAGAATTTTCTTCAAAGGCCTTTACATTACTGCAATAGGCGGAGCAGGATTTGAACCTACGACCTCCGGCTTGTAAGGCCGGCGCTCTCCCACCTGAGCTATCCGCCCATACATATAGTTATTTCATATACTAATGAGTTACCATTTCTCCAGCGGCCTCTTGAGAGGGCTGGAAAAATTCCTGAGCGCTTTCAATTTTTTCTCTTAATAAGCTCTCCGGGTCATCCAGAATGAGTGCCCGCCGGAGTACCTCATCAACATGTTCCACCAAAATTATAGTAAGGTCATTTAGTATCCGGGGGGGGATTTCCTTAAGGTCTTTTTCATTGTCCCGGGGTATGATTACGGTAGAAACATTGCCGCGGTGGGCAGCGATAAGTTTCTCCTTCAGCCCTCCAATGGGGAGCACCTTTCCTCGAAGGGTAATTTCTCCGGTCATGGCAATATCTTTGCACACTGGTCTTTTGATCAGAGCTGAAGCCAAAGAGGTAACCATGGCAATGCCGGCAGAAGGGCCATCTTTGGGGATGGCTCCTTCGGGGACGTGAATATGAATATCAATATTCTGGAAGAAGTCCTTAGCCAACCCCAGTCGTTCCCCGCGGGACCGAACATAGGTCAAGGCTGCCTGGGCAGATTCCTGCATCACGTCTCCCAGTTTACCTGTAAGGGCCAGTTTCCCTTTTCCCGGAACGATGGTCGCCTCGATGGCGAGAAGCTCTCCTCCGGCCTCGGTCCAGGCTAATCCAGTGGCCATGCCAATCTCGTCTTTATCCTCTGCCGTGCCGTAGCGAAACTTATAGACCCCCAAAAATTTTGATATATTTTGGGTAGTAATGTGGAGAGAAGTGGCTTTTCCTTTCCGAACCACTTCTTTGGCTACTTTCCGGCACACTGCGGCTATCTCCCGCTCTAAATTACGAACCCCAGCCTCGCGCGTATACCTCCGAATAATGCTAAGGATGGCTTTGTCTGAAAAGCCGATGTTGTGTTCAGTCAGACCATTGGTCTTGATCTGCTTGGGAACAAGAAAGAGTCGCGCGATACTCAGCTTTTCGTCTTCAGTGTATCCCGATAAACGGATGATTTCCATTCGATCCTGGAGGGGAGGAAGAATGCCGGGCAAGGTATTCGCTGTGGTTATGAACATCACTTCGGATAGGTCATAATCTATATCAATGTAATGGTCATTGAAAGTATGATTTTGTTCTGGGTCTAAAACCTCCAACAAAGCGGCCGAAGGATCTCCCCTAAAATCAGTGCTCATTTTATCCACTTCATCCAGGAGAAAAACCGGATTATTGGACCCGGCTTTTTTCAAGTGCTGAAGGATCTTCCCCGGGAGGGCTCCAATGTAGGTTCTCCGGTGGCCTCGTATTTCTGCTTCATCCCTTACCCCGCCTAAGGAAAGGCGGACAAAATTTCGCCCCGTTGCCCGAGCGATGGATTTGGCAAGGGAAGTTTTTCCCACTCCCGGTGGGCCAACAAAACAAAGGATTGGTCCCTTAATTTTTTCTACCAGACTTTGAACCGCTAAGTATTCCAAAATTCGTTCCTTTGGTTCTTTGAGTCCGTAATGATCTTCATCGAGAATGCGTTGTGCTTTCTCAATATCAAGTTTTGTTTCCGTTTTTTCGTACCAGGGCAGAGAAAGTATCCAGTCAATGTAGTTTCTCACCACGGTAACTTCAGCCGACATGGGAGGCATCATTTTTAATTTTTTGAACTCGTTCTTTACCTTCTCAGTAGCTTCAGGGGACATTTTTTTCTTTTTTATTTGCTCTTCCAGTTCCTTTAACTCGGAAGTAACATCATCCTTTTCCCCCATTTCTTTTTGAATGGCCCGCATTTGTTCGGTAAGATAATATTCTTTCTGGGTCTTCTCCATCTGTTTCTTGACCCGATTGCGGATTCTTTTCTCAATCGCAAGAATTTCGATTTCGGCCTCCATGTAACTATAGAGCTGTTCCAACCTTTCTTTTGGGTCTTCGATTTCCAGGAGTTTTTGTTTGTCTTCTAATTTTATGGTTAAATGGGCCGCAATCGTATCCGTCAGTCGGGCTGGGTCGTCAATGGAGCTCACGGAAACCAACATTTCCGGAGGAACCTTTTTATTCAATTTCACGTAAGTTTCAAAGGTCGAATGAACGCTCCGCATGAGTGCTTCAATCTCGGCAGTGATCTCGCATGGGTCATTTAGTTCTCTTACGAGAACCTGAAAGTAATCAGGACTGGGAAGGTACTCCCTTATGGCTCCCCGATATTTTCCTTCGATTAAAGCTTTTACCCCTCCATCGGGGAGGCGGAGAAGCTGGAGAACAGTTCCTATTGTTCCTACCTTATGGATGTCGTCCTCAACCGGATTATCATCCTTGGCCTTTTTCTGGGATGCCATGAAAATAAACCTATCTTTCCTAAGGGCTTCCTCTAATGCCCTGATGGACTTGGTGCGACCAACAAAAAGGGGAACAACCATATGCGGAAAAAGCACAATATCTCTCAAGGGCAAAAGCGGATAGAGTTTATCTTTTTCGCGCATGAAATTGAGGAGTTGTTCCTTTGAGGTCTTGAAAATCATCTTTTTTTCCGTGAGGGTTATGCAGATTTGATTTCTTTCTCGTAAAGAATCAGCGGCTTTTCATTTTTTAACACTACATCTTCACCGATAATGCACTCCTTGATGCTCGGCTGCGAAGGAGTTTCATACATGATTTCAAGCATGATATCTTCTATAATGGCCCTTAACCCGCGAGCGCCGGATTTGCGCTTAATGGCTACCTTGGCAATGGCTCTGAGTCCTCCCTCGGTAAAACGAAGTTTCACATTTTCAAAGGAAAATAATTTCTGGTACTGTTTTACCAATGCATTCTTCGGTTCCACTAAAATATCAACCAGTGCCTCTTCGGAAAGTTCTTCTAAGGTGGCAATTACCGGTAAACGGCCGATAAGCTCAGGGATAAGTCCAAATTTAAGCAGATCCTCGGGTTGAACTGCGGCCAGAAGGGCAGAAATGTTTCTGTTTTTCTTACTTTTAATGTTGCCAGTAAACCCCATGACATTTTGGCCGAGGCGTTTTTCGATAATCGCTTCAATACCGTTAAAGGTGCCTCCGCAAATGAATAGAATGTTCGTGGTATCCACCTGAAGAAATTCCTGTTGGGGATGTTTTCTCCCCCCTTTTGGGGGAACATTGGCGGTGGTGCCTTCAATAATTTTCAAAAGGGCTTGTTGTACCCCTTCGCCTGATACATCTCGGGTAATGGAAGGCGAATCAGTTTTTCGGGAAATTTTATCAATTTCATCAATGTAAATAATTCCTTTTGATGCGCGTTCAATGTCATAATCTGCCACCTGAAGTAAGCTTAAAATGATATTTTCCACATCTTCGCCTACGTATCCAGCTTCGGTAAGAGTAGTGGCATCAGCGATGGTAAAAGGGACATTCAGGATACGGGCCAGGGTCTGGGCTAACAGGGTTTTTCCCGTACCAGTGGGGCCAACCAGGAGGATATTGCTTTTTTGCAACTCGACATCGTCCGCTGAGTGCCGGGCTTCAATTCGTTTATAATGGTTGTGAACCGCAACTGAAAGAATTCTTTTCGCGCGCTCCTGGCCAATAACGTATTCGTCCAGAGCTTGCTTTATTTCCACGGGTTTGAGAATCTTTGTTTTTCTTCGGGCAGTGTCTTCCCTTTCATACTCCTCGGCAATGATATCATTGCAGAGCTCGATGCATTCATCACAGATATATACGGAGGGGCCAGCAATAAGCTTTTTCACCTCTTCTTGACTTTTTCCGCAAAAGGAACAAAAGAGATTATTGTACTTATCTGAGTTTTTTTTACTCACTGATGCGCTCTCCTTTATTTAATGGTTTTAAGATCCACCTCGCGATGAGGATTTTTTTCGATCACTTCATCAACAATGCCGTACTTTTTAGCTTCCTCGCCGGTCATAAAGAAATCCCGCTCAGTATCCCGTCGAATTTTATCAAATGGTTGTTTGGTATGCTTAGTCATGATTTTATCAAGCTCTTCCCTCATTCGAAGGATTTCCCGGGCGTGAATGTCTATGTCTGAGGCCTGTCCCTGGAATTCCCCCATGGGTTGATGGATTAAAATTCGGGAGTGAGGGAGGGCGAAGCGCTTCCCGGAAGCACCAGCAGCAAGGAGTAACGCCCCCATACTCGCTGCCTGCCCAATACAAATGGTGCACACATTCGGTTTTATGTACTGGATGGTATCATAAATGGCAAGCCCAGCAGTAACATGACCCCCAGGGGTATTGAGATAAAGGTAAAGATCTTTATCTGGATCCTCGGATTCGAGAAAAAGCATCTGGGCGATCACTAAGTTGGCAATTGCATCATCAATGGGAGTACCGAGCATGATAATGCGATCTTTTAACAAACGTGAATAAATATCATATGCACGTTCACCACGGCTCGTCTGTTCAATAACAATGGGAATTAACATCAGAAATTCAGACCTCCTTTTTCAGGGTTTTTATTTTTTCGCTACTACTGTAATATTAGCCCTTTCTGTTAAAAAAGCAAGGGTCTTTTCCTCTAATAACCTGGAGGCAATATGCTTTTTGGCTTCTTCTCGCTCCTCGAGATCAGGAATTGCATGCACATTCTGACCGGTGGCTGCAGCTACCTTATCAAGATATTCTTTGATCTCTGACGGTGGCACTGCTATACCCTCTTTTTTAGCAATTTCTTCAAGGATGAAAGAACGCTTCACCTGGAGTTCAGCAATAGGCCGATATGCTTCGCTTAACTCGCGGTTTACGGCGGTGGTTGAGGAATCAATCTGAATCCCCTGTTTTATCAAACGGGATCGAGCTTCAGAAATCAAGTAGGCAGCTTGTTTTTCGATTAGGGAAGGGGGGACTTCAAAGGGGTTGTTTTCAACGATTTTTTGAACCAGGTTAGTGTAAAGAATAGATCGGACCCGTTGCTCCTCCCGAGCGGTTATCTCTTTCCTCACCTGCTCCCTAAGTTCTGACAAGGTTTCGAATTCTCCCATGTCCCGCGCAAAATTATCATCAAGGGAAGGGATGATTTTTTCTTTTATTTCTTTTATGGTGACGTGAAAGGTGATGTTTTTCCCTGCCAGTTCCTTTTCTTTATAGTCTTCAGGAAGGGTAATGGTGATTTCACGGGTTGCTTCTCGCCTTAAGCCGATTAACTGGTTTGTAAATCCGGGAAAAAATGCTTCCGGCTTAATTTCTATTAATTTATCCTTAACGATACCTCCCTTAAGGGGGATACCTTCGATATAAGTGGTAAGGTCGAGAACGACAAAATCACCCGCGTGAATGGGACGGTCAGGCTCCACTGCCTTGAGTTGGGCATGGAAATTACGCATTTCTTCTAAGTGCTTATCCACATCATCTTCCGTAACCTGGATTGTTTCCTGTTCCATTTCCAATCCCAGGTAGTCACCTTTTAATTCTATGTTTGGAGGCACTTCCACTCTGGCGGTATAGGTAAAATCCTTGCTTTTTTCAAATTTATCGTTATTAACAATGGGTTGAGAAACCGGATGAAGGTTTTTCTCTTTAATGGCATCCTTAAACGTTTCATTGATAAGATTAGTGAGTACCTCGGTATTCGCTTGTTTCCCGTAAAATCGTTCCAAGAGCGAACGCGGGACTTTTCCAGGACGAAACCCCTTAATTTTTACTGACTTGCGAAGATTTCCATAATATTTATCCAGTTCCTGGTCAATCATATTCGCGGGGATGGTCACCTGGATTTGTTTTTCAACGGTGCTAAGGTCATTGACAGTGATCTGAAGGTCCATTTCTTCCTTTCTTTTTAAAAAAGGTTATGGGTTTAAATGCGAGAGGGGGGATTTGAACCCCCACGGTTTCCCGCTGGATCCTAAATCCAGTGCGTCTGCCAATTCCGCCACTCTCGCAAAAAAGCCTTAAGAAAGTGAACGGAGCCTACCAATAATAAAAACGATGGGCCGTCGGGGGCTCGAACCCCAAGCCTACTGATTAAGAGTCAGTTTAGCCCATCCTTTATCATTATTCACTAAAAATCACTTGACATTATAAATCATTTAATTTAAACTACTTATACAATTTATAGATTTGTCTATCTTCAACAACGTTCACTTTATATCACAGAAAACGTTAGCAATAAGTTAGCAAAAAGTGATTAATTAAAGTGAACAAATAGCGCTTATTTGTATGAAAAATTTACAATTACTTATCTTAAACAAAAATTTAAATCAAGTCAAAAGTGAGGTGGTGTAATAATGTCTAAACGAAAAGGAACTCGGTACATAGGGGTTTGTGAGAGAATTTCTGAAAAGAGAACTCATAACGGTAAACCTGATGTTTGTTTCGACATTGATTACAGAGTCAACGGACGGTTAAAATGGGAAAAAGCGGGCTGGCTGAGCGAAGGGTACTCTGCAAAATTGGCTTCTCAAATTCGGTCTGAGCGGTTGCGAAATATCAGGCATGGGGAGGAACTCCCAAAAAAGAAAAAGATACCCATGTTTAAGGATATTGCGACTGAATACTTAAAATGGGCGACAGAAAATAAGGCCCGGAATGGGTATGATGATTCGAACCTTTACAAAAATCACCTCTCGCACCGTTTTGATGATAAGCAATTAGATCAAATCTCAGCATTTGATTTAGAGAAAATGAAAATCGAAATCTTGCAGAAAGGGCTCTCCCGTGCAACCGCTGCCCATTGTCTGAAGCTTTTTCGGCAGATGGTTAACAAAGCTCTCATGTGGGGTAAGTATCAAGGTGAGAATCCCGTCAAAGGTGTAAAGATTCCTACCCTTAATAATCAAAGACAGCGATTTTTAAGTTTTGAAGAAGCTAACTTGTTGTTAGCAGAATTGAGAAAAGTCTCAAAACAGAGTCACGATATGGCATTCTTATCGCTTTACTGCGGGGTTAGGGCAGGGGAAATATTTAATCTGAAAATGCAGGATTTAGATTTGGAAAATGGACTCATAAATATTTCCGACCCTAAAAACCGGGAGTCCCGAAAAGCATATATGACCACAGCAATTAAAGAAATACTTTCTGACTATTATACTCCTGAGTCGTTAAATGAGTACGTGTTTAAAGATAGAAGACATGGAGGGAAGATTCGGTGGTTATCTGGAGCGTTCGGAAGGGTTGTAGAGAAGCTTGGATTAAATAAAGGGGTAGAGGATTCACGGCAAAGGATAACGTTCCATTCTTTACGGCATACATTTGCAAGCTGGCTGGCAATGCAGGGAGAATCGCTTATTACACTAAGAGACTTGCTCGGACATAAGAATACCCAGATGACTAACCGATATGCTCATTTAAGCCCAGACCATAAGAAAGCTGCTGTTTTGAGGCTTGAAGAAACTTTTAATCGAAGGCTGACCCAATCGAAAGAAGCCCTAATCTGAGATAGGATGCCATCTGACTTTGGTACCCTCAAACTTATCAATTGCTCATTTCAAGAGTCCTTCGCACAAGTTCTTATTCTTTGCATGATAATCTTTGATTTTTTCCTAACCCTCAAAAACAATAACCTCCCCCAATAGCCTTTGCATCTTTTCTCTTAAGGTCTATAGCAAGAATTTGTAAGGTTCCCTTCACCTCCACACTTTCTTTTTAATCATTTACAGATCCGTCATAAGAATTTTAATGTATAGAGTATATCAGAAGTATGTATGCGAAATTATTTCATTTTTTTCGTTAAGAAAACAAAAAAATGTGATATAATGTTTAGTGATTCTTTGATCTCACTAATGAAGCAGCAAGGAGGTTGTTATGAGGCACAAGGTAAATTTGACCAAACGGGCTTACACACCAGAGCAGGTTGAGGCCACCTGGGGCATTCCGAAGGGAACCTTGGCTAATTGGAGGTATCAAAAGCTTGGACCTCGTTACTATGTCAGGGGTCGCAGGATTTACTATTTCTTTGACGATGTGGAGGGCTGGCTCAGGCAGAACCCGGTTCTTACGAGAAATTCTTTGGACGAAATTGCAGGGAGGCCATCTTAATCGCCTTTGGTGGACACATGGTGGAAACCCTGGAACGCTCCCTCTTGCATCAGAGAGCATGAAACTATGGGAAAGAAAACCATTGGTTTGAAGGCTGACAGACGTAATAGTTATATAGAGAATGATTATTTCCCTTTCGATCTATCTGAAATCACTATAAAAACAAGCATAGACGTAATCATTTTATCCTGCCTAACCACTGATTTCACTACCTTGGATAACGAGTTAAAGCAATTCTATAGGGTATTTAAAGATCATCGTTTGACAAGGGGAATATATACAAGAAAAAGAGTGTACCAAAGTCCCCCAGACACCATTGACCTCTTCTATGCACCTAAAATTAATCTCATAAGACCTCAATTTTTCATAGCCCTTCATCAACCTCATCCTGAAATTATGCAGAGGATCAATTCTATTTTTATCAAGCTCTCAATCTCCCCAAAGATCAGCAAAATAGAATTAGCATGGGATTTTTACGTTATTAATATTTGGGGTTTCAAGGAATTCCTGGAAAGACATCTTTTTCTGAAATACCAAAGAAATTCAGCAAGGAAGTACGAAGATACCTATTATACCAACGACATCAGACACTCCATCAGGGGCATTAGGGTTTATCCGAGACCGAAAGATGCGGAATTGAAGGATTATGTGAGATTAGAGCTTGAACTGCACCGAAATAAGATTAGGGATTTGGGTATCTCGCTCTCAAGTTTGGCTAATGGGGTGAGTGTGGATATTAGTAAGTTTTTTGAATTCAAGCGGTGGGATTGGGAAAAGATTGATAAATACCTCACCAAGAAGTACAGAAAACAGATTGCAAAAGCGGATCAGCGAAGACCTGGCTCTGGAGCGCTCCTTAGACAACACATACGGAGCTGTTGGATACGTTGCGCCCTGGACAAGCCTATGATGGAGGTTGTCGAGGAGTACAAGTCCAAGGTTAACGGTCTTCCGAATTATTCCCGTTTTCTTATTCCTCTGGAACAACAGAACAGGATTATTCCGGAAGCGACCTTAGAGTTCCATGCAAGAACTCGGTGTTAGATTTTGATGATCAAAGGATTTTCTATTCTAAAGATGAGAGGTGATGGTTATGGAAGGTAAAAGGTTAACGCGGGGTCAGGCAATAGTTTTACATTGTAGGGAGTGCTTCGGGTATGATGGTCACCGGGGAGGTTCAGTGGGGACACCTTACGTGAAAGCTGGAATGATTGTTAAGGAGTGCACGGATACCCTGTGTCCCCTGTTTCCTTTCCGCAACGGCATGGAAGAGCGAGAAAGAGACTGTCAGAGACAAACTGAAAAATCTCTACAGAGTGAGCATGCTATCGAAATTTGACTCTAAAAGTGACGATCTCGATGTGAGTAGTGTTTCTCACTGCATAGAAAAAATAAGCTGGTTTTGAAGCGAAAAAGACGACTTTTTTATTTAAAGGAATACTTTGCCCGTTTTATTGCCAGAATGACAGACACCGGATACTGAGAACGCTGTAACCATGAAATTATCTTGGGTTAATGGTAAAGCAGGTTTGGGTTATTTGTAACAGCAGGGAAGTGGGAGGGACTTGATGTCAAGCACAAACATGCACAATAAATTTTTTTAGCTGTAAAGGGGAACAGAGTATGGGCACTGAACAGGTAATAAAAAACGTTGAAGGGGTTATTAAGGCTATTTGCAGAGACATCAGGCAGAAGAAGGGATGCGGGAGCGAAAAAATCGGGCGGTTAAGTCAGTTAGTGAACGCTTACCATAGGTTGATCAATAGTCAGCTTGAGGAGTATGATCCTGAGGTTGATGGTAAACCAAATTATTATGATCAGCTTGAGGCAAGTTTTAGGGCAAAGTTGAAAGGTGGTTCTTAACTCAATTTTTGGGTGGCTTGGTTTTAAATTTTGCCGTTATCCAATACCAAAAGTTTGTACTCCTTGACTTTTTCCTTATTTGAGTTTTTAATAATTCCTGTTCTCGAAACACAAGTTAATATCGAATTGCAAGCGGAACTGGAGATTTCTGAGGAGGAGAGAATGAGTCCATGAATCACTTAGATCAATATGCCTTATTGCCTCATGTGGGTGGTTCGGCTTGTTTGGTTGGTGTAATTTTGCGGGATTAGCTTGTTTCAATAAATGCAATCTTTGCGGGGTAGCAGCACCACTCTTTAAATCGTGCTCTTATACCAAAAATTTTGGGGTTTTATGAGGCAGTATTGATCTAACTTGATTCAGTATTGATATATTTTTGCTTCATTATATTCAAATTTGGTGCAGTGTATAAAAAGTATTGTAAGACAAAAGGGAAAATGAAAAGAGTTATAGTATCGGTCGTTTCATTGTGTATAGTTTTTGCTGGTTGTGCTACTACTAAGCCTCAACTTACAAGAGAAGAATGGTTAGATACTACAACACGCTATTACGATGGGGTGAGTAAGGATGAAGTCCTTAAAGCAGCTGAAAGACTTTTTCGATTAGCAGATGGGAATGACTTTAAGATAGTTCACGCTGAAGACGAGTTATACGCTACAAGAAATTGGCTTGTATATGTGGTCTTGGCGGCTGCATCCGGTACGGACTATTGGCGAGTCACGACCAAATCGGCACAAAACGGGGTTAAGGTGTCCGTCCAAGTTAATACCCAGAGCCAAACGATTGCCCCTATGGCAACAACCAGTGGGTCATGGACGGCTACAACATTGCCTATGGCTGGCACCCCAGTTCAAGGAACAGCAATATATGATGTTTTTTGGGCGAGAATGGACTATTTGCTGGGAAAAAGAACAGATTGGATGGACTGCAAACAAGCTGGTGAACGTGTCAAGAAAGGCATAACATGGGGTTTAAATGAAGCACTCTGTAATTGTTTCAATATCAAGGATGATAAACCAAGTCCGTGACCTGTCTGACAGTTTGCTCCACCTGAATGCCAACAGCGAGGCGCTTTTCTGAAATGTTTAGCCTCGAATAAAGTAAGGTGGCTTTCCATAGGTCAAATAAGTACATTAGTCACCTTTAAATGGTACATAACCCACAACAAAGGCCTTTTTCCGAAAATATTTCTGTTACAAGTCCTTTCAACAATTAGCTCTCTAAATTTCTTGACGAAGAGAATATTTTGTGGTAGCAATTTTATTATCCAATGGAAACCAATAGTTTTTATGACCCCTAACGGAGGGTTTTATGGAGCAAATACCAGAACCCCATTTCTCTCATACTGAGGTAAATGGGGTTTTTTGTTATCCCTGGAGCGTTGGATTTGAGATGGGTACTTAGTATTTTGCAAAATTCCGCGAATTAAACCTTCACCACTGTATTTTGGATGGTCTTTCAGGGGTACAAACCAAACTATTGAGGAAAGGGTAATTTTGGGAAAAATCTGACGTTTGATAAGGAGAAGATAACTAAGGAAGGAGGGTAGGATTATGTTGCTGGTCACTTTATTGGTACTATTAATAGCAACCACAGTCCAAGCCGAATACCCTTGGCTTGACGGGTATGCTATGGAACAGTATACGCAGAGTATAATTACAGAATTCGAAGATGATGGTATAGATCCAATAGGGGAATTGGGTTCTGTTTTCGTAGCGGGCAATGTTATCGTTGGTCGTGACGCGGCGAACAATCCTATATTCAAATACTGTGTACTGATGGGAGTGGGAACACCTGATGTATATGACAGAGTGATTAGTATTTACTCCGTTAGACCTGGAGGTCAGAAATTCCTCTTTGCCACATGTCAAGGAGGGGTATTAGGAATCCTTTTCATGGGCAATAATATCATTGTCCAACGGTGGAGCGGGGTGGGACAAGAGCCACCATATTCGAGAACCCTCATTATGCTTAAACCTAAACCATAAATTTGATGAGATAATTGTTTTTAGGGGTCAAGTTCTTTAGTTTCTAAGCCTTGAAAGCTTGAAAGACTTCAAAATCTTCCAAGATTATCAGCCATGCAATAGCATATAGTTTATCGCTTGACATTTCCTCTAAGCCCATACGCTAATTTTAACCTGCCTGCCTTGAAAGGAAAACCTCTTTCATACTTCTACATAAAAGTTTAATCTCAGCCATCAGCCAAATCAAAACTTGGTTTCCTCTTTTTTAAGCTGGTTTCACAAGGAGCAGCAACAAACTAACGGTGACCATCATCAATTTTTCATTTTATTCTTGACTTTAAAAAATTATTTATATAATATAGATAATAAAGATGGCACAGATAATAAACTCAAAACATAATAACGATTTTCTATTGAGTTTTGCATTTACAGACGCTGAAAACCCCCGATATTTCGTTTCAAAGCAGTCTGAAAACTCAATAGAAAACTTTATTGAGACGAAAGGAGGGGCAAAATGAGACTCGATCAATCACCAACCGTGATCAACTTCCCGGCTGAAAAACGCATCACAAGAAAGAGAAAAGCAAGAATCAAATCTGTTGACGGCATCAAATATTTCAACGAAAAACAGATAAAGTTAATGAGACGAAGGGTTAGGGATCAGGCTGAGATTAACGAAAAGAAACGGAAGATTACGGGAGTCAGGGAATGGATGGCTATCGATCTTTTGACTTCAACTGGTCTCAGGGTATCGGAAGCGGCAAATTTGAGGTGTGGTGATGTTAAAATGGGTTATGGTGAAAGCAAGCTTTTTGTCAGAGAAGGAAAAGGGAAAGTCTCCGGTCATGTTGTTATCAATGAATCCCTCAAAAAGCACTTGAAACAGTTTTTGAAATGGAAAAACGAGAGGGGGGAAGGATCAGGAGAGGATGACTATTTGTTTATTGGACAAAGGGGCACTTGGACGAGCCAAGCGATCCAGCAAATCGTAAAAAAGTACCTCAAAGAACTCGATCTCTATGAACCAGGGAAATCAGTACACGCTTTACGCCACTCTTACGCTGTTGAACTTTACTCCAAAGAGAGGGATCTCAGGGTGGTACAGAAGCAATTGAGGCACGTTTCTATCCAATCCACCCTGGTTTATGCTGACGTCACGGACGAGGCTATCAGTAACCAAATCAAAGGGCTTTGGAATTAGTGGAATTAGGGGAAAGGGAAAGGCTTATGACTGAAACGAGCAAAGAGAAACCGAGATTGATAAAAAGGCGAGGGAGACCGGTAAGAAAGGGGAATGAAGAAAGGGTGTCGAGGGTGAAAATAGGGGTCTCAATTGATGACGTGCTATGGAGAAGGTTAAGGGCACTTGCAATCAGGGAAGGGAAGTTGACAGGAGAACTGCTGGATGAGGCGATTGAGGAGTATCTTGAAAAGTACGAAAAGGGAAGATAAAAGCAATAGGAGAGTCTTAAGTACCCCTCGGTTTATCGTAAGCATGCCCCCCCTTGTTTTTGGTGCGGGGTCTCGACCACAAAATTTTTTCCGATTTCTTACGATTTAGTTTAGTTTTTGACGGTTTTTAAGCTTTCTGTGGCCCTGCGTTTAAGGAAAAACGTTATTAACATTATTTTAAGGCGTTCCTTTGTACAAAGAGCAGGAAGCTGAATTGATTGCTTCCCATGGACTGTTCGCGGACGCTCCTACAAATGCTGTAATACCATACTCACCATCCGGGGCATTAGCGGGCAGAATTAGGTGGCTTTTGGGCACAATTCTTTGAAAGGGGCTAAGGGTGAATGGTATGATATTCCCCTGTTGAAAATCTGTTGACATATCCCAAGGACTGCTTCCTTTTACTGTTACCCAGCGTTTAAGACTGAGGGACTGATTAGTCCGGTTTTCGATTACCACGCTGTAACTGAAATCACCGCCGGCAGATGAAATCCGGTTGTTCCTGTAACTAATTTCTACCTTTACCGGAACTTTATTTAGATCATGGGTCGCTTCGATTGAACCACCTGGTTCAAGGTGTATTGAGGTGGCGTTATTTATTTTATTCATTGACCCTGGAACATTATTGTACCACTCAGGATAATATTCAAACCACTCTGATTTTCCGTTCGTTCCCTTCTTATAAGCCCTAACTACATAATCCCCGCCCTCCAGATCACCAGAGGCATATTGTCCGTTTACATCAGTCTGCGCTTGCCTGTAAATTTCCCACTCATTCAGTCCTTCATTCCATTTAAAGAGTTCTATTGAGGCAGCATTCAGTGGTTGTCTGGTGTCTTTGTCAACAATGGTTAGTTCTAAGGTGGCTACTGTGCTTGGGTTAACAGTAATATAGTTGGTTCTGGTCATCGTATCAGATCCAGAAGCATTAGAAACAGTTAGACTAACCGTATAAGTTCCCGCAGAAGCATAAATATGAGTTGGATTTTGTTCGGTGCTTGTTTGGCTATCTCCAAAATTCCATAGCCATGACGTAGGATCTCCAATTGATTGATCGGTAAATGAAACCGTTAAAGGAGCATTGCCGGACAGGGGAGTGGCGGTAAAAAGGGCAATAAGGGCACCTTCAGGGGTCGGGAAAGGGGATAACGCAAAAGGCTGAAAAGTAACCTCACCTCTGGTAATATCATCATAGTAATCGTATATTTTTACTTCTATTTCAGAAATATTTGTTGTTCCCCACCAGTTGTTTATGGCGGTGATGTCTCCTGACATATCGTTAAAAATTTCATATTGACCATTTCCGAAAAGATTATTCCCAGAAATTGTAGTTAGCCCATTACTTACTCTAATTCCGTTGCTACTATTATTGCTAATAAGTGTTTCCAGTAATGTTACACGAGAGCGTATATACACTGATTCCCTCTGTATTGTTTGTAACAACGTTCTCAGTAATTATTAGTCCAGGAGAACCAAAGAAGTTGTATCCAGTGCCAATTCCAAGGTAATTATTGAAAATCCTATTATGCTTAATAGTACTTGGGTTGAATATGGTCATAGCGATATGATTGTTACAGAAATTACTATATCCGATATAAAGCTCCTTCGCCCTTATTCCTTCCCCGTACTCAACATGGCAAAACTTGATGATTGAACCACTCACATATTCCCCATTTTCATCAAGCGTGCTACCCACCGCACCTTCTACAAACTCTATCGGCCCCCAGTCCCCTGGGCTTGGAGTAGGTTCATTTGAAGTAAAAGTGATCATCTGGGTTTCTGTTCCCTCGGCGATAAGTTCGCCGCCAATTCTCAAAAGCGTACCCTGATTGAACTTCACCGTAACCCCCGGCTCGATTGTCAACGTTACCCCACTTAATACCTGTACTGTCCCTGTCACAACATAAGGACTATTTGTCAGTGTCCAAGTTGTATCGGTTGATATATTACCGCTCACGTTAGTCTCAGCCTGAGAAACACCACTCATTAAGGAAAAAGTAAAAAGCAATTGGAGTAACACAATAATTTTTTTCACTGTTTTTGATTTTTGTGACCTCATTTCTCTCCTCCTTTTCATCATAATACTTCAAAACAAAAGCCCCTCAAACAGGACAAACCTATTTGAGAGGCTACTTTCAGAAATATAATACGAGTATCCGCTATTATCACCCTCATGACAAGTTGCAACCGAAAGGTTATAGGGTCAATGTGGGAGTAAAGCTCCTGGCCTGTCATTGCGAAAAATGTAGATTCCAGGGAAACCTCAAAATCGCTTCCCTACAGTACATAAATGACAGAATGCAACTTGATGGAACTACTCGGGATTCTTAGACGAAAAGTTCAACAAACCTTTCGCCTACAATGGTATTGAAAAATTTTATAATTTTATATCATATATTCAGAATTAGAACAATTATAATCAATCGCTTATTTCCAAAAGTAATCTGAAAGACTTGGAAATGTTAGCAATAAGTTAGCAAAAATCACGAGAAAAAAAATAAGAAGTCAGCGATATATTCGATAACTTCTTATTTTTGTTAAGTAAATCATTATGGGCCGTCGGGGGCTCGAACCCCAAGCCTACTGATTAAGAGTCAGTTGCTCTACCAGTTGAGCTAACGGCCCGTTACACGCCCGGCCCGACTTGAACGGGCGACCTGCGGATTCGAAGTCCGACGCTCTATCCAACTGAGCTACGGGCGCTAAAGGGTGAGTGAAGGGACTCGAACCCTCGGCCTCTGGGGCCACAACCCAGTGCTCTAACCACCTGAGCTACACTCACCACACCTATA
>JAZDOO010000164.1:0-2977 GCA_043798555.1 Pseudomonadota bacterium | reverse complement strand
CTGAACCTCCCCCATCGAGCTGGAAAAACGATCAAAACAATCCTATGACACTTATCAACATGTAGTGCCTAAACGCAACATTGATGCCATGCAAGTACCCAATTATACACATAAATATTTTTCAGACCATGAACTTGGGTTAACGTGGCGGGAACATTCCCCTTTTCCTCTAACAAAAAGGGCCTCAAGAATGGCCACTGCCTCCTCCTCAGAAGGCGTCACCCGCAACATCAAAAAATCCTCATTTTCTCCCCGTCTCATGGCCAGTATCCGATGGGATGGGGCCGTAGCTATTGGTTCCTTCCAGTCAAAGTAATCACGATACTTTAAACCCTCCTCTTCTTTGCCATATGCCACCTTTGATTTTAAGACACCTTTGGTTTCAAAGAGGGACCGTATTCGTGCTCGGGCCTCCTGATCTTCGTTCAGCCACTCGGCAATGATATCCCGGGCACCAGCCAGAGCATCATCCGCTGACTCAACGCCTTTTTCGGAATCAATAAAAGCAACCGCTTCCGCGAGGGGGTCTCGGGTATCTTCCTGGTCGAAGATAATTTTTGCCAGAGGCTCTAAGCCCTTTTCCCGTGCCACAGTTGCCCGGGTCCTGCGTTTGGGCCGGAATGGAAGGTAGATATCCTCAAGCACTGCGAGCGTCTCAGCAGATATGATCCTTTCTTTCAGTTCCTCTGTAAGCAATTCCCGCTCTTCAAGGGACTTGAGAATGCTTTCCCGGCGCTTGTCAAGCTCCTCCAATTGGACAAGACGGTCGCGGATGAAGGTGATTGCTACTTCGTCGAGAGAACCGGTAGCCTCCTTGCGGTATCTGGCGATGAAGGGAACCGTTGCGTCCTCTTCAAGCAGTTTGGCGGTTGCCATAACCTGCTGAATGCGAAGATTAAGTTCGTGAGCAATAGTGGCAATATGGTTATCTTTCATAGGAGTAAGTTCTAATTTTACCCTTTAATTCTTGTTTAGCCTCACCATAGATGGATCGGGTCAGGTCTACACATTTTACAACCTTAACCTGTTCTCTATCAACTGCACCTTCCTCTTAAGCTTCTTATCAGATTCCAGCTTCATACCCAGCCGCCGACTTGCCTGCGATACCCCGGATTCGCCGAATCCAAAATACTCCCCAATCTCCTTAAGCTTCCTTCCACTATATCGGTGACAAAGATAGAGACTAACCTTTTTCCCTATTCCCCACTCTTTCCCGAATACTGTTTCGACCGCCTTTTCTATTTCTTCAATAGAAATTCGAGCCGAAAGCTCTTTTAATGCCGGTAGGTTGCGATCAGCTTTCTTATCCCCAAGGTGTTTCTCCGTCACTGCCTTGACAAACTCCATGCTTCCCAAAATTGTTGAGTACACCACCTCTTTTAACGGGCTTCTCTGATCTTGCCCAATCATTCCTTCAACAAATTCCCCATACCTCTTCTCGCTATCGGAAACCTTCTTGCTAAAAACTCCGAGAATAAAATCCCTCCTAAGCCATTCGGGTGCTTTTTCCTTACCAATATAGTACTGGTAACTTGACCAGGGATAATCCTCCGGTCTTTCTATTAGCCCTGTCCGCACTGGATTTAAATGTATGTAACGGGAAAGTTCCTTCGCATATTCATCCGCTTCAATGAGGATTGCCTTATACCTGCCTTGCAATAAGTGACCGGACCGTTTCCGTTTGAAGTTAAAATAGGTGGTGTAGGCGCCGTTTATATGGCGCATAATTTCTGATAGGTTTCCTGCCGGGGTCTCCATTAAAAGGTGGTAGTGGTTTTCCATCAGACAATAAACGTGTATTACCGCCCCATAACGCTCAGTTGCGGATTTGAGATAGGAGAGAAACTTTTCCCGGTCCCGCTCACTTTTGAAAATCTCCTTGCGCTCGTTTCCCCGTGAGGTAATGTGATAAAAAGCTCCCGGATAAACGATTCGTAATGGTCGGGCCATGGTCAGCGCTCCTTTGCTGCTAAAAAGATGGTCAAAACATTTCTCTCTTTATACCATCAAAAAAGTACTTTGTCAAATGTGTAGACCTGACCCTATGACCTTTTCTATTAACGCACAAGAAATGGCACCGGCACAGACAGCAGGCAATCCTGTACCCCCGGGCATCGGTTCCCAGGGCAGAAGCACCCCTATGCCCCCTTTTTCAGGTGTGTTCGATGCTGCTCTATTTATATCGGCGTCCCAACATATAGGCCAAGTTTACCAACCAAAGCCACTGAATCTGCTAATAATTACTGATAGTTACAACAACAAAGGGACAATAATGGAGGTTATTTCCGAAAAGTTGCGCAAGGATTATCTTCACCACCTACACCAGAAGCCAAAAAACATTACGGTATTAATGAACTTGGAACTTAATTCGAGGCCCTTACGCGCGTGAGAGTGTCATAAATTATCTTAGAGAAACACCCGGTAGGTAACATTGAGAACTTTTGCCAACCGCTTTGCCATCTCTTTACCAATGGGTCTCTTGCTATGCTCCATCTCGGGGATATGGGTCTGGCTTATACCAATTAACTGAGCTAATTGCTTTTGGGTAAGCGATTCTTTTTTCCGGGCTCCCCTGAGAGCTACACTGGCGTTAAAATCCGGGTAAACCTCTCTCCAGGGCACAGATTCTATGGTTTCTTCGGCCCTATAAGATGCCATAGCCTTTTTGGCTTTCTTGAGATTAGTTATCGGAATACGAAACCTGGACAAGCTGAGGAATAAATGTTCTTGATCGACCAAGCTCACCTGACGCGAGCCGCGTAGCGGTGAGCGGTCAGGTGGAGCGCCTTATATATACCATCCATTAATTAAGTTGACATAAGAAATGTTTATTTTCCCCTTTTCGGGTTTCAAAGTGCTGCTGTGTGATTTGCCAACATTCATCACTGGACTGAAAACGCCTGGTATGAGTAGCCTCTCGACGCAACTCATGCCATTCCCATTCCATGGGATTGAGCTCTGGTGAATAGGGTGGCAA
>JAZDOO010000163.1:0-2513 GCA_043798555.1 Pseudomonadota bacterium | reverse complement strand
CTGGCGATACCGCTCCTCACTCTCGCACAGCTTTTCCTCATCCCTTTTTCGCTCGGTGATGTCGCGAACATATTCGATAACCCCGGTTATTTTTTCGCTTGCTTTGTCGAAGAGAGGGAATATGAATATTTCTAACCAAAGCATAACTTCCCCTCCCGGGCCTGTTATTGGAAATACAGTGTGGTCTGGCTGCCCGGTTTTGAAGGTTCGTGAGGCGTGACAAACTTCGCATGGCTCGCTGCGTCCGTGATAGACGTCGTAGCATTTTTTCCCTGCGAGTGGTAGGGCATGGGCAAACCAACGCTCCATCGCAGCATTAACCCGGATAATCGTAAGATCGTTGTCCAAAATGCTGATACCGTCCTGAATGCTGGTAAAGATGCTGGCCAAAAAATGTTCTCCTGCCCGCAATACCTCTTCTGCCTGCTTCCGCTTCGCTTCAGTTTCAAAACTCTCTAAGGCAAAAGAAATATCCACCCCGATTTCCTCGATGAATTTTTTTTCATCCTTATCAAAGAAATCTACCTCCGAGGCATATATTGCGAAAACCCCGATAACTTCCCGGTTTAAACGGATAGGAGCAGCAGCCAGGGAACGGTATCCTCTTTTGAGCGCTTCCTCCCGCCAGGGAAGCATCATCGGGTCATTCTTTATATCATTAACCACGCAATACTTTCCTTCTTTGATAGCTGTTCCGGCGGGATATCTCCCAGTGGGAGAGTCATCAATTGCTATTCTGATATTTCTTAAATATTCTTCTCCTGAGCCATGCATGGCTACCGAGTTGACTAATTTTGTTTCAGGGTCAATTAAGCCGATCCAGGCTAACCGGAATTTTCCAAATTCTACGAAAATGCGGCAAACCGTCTGGAACAACGCATCTCTTTCCCGAACTCTCACGATGGTTTGGTTAATTTGGCTTAATACTGCATATAAACGGGTGAGACGGGCTATTTTTTCTGCTGCCTCATACTGTTTGCGATAAAAAACCGCCCGCTGGTGTCTCCAGAGTAAGCCGGTAAACGCGGCTGCGGCTATTATTAATAGGGAAACAAGGAGGGTAACAGAGAGTGCAGTTTCTTTTAGGAGGGCAAGAATTTCATCTGAATCAATTTTTGTAACCAGGAACCAGGGCGTATCGGGAATGTGCCGGACATCGGCGAGAACCTTTTTGCTGCGGTAATCAGTTCCTTCAACGATTCCCTGAACTCCCCGGCCTGCCATTACTGCCGGAACCTGTTTTTCGTTTACCGAGAATTTTAAATTGAGGGCAGCATCCTTCTTGTGACGCAGTTCGTTCAAAAATACAACTTCGTCACCTTCGCGCCGCACCAACAATGTTTCGGCAGTGCGGCTCGATGTGGGCCAGGATTGGATGAGCGGAAAGAGAGACTGATAGGGATCAATTTTGAGAACAAGCACACCGTAAATTACCCGATTATCCAAAAGGGGGACAATTAACCCGAGATGTATTTTTCCGTTTTCATCCTTATAAAAATCGGAAAAAACAACGCTTTTACTTGCCATTGCTTCTTCAATCTGATGTTTAGCATGAAGGGGCGAGGATTGTTGCCGGGGATCAAGAGATAATCGAAAATAGCCGTTACTGTCAAGGAGGCAGATATTTTGAAGGCTAAGTATATTCAGACGTGATTTCATCCAGGCAAGGAGTCTTCCCCGGTTTGATTTGGAAGAGGGGTCCTCAAAAAATTCCTTAAGATCAGCGGTAATTAATGGGTTATTTTTAATGGAATTAGCATACTCAATATGGTCTTTAAGCCAGCTATTAATCTTATTTACTTTTAATTCTGCAATTGCTGAAAGTTCATCCTGCTTTTCGTATATGATCCGTACTTTTAGGTCTTGGTAATAAAAATAGCCTCCAATCACAAAGGCAAGTGAACTAAAAGCAAAAATAAGAAGCAGATTCAAGGAAATGGTAAACTTTTGCAATGGAAATTTCATAAAAAAACCTCTTCCTGCTATCGCCTATGGGGGGATTTGCTTTGAAGATAAGGTTGACTTATGGTAATTTATTTATTATATACGCTTTTTGCAAAAATATTCAATAAATACCTATAAAAGAGGGATGAGAAAGTTCTTCCTCTTTTGCAGGAAAGATAGGGGAATTTTTTTTGTCTACTTATTATTCAATGTCTTATTTGAAAGGTATTTTTCATGTATTCCGAGGAAAGGCTGAGGTACCTCATCGAACAGTGTAATTTTACGATTAAATCGCTCATCAACCAAGTCCGGGAAATCAGGATAAAGAAAAGAAAGTACCAGGCTGCCCTGAGGGATTTGCGGTGGGAGGCAAAACAGTCTAAAAAGAAAAGGGTGGCGTAACGCGAAAGCAAACAGTATTACAATGTGTGGTTTTATCGTGTGGAACGGTAACGTATGTCTCTGAAACCTAAAATTCTTATCATTGCTGATGTGCCTGGATGGGCCATGGAACGTACGGCTGATAACGTTATGGCACGGCTGAAAAACCATTATCATTTCGAAAAGGC
>JAZDOO010000146.1:0-4977 GCA_043798555.1 Pseudomonadota bacterium | reverse complement strand
GGGGGGGAGGGATACGTGACACAGGCGCTTAAGGTTGATAAATTAATTCTGAACGGTATCAAAATGCTATCAAGCCGGGAAAAAGAGGAAGTGCTCAATTATATAGAGTTTTTGAAAATAAAAGAAGACCACGATTTTATCGAATATGTCAACATGAGAACCAGAGAGGCGATAGAATCTAAAAAAAGGGGGGAGAGGTTTTCTTCATTAAAAGAACTGCAAAACGAATATGCATAAAACCTACCGCCTGTAAATCTCACCTGCGGCCAAACGGGACCTTAAAAAATTGCCGGGGCCGATCCAAAAAAAGATCGTTTTCGAACATCTTCCAAAAGTAGAGAGGGAACCCTATGTTAGCAGTGAACCACTGATAGGAGCTTTAAAGGGAGAAAGGTCTTACCATTTTGGCAGAAAGCCAGAATATCGGATAATTTATCATATTGAAGACGATTTAATTACCGTTACCATTATTGGGACAAGGGAAGGAATTTATAAGAGAGCCAAAAGGCAAAAGAGATAGATTTATCGCAACAATCTAAACCCAATCTGACACTCCTTTCCAAAAGCAATGGACGGGGATATTCCCGCCTTTTTTTGCTTCTGACTTATAACTTCTTCAGCTCTCTGCCTTGATCTTTCATTCGTGACCTTACAGCTTCAGCTTTGAGCCTTGAACTTTCAGTTCCTGGTTCTTGTCACTTATCCTCGCTCCACTATTAAAAAAACCTCATGCACGCCACGGCGCATCTGCGATCAGCAGACATGTTTCCATCTGTCGAACGTTTTGCAACGTAAGAAACCACCTCCCCCTCGATTCTCCAGGTGTTTGGAAACGATCTCCCCTGGCGTGGGGTTCTCGGTCGAAAGGGGAGAAACCATTGCCCGCGAAAATGGATTGCAATTAATCGAATAAGGTTTTGTTACTTTTTTACCAGCGTCCCCATATCCGTCTCGGGAACACTAATCCCCAAACGCCTGGCTAATTCAGTAAGTGAAATTCCCAATTCGCGAACCGCCCAAAAACAAAAAAGGCTCCTGCCTTATCATTTCTGAATATCTTTCGACGCTCTATCCCCCTGATCACAATGTGATGTAAAACACCGGGTGCGTCCAGTCGGGCTAATTTTGGCATGCATTCGCATTCATCACTTTCCTAATACATTGTCAACTTAGAATCTTAAGGGCGTCCCACTCCCCACACTCTTAATTTACTTGTAAATATCCCCTCTTGGCCCTATCGCTTCAATAAGAATCGTCTTCTCTTCTACGTTAACACTGTAAACAATTCTCAAATCGCCCACTGCATACCTGTATTTCCCCTCCTGTGTTCCCCTCAGCCTTTTGATATGCGGGCCTTCAAGTGGATTTCTGCTCATTGCTTCAACGGCTTTATTTATCCTTTTTACTGTCTTGTCATCAAGGCTTTCATAATATTTGACTGCCCTTTTGTGAGGAAAAATTTTATACATTACGTTTCACTTTTTTCCATGGAACAAACTCTTCAAGTGTGCCTTTTTTTATAGCTTTCTCCGCTTCCTCTATCTGTGCCATAAGTTCACGACTGGACAGTATTTCAAGGGTTGCTTCCATTTCTTCTTTCTCTTTGAGGTAGTCTATAAAATCAATAGCAACTTTTACTTTTTCCTCTGATAGTGCATCTATCGCCTTTTTTGCTTCTCTCTTTAATGCTGCGCTTTGCATCCTTCCTCCCTTTTATGTTGATAATTTATAATTTAACACATCATGGGTAGATGATAGTAATTGTTTTACAGCTAACGATAGAACTCAGCGGCGCAGTGGAACGGAGCCCGCTGGAGTGAGTTGTTGGGTGATGTATTTTTCTCTTTCTTCGCATAGCATCAGTTGTTCAAACTTTGGTTCAATACCGTGATTGTGCTCTCGTATATTTGCTGGAAAGTTAAAAACTAAAGCTTCGACAATCGAGCGTCTGTTTTCGATTTTTCCACCCGAATGGTAGAAGTGGTCGCGCGTGACGATATTAAAGCGGTACCAGTATTTTTCCACCATTTCGTTTTTTCTGTAATCATTATGGTGCCAAGTTGAGAGTATAAAACGAGATTTCGTGGCGGCAAGAAGCTCGAATAGACGGCGCTCGTCATCTTCGGTCCAACCGCTATAATAATCAACATAACGGCCCATGTAAGGCGGGTCACAGTAAATAATGTCCCTTTCGGTCGCAAGAGGAATTATTTTTTCAAAAGGTTCGTTTAAAAACTGCCACTCCGGATGAATAAGGCAGGCTGCGTCATGAACCTGATTCACGATTTTTGTGATGTAGGATTTACTAAAGCGCTCCGGTTTCTGACAAAAAGGAATATTCCATTCTCCTTTTCGATTAAAACGCATCATGCCGTTAAACCCTGCTCTTGAGAGGAAGAGGAAATCAAGGGGATCATGCTCTCGATTGAAACGGTCTTTGACGTAGGTAAAATGGTCGTATCCGTTATTCCCTGCATTGCGCAGTATTTCGCCCTCTCTTTGCAGATACTCACGAACAATTGATGGAGTAATTTCTCTTTCCTGAACAGCTTGGTAAAATCGAATTATATGAGGGTTTGTATCGCTGAGTATAGCTCTCCTAAAGCCGGAATTAAATGCTACGACGCCGGTTCCAATGAAAGGTTCGATCCAACGGCCGGGGACATCCGGCGCTATAGCTTGAATCCAGGGCACTAGTTTGGTTTTAATTCCCTGGCTTTTTATCGGGGGAATAATTACTCTCATCAGCTCTTCTTTTTAGTGACCACCGGAACAATTATATTCTTCAACTTCTTGTTGCCTTTAAAATCCATGAAGTCTTCGATGCGTTTAATTGCAACAGCCTTCCCATCTTTCTTCATTGTGGTCAGCCCATAGTTCATCCAGTATTCATCAAACCAATCTTTTCCGAGCTTTGCAAAGACCCCATTCCCTTTAAGAATGTCTTCTATGCATGTTATCGAGCCGATATTCGCTGTGTTACCGGAGCCTTGACGATCACTTGCAAGTTGCCATTTCTCACATACGAAAAACTGAAAATCTTTAATCACAGAGGCAATTGAACGAAGGCTTTCAACCTTTGTTACCTTCCTATGTCCAATTCGCTTTGGCTCCACTGCCTCATCATCGAGTTCTTTGACCTTTATGACTTCAGTTTCGTCCACATCTTTGTCGTCCGCACGTGAGTAAATGATTCCAAGGCAGAAATGCCCTGAGTATTCACCATACGGAAACTGTATGTTCTTTGTCGAAGTACGATCTTTAAAATAAGCGCCGTGACTGCCTAAAGTGAAACCGTTTACATGACCGGGAAAATCCGGATCTCGATATGTAGTCTTGAGGTCTACAGCAAACTTGATGGCAGGGTCTTTTTGGCTTAGAAAGCTTAAGTCCGGATACCAATTCTGATGCTCTGCAAGGACAATCGAAAAGTTGTTTTCTTCTGCGAACTGCAAAATCTGTGGGAATAGATGAATCTCCAGTATTTTGGAAACAATTTTGATATCTGAACTGATGGTGTAGATATTTTTGTAAATGTCTATAAAACCTTTGACGGTCCATCCTCCGTCGCCGGCGCTGATATGTTCTGCTAAGCAGTTCACAAAGTCGTGCAAAGCAGCAGAAAATGAGAGTTTAGCTTCATCACGCATGGATTTGTTCAATTTTGCCATTGCCTTATCTTACCTTTGTTGCTTATTTTTTGTCACCCAACATTATAAATTATATCGACTCGATTTTTTTCATCGAGATCTGCATTTAGGGGTAATCATATAAGAATTTGCTAAATAACACAATAAGGTAAAATCTATTTAAATATTAGGCAGATAGAGTTGATATTATTTGGGAGGTCTAGTGGAGCATTTCAAGGCCTAACCCTTTCAAAAAACCTAATATAACCATTCAAGCCGAGGCATGTATTCACACTCCCTATTTGCAGTTGCTTTCCCTGGTGATATTGGCTACATTTATGTCCTTATAAGATCCCAGACAGAGTGAATAACTTCTAACCCTTAGCTTTACATTTTTAGGGCGGTGAAGTATTGAACATCGAATTGCGGAGGAACATGTACTGCCGTGGCCGTATCTGAATACCGTAAGAAAATTGACGAGGCGGCACGCTTTTTAGCCGACGGTCTGGATTTAAAGCCCACAGTCGGCATTATTCTGGGAACCGGCTTAGGCGGTCTGGCGGACCGGATTGAAAAACACAAGATCATTTCATACTCAGATATTCCACACTTTCCGCAATCTACCGTGGAAAGCCATGCCGGGCAGTTGATCGCCGGGCATTTGGGCGGCAAGGCGGTGCTGGCCTTTCAGGGGCGTTTCCATTTCTACGAGGGCTACTCTCTGGAGGAGGTCACCTTTCCGGTGCGGGTCCTGGCTACCCTAGACGTCAGGACATTGATCTTATCAAACGCCGCTGGAGGGTTAAATCCACTCTTTAAGCCGGGAGACCTCATGATTATCCGTGACCACATCAATCTCATGGGTGTAAATCCCTTGAAGGGGCCGAATACAGACGAATGGGGGCCGCGCTTTCCGGATATGTCGATGCCTTATGATCGGGCGCTCTGTGCTAAGGCGGAAGAGGTTGCCCTGGCATCCGGCCTCCCCGTACAAAAGGGCGTCTATGTCGCGGTTTCCGGCCCCAGTCTGGAGACCCCGGCCGAGACGCGTTTTTTGCGGATGATTGGCGCGGATGCGGTCGGTATGTCCACGGCGCCGGAGGTTATAGCAGCCAACCACGCCGGGATCAAGGTCTTTGCCGTCTCTGTCATTGCCAATGTGAATCTTCCTGAGTGTATGCAGCCTATACATTTAGAAGATGTTATTGCTACTGCCGGCAAGGCGGAGCCGAATCTTGTCCTTTTGGTCTCGAGACTGCTTAAGGCTATGGATGATTAACAATAGAGGCTCTTGCAAAAGTCCCAATTCTGTCATTCCCGCAGCGATTCTGAGCGGGAATCTGGTTCT
>JAZDOO010000097.1:0-7905 GCA_043798555.1 Pseudomonadota bacterium | reverse complement strand
AAAAGTAGTCAGGATGGATTATATCTTTACCCGATAGCTTTATTAGTTCATCATAGGCATAACCATGCATTGTGCATGCTTGTGGATTGGCCTCTACAATATTTCCCTTCAAATCAAATATAAGAAATGAATCGGTAGCAGAACTGAAGATTCCTCGATATTGCGCCTCTCTTTCCTGCAGCTTTTCTTCCGCCCGCTTAAGCTGTGATATATTCATGAAGTTTTCCAAGGTTGCTCGTCTTCCTTGATATTGAATAGATGTAACTGTCTCCATGACCCACAAAATCTCCCCACTTTTTATTCTAACCCGGAATTCGTAGGGTAAAGAAAGTTCCCCTTTCAACATCTTCACCGCATTTTCCCTGACCCGATTCCGGTCCTCAGGAATTACAAAGTCAAAAGGATCTCTCCCCAGTAATTCTTTTTCACTGTAGCCGGTGAATTGTTGAAATCGGAGATTACAAAGTCGAAACCTGCCATCCTGGGCGATATAGATCCCAATGGGTGAGCTCTGTAATAAAGACTCGAAAAGATCCTTGGTATGTTCGTCTTGGGCTTTTGGTTTTTCCAATTCAGCAACTCTTTGGCGCAGTTCTGCTAATTCTTTTATGAGCTGGGATCGGGTTCTATTCTCCTCTTTCATTTTGAGACCCCAAGGTTGGTAAGAATTTGATTTAAATTTATTAAAAATTAAAAACCGAATCAATATCCTTCAGGGGTACATCGAACACTGCATTGGTAGGTGGTAAGGGCTCCACACTCATACAGTCGGGTAACCGATCCGCACCAGCACTAATACCTGCTTTCAGGTTGAACGTTCTCTCCTGGATGAGCAATTCTGCTCCCATGCCCATATAGGCTTCCACGGTCCAGTTGATTCCATACAAAGCATTGATCATGGCGACGATGAGTGGTGGTGCCTCAAATAAAAAGGTAAAGGCACACAACCCGGTTGAATCCAAAGCCGCAACCGCCATCTGGGACATTCTTGATCTTTCAACCTGTCCATTCGCGGAGAGAGGATCTTCCATAACCGGGCCAGCGGTATGATCAGCACCCTGAGGACTGGTAGCGTAGGTAACACCCCACCCCTTGGAAGATCGGGCGGCATGAGCGGGAATTGCCAGACCCTTTACTGCTGGGACCCGATCAATTCCAAAGACTTTTGCCGTTACCGCAACGCCACTGCCAAGGATCCTGCCTAAGGGAGTTCCTTTCGCAATCTCCCCAATGAGGGCCTCAGCTTTTGCGGCATCACCAAAATTAAAAAGACCAACATCGTTCAAAATCCCAATGGTACTGCCCATTTCAATGGTGTCAAGGCCCAGCTCATCACACCTTCGGTCCATCCGGCCAATGGCATCGAGGTCATCAATCCCTAAGTTTGAGCCAAGCATCCCAATGGTTTCATACTCCAAGGCAGCCGTGAGGAACTTACCGGAACCATCATGATACACGGGAGAACAGCGGACCACACAACCGGGCATGCAGCCATGGCCCATAGACCCACCCCGGGCGTGAACGGTCTCCACAAATTTGCTGCTACAGAGGTTTGCCACTTTGTCAAAAGAACCTGCCCGATAGTTATTCGTAGGCAGACTTCCCCGGCCATTGTCCATATCCACAAACGCTGCGGTCCCAAGATTATGCAAAGCCTCGGTAAAAGGCCCTGATTTGATTGCCTCAGTGGCTGCTTTTACTGCTTCCCGAAAAGCATCTTTGTCCACCGCTTGACGCACCTCTGTCCCATCATCATCAACCACAATGGCCTTAAGTCCCTTAGCTCCCATCAGAGCGCCCACTCCGCCGCGGGCAGCATGACGGCAAGGCCTTCCCTCGGGATCAGTAAATGCCACGGTGGAATTGGCCAGATTCATTTCCCCGGCTGGGCCAATGATAATAATCCCAATTTTATCTCCATAACGCGCGCGGAGCTTGTCGCAGGCGGTATAGTTGGTGAGCCCCACAATATCTCCAGCATCTTCAAGAGTGGTTTGCTTGGCAGTGATTTTGAGAATCTGGAATTTTTCAGCTTTTCCCTTTACCATGATGGCACTGATCCCTAAACGACCAAGTTTATGACCCGCAGTGCCTCCGGAATTGGCCTCCTTAATACCTCCGGTGAGGGGGCTTTTCCCTCCTACCGAAATTCGGCCTGATTGAGGAGCGTTGGTACCAGCCAATAACCCGGGGGCTACAATGAAAAGGCTCTCCCCGGAAAGGGGGTGATCAGTAGGCGAACCATACTTAGTCATGAGGTAATCAATCATTCCCCGGCCTCCCGCAATCTTGTCTTTGGGAAAGGGCTCTAAGGTAACTTCTTTCTTGGTCATGTCAATTTTCAAAAGATTCATGGTTTCCTCCTTGTTAGTTCTTGTTGGAATTTTTGTATTTTCGCCACCCAACCATTCGGCACTCTGCCTGCCAAGAGTTGGTTAACTTTGATGAGAACCTCTTGAGGGCCCGGGTGGGGCGTCGGTACTTCGACAATGCGGATATCATTTTCACCGTAAACTACCGCAGCTTTCAAGGTTATGTCCTCTTCATCTTTTTGATTGCAGTGTTTAAATTGTCAACCAGCGTACGTACTTTTTCAGGATCTTTTTTCCCTTTCGAGGCCTCTATACCACTGCAGAGGTCAATTCCAAAGGGGTGGACCTGGATAAGAGCTTTGTCAACGTTTTCCGGATTGATCCCACCAGCAAGGAAAATCGGAATGGGAATTTTCTCCACCAGAGCTGCCGCTGCTTTCCAGTCGGCAACTTTGCCAGTTCCCCCAAAGCGCACAAAACCTTCGCTCGTATCCATACTATCAACCACCAAGGCATCCGCGCCGGCTTCCACATAGTTCTCAGGCAACGCCTGATCCGGGGTAATCGGGAGGTGGATCGTTTTCCAAATCCGACATGACAATCGGGATTTCAGCGTTCTCACCAGTTCCGGCGATTCCCGCCAGAGAAGTTGCACTGCATACGGCTTGATTTCGCTTATAATTTCCTCAGCGGTTTCAACTTCAGGGTCACCAAGGAGGATGACGACCGGGATGTTCGAGGCAGAAGCAACTTCCTTGGCCTGCCAAGGTGAAAGGCTCCTCTCTGAAAAATCCACGTCTACAACGATTCCGCAAAAGTCAGCACCGGAGGAGCTGACCAACTGGGCGTCGTAACTATTTGTCACCCCACAGATTTTAAGCAGCGGTCGGTATGACATCCCCTCACTCCTCTTCCAAGAGGCGCATGCCAATGTTGTTGGCTTTGGCTGGTCTCAGGTGTGAATTTCCTCGGAAAAGGCCTCTGGTCATAAAGCTAAACGAAAGGAAAAATTATCACGAGGGTAGAGGAGAAGTCAAGGGGGAAACAATTTTCATAGTTTCACCTCCTTCCCACCAATAAACTTGGTGGGGACAGGATACTTAATTTCTTATACTACAAAATTCGAGAATCTGTAATAAAATAAATATTCGAAGAAAAAATTCGAAGACTTTTAGGTTGTCATTCGTATAAGCTAATGTAGGCATGCTTACAACAATTAAAAAACTTCCTAAAAATCTTTTAAGTACATACCATTATGGAGGTAAAAATCATGAACAAGGAGATTTCGATTGTTATTCTGGCAATAGGTATAATGGTTATTACGTGTGTGTTAGTTTTTGCTTCAGATGAGAGATTCCCACCGGGACCTGGTGTTAGAATCCCATTGCCAGAACTTCTCACTCAGCTTCCGGCGGAAAAGGAAATGCTTTTCCACCAGACCATGAGGGAAGTCAGAGAAAAGACAGCCGGTATTTGTGAACAACTTCGAAAAACCGAAACGGAAATCAAAAGTATCCTTACCGCAAAAGAATTTAATGAAACATTGTTCCGTGAAAAGACAAAAACGATGCAAGAACTCCATAACCAGATGCGAGAAGCCATGGAAGAAGCCATCGTGAAGCTCGCCCAACGGTTCACGGCAGAAGAGCGAAAAATATTGGCTGAACTAACTCCACCCCACGGTAACCACCATCCACATTTTCCCGCAGGCAGGTAGAGTTCATGAGGTAAATTTGAATGCTGCGCGAGGGGGAGAAAATATGTCCCCTCTCCTCCTGACATGTCCCCCCTCCCCGGCATTTCATTAAGGCGATGACGAGAGCAAAAGCATATAGATGGATTCAGATTTTTCCCGTTGGAACGATGAGTCATTACTAAACCTGATTAAGGAGGGAGTGCATGCGGCATTTGCAGAACTCATGCAACGCCACTCCAATCGTTTTTACCGAATCGCTTACCGAGTTGTTTTTAGCAAAGAAGAAGCAGAAGACATCGTCCAGGAAGCTTTTTTGAGATTATGGGAGCGTCCTCAGCTTTGGAACCCAAGAAAGCAAGCCAAATTTACTACGTGGTTTTATAAGGTCGTGATAAATATGTGCCTGGATCACAACAAAAAGAAAAACCCCGTGCCTTTCTCTGAAGATATAGACTGGTTAGATAGACAACCGCCGGGAGAAAACTTAGTATTAAGTTATAGAGAGAAACAGGTATTGCTGGATCGCCTCATAAAGGAACTCCCCAATAGACAGCAATTAGCGCTTAACCTTTGTTTTTATGAAGGGTTACGGAATGAGGAAGCAGCTGAAATTATGGGCAGCAAGGTAAAGGCTTTGCAGTCCCTTATCATGCGTGCCAAAATAACCTTGAAGGAAAAAGTTAAGCAGTATTTTGATTGAGGCTTACTATGCCAATGGATAGTAAACAATTCGAAAAAAACGTGCTGGTGCATGGCGCTGAGTTAAATCGCTGGCCAGAAGATGCACGGCAAGCAGGAGTAAAGGCGCACAAAAAATCGCCAGAACTTCAATTATTATTAGAAGATCACCAGCGTTTTGAGAGCTTTCTCCAAAAGAGAAAATATGAAGAACCAAGCAGTGATCTGGCAGAGCGAATTCTCTCGGCTTCATTACGGCAGGAAAAAAAGGAATCTTTAGGGGTTGGAGCAATTCTCCTTGAATTACTCTCAGGATTGAACTTACCGAGGCCGGTGTTAACCGGTCTTTCGGTCGCGGTAGTTTTCGCTTTCATCATGGGATTTGCAATAGGTTTTTTACTTCCCACTTGGTCGGCATGGACAGAAGAAGCGCAAGTAAACCTTCAGGAGTTTCTGTACTATGAAGGAGAAATTCTATGAGTAAAAAGATGAGGATACTGCTTATTGGTTCAGTTCTTTTCAATGTATTGCTTCTTGGTATTATTATCGGACAGATGTCACATCGGTTGGACAAGGAAGATTTCATGAGAAGGCACGCTCCAGGGCTTGCGGTGAAATTACCAGTGGAGAAAAAGGAATTGTTTCTTAAAACCCTGGAACAGGTGCACCTAAACAATCGAAATATTGACAAGCAAATGGATGAAACCAGAGAAAAAGTTATCAATATCCTCACTGCCCCCGAATTTGATGAAGCTGCCTACCGGAGTGAAGTACAAAAGTTAGATAGCCTACGCGGACTCATGATGCAGCGATTGGAAGATGCAACCATAGAGTTAGCTAAGCAATTTAACCAGGAAGAAAGAAATGCCCTTGCCGAACATCTAAGACACCCTCCTCCGCCTCCCTTGGGTAGGAGACCTCCGCATCATGAAGGACCGCCAGAATTTCGTGAGGGCCATTCCAGATAGTTGGAAAGAGCGAGGGGGGAGCTGATGCATAACAATTTAAAAAAACATTTACACGGAGGGATTAATTATGGATTATGGAATTGTCCTCCTTTGGTTACTTGGTCTTGCGACAGGTTGTCTTACTTTTATATCAATTATGTAAGACTGGCAAGAAAAACGGGAAAACGAGGTACAAAAAGTATCAACTCCTAAAGCGAAACAGGTAGCCTAACTCGTTGTTGGAGGTGAAAATGAGTGCTGATGTTTAGTAGAGGAAAAAAATTTCCAAAAGAAAAGTATTTTTTATTAGGAAACAATTTTACAAAAAAAATTTTTATTAAGATTAGGAAAAAAATTGCTTGATAATTTTGACTACTATGATACAAAAATTATAACCAAGCGATCTCTTTATAGCACGATTACAAGGGTTTTAAAACAAGAAAGATTAGGTTTTATCTGAGGTAACAACACTACGATGAAAGAGGAGGAGGGGAAGGAGCAATGGATAGCACGTTAGAAAAACAAGGTAAACAAGAGGTGGCACCAAAAGAAGACAAGCCAGATTACTATAGTCTTCGCTTCCGATCAACCGGATTAGGTAAAACAATGCTGGAAGGGGAACCAGCGGAGGTGATGGTGGTAGATGATATGTTAGTGATGCACATTCAATCTACCACTCCGGTACGGTGGCGGATAAGGGCAGCGTTAAGCTATAGGGGACTCCTGAAATTTATTAAACTCGGCTTAAAGCTTTCAGTAATAAAATTCATGCTTTTTGGTTTCAAGACCATGAAGAAACCAAAATTGTCCGATGAATTCTAAGATATTGGAAAGATTCATTAAATAAAGTACACGGTAAAGAAGGACTCCAGTGGCCAAGTGTTTTTGGTCAAAGATAACAGCGATCATTATAACGGGAGTATCCTATGGGAGCGAAGGATTTCAGGGCGTGGTTAGACCTTTTGG
Source organism: Pseudomonadota bacterium (assembly GCA_043798555.1). Taxonomy (GTDB): domain Bacteria; phylum Desulfobacterota; class WTBG01; order JAGOGO01; family JAGOGO01; genus JAZDOO01. The sequence continues at coordinate 1,306 of JAZDOO010000097.1, read as the reverse complement.
GGGATAACGGGCAACTGGTTGAAATTAATCAAGAGGTAGACTGGAAATATGAAATTGGTTGTCTTATCAGGAGGATATTTGACATCCCCGGTGGCGGCCCGGCGGTTCTTTTCAAAAGAATCAAAGGTTACCATAATAAAGCGGGAAAAAAGTTTTTTGCCGGTTCCTTCTCTTCCTACCAGCGAATTGCTCTGGCCATGGGACTCCCACCTGACACTTCTTATAAAGACCTCGTTTTTAGCTACATTAAGGGGATAGAACATCCTCTTCGCCCTATTCTGGTAAATACTGGTCCTTGTAAAGAAGTGATCTGCAAAGGGAAGCAGGTGAACCTGCTCAATTTTCCTGTCCCTTATCTCCATCCTCTTGATGGGGGCCGATACATAGGCACTTTTCATTTAGTAGTTACTAAAGATCCAGAAACGGGAATTCAAAATGTGGGTATGTACCGGATGATGGTGCATGACCGAAACCATTTGGGAACCCTCTTTTTATCCCGCCAGGACTGGGAGGTGCACTTCCGAAAATGGGGAGCTCAGGGCAAGAAGATGCCCATAGCGGTCTGTTTCAGTCCCCCGCAGGTTGTTTTGCTCACTGCGGTGGCGAAATTACCGCATCCTCCTGATGAATTCGCCTATGCAGGGGGGCTGGCAGGGGAACCGATAAAACTGGTAAAATGTGAAACAGTGGATTTAGAGGTACCAGCAGATTGTGAAATTGTGTGCGAAGGGTATGTTGATTTTGATCCCACTACTTTTCGATTGGAGGGGCCGTTCGGAGAATATATGGGATATATGGCCGGGAAACCAGTGAGGCGCCCGGTTGTGGAAATTAATTGCGTTACTCACCGGAAAGATCCCATCCTTCAGGGAACCCTTGAAGGTCGCCCAGTTCCGGGAGCTAATGAAGATCATTATGTTTCATCCATTATAACTTCAGTCTATGCTTATCGTCTTTTAAAGGAACATAAATTTGATGTGGTCGGGGTATGTGCTCCGTTAAGTGCCAATGGGTACAACAAGGTTATTATTGCCATACGCCAGCAGCGCCAGGGGGAGGCTATGCAGAGTGCTTCTTTGCTTTGGGGTTCCTCGACTTCGTTTTTCCGGTTTAAGGAAGTGATTGTGGTGGATGAAGATATTGATGTGTATAACCCAGGCATGGTGGAATTTGCAGTCGCCACCCGGGTTGACCCTATTCATGATATAAAAATTGTTGACGGTTTTCCAGGGATACCCCTTGATCCCCGGATTCACCCTTCAGAGAAACAGCCCTGGATGGGGGGAGGCAGGTGGTCAAGGGTGTG
>JAZDOO010000080.1:0-3475 GCA_043798555.1 Pseudomonadota bacterium | reverse complement strand
AGCTTTCCATTCTCGTATGCTGTTTTGGGCCGCTTCAACTTTAATGGACTTATCTAAAATAATTTGCTTCCTCATTTCTGTAATTTCATGGATTAAGCCATTCAATCTACTTTCTAATGATTTTGGCATCTCGAAAATTCCTCCCCACAAGTTATGATTTAATTTAGTAACCATTATAGCAAAAAGAGCAAGGAAAGAAAAGGTAGATTTCGAAGAAGCTTCTGGGAGAAAGACCTTCGGGTGGAAAAAACTTTCGGGGGTCGGACCAAGGAAACTCATTGATTTAAAGAAACCCACTTGGGGACGTACTTAAGTTATATTAGAAACTGGAAGGCAAACCGAACCAAGCTTTCCTAACCTTCAAACCCGCTAACTCAATTTTTGAGTCAACATTCCCTACCACCCGAATTCTCCTCCTCAGTTTCATAAGAAGGGTGGTATGGAAGGTCAGGGATTGAGGCAAGAACAGGACCCAACCCCAGACCGCCCCGTTTGTTCTCTTGAAACTTAAGACCGAGCCAGGCTTTCCTAACCCACAAACCTTCTGACTTAATTTTTAAGTCAACTTCGAAAAGGAGGAAGGTGATGGATACCAGGGGGTAAGCTTCGATGGAGTCCACCTTCCAATCAATCCGCTGGCTTTTCTTCGGTATGATGAGAAAGAGATTTACGCACGGATTAACGAGCTTGGTTGGCAGACGCCTAAAGACCCAGATCCCAATTTTACCAATTGTCTTCTGAATGCCTTTGCTAATCAGGTTCATATACAAAAACATAAATACAATCCTTATGCCATGGAAATGACCGAGTTAGTGAGAGAGGGGATCCTTTCAGTAGACGAGGGGCTTCGGCGTACCAATGAGACAATGGATTCCCGAATCATCGAAGAGGTTAAAACAAAGCTTGGAATCGAAAGCGGCTAAAGGTTTGAGGTTTTAGGTTGGAGGCCTAACTTAAAATTCAACGAACTCAATAAACCCAAATAACTCAACAAACCGCTGTACCGCAGCACAGCAGTACTTATTAACATTATCCCTCAATAACTCATTCACTCAACAAACCCAAAGAACTCAAGTAACCCAATAAACTCAAGCAACAGCAACACAGCAGCGCTCCTCCAATTAATAGAGAATGACCGGAATTCGTTCCTTTAGAATCGAAGAGTTTAAGTTCCTGGCGGATGTGAATAGAGAAAGGAATCATTGATTACCTGTTGACAATTGGCTATAATTCCAGATAGATCCCGAATTCAAACTGTAAGATGCTTGATGAGGGGCTTTTTATCAGAGCGGCACTTCTTTACGCGGCCAAGATAGTTGCCATCGAGGAAACGTACGCAGCGTAAATGACTCGCGAGTCGCAAGGGGCAAGTGGTTCTATTGACTCAGTCCTAAGTCTTTTGATAATTCATCTGTCGACTCGCAGGCGGTGAATGGGAGTATTCCAGTGATATGAAATCTAAGCTCTACCTGGAGACTACTATTCCAAGCTACCTCACATCATGGCCGAGCCGTGATTTGATCATTGCCGGGCACCAGCAGATCACCAAGGAGTGGTGGAAGAAGCGGAAAGGTGCATTCGCCCTCTACGTCTCTCAGCTTGTTATAGATGAAGCGAAGGCAGGCGACGACGAGGCGGCCAGAGAAAGGTTAAAGGCAATCAGCGGCTTTCCGCTGTTGGACATCACACGAGAAGTTGAGCGCCTGGCCAGCCGCATATTGGCCTCGGGAGTGATTCCTTCAAAAGCCGCAACGGATGCCGCACACATCGCAATCGCCACCGTCCATGGAATGGAATTCCTGATGACTTGGAACTGCGTGCACATCGCCAATGCGGGGATAACAAAAGAGGTGGCAAGGATCTGTGGGCAAGAAGGTTTTGAGTGTCCCGTCATTTGCACACCGGAGGAACTATTAGCAGGACGCGGGGAAAGTCATCTTTTTCAGGTTGCTCAAAAAAGGCGAGATGCAAGGCACCCGAAATCCTGAGGAATGAGGCGTACTTGGCAGTACGCCGCAATGACGAAGGGTGAGGGTAACGCCGCAGATGGGCGTTTTTCAGCAACCTTTTAGGAGAATAACTCTTATGGGAAAGGATTACATTGTTGATGAAGTTCGGCGTATCCGGGAGGAGCAGGCCGCAAAGTGCAATTTCGACATTAAGACAATCCTCGCATCTGCGAAAAAACGACAACGAAAGTCGGGGCGTAAGGTGGTTTCATTTGTGCCAAGGAAGAAATTGAGCCCCCAACCACAGCCTGCAGCAGTCGGTCGGCGCTAAAATTTGAAATTTATTAACTTGCCTTCTATGGGCTGTAACATTGCAACACTGATCTTTCTGCCTCAGACCTCAAGCCTCCAGCTTGGAGAGCGAAGCGCTCTTCTAACCTCTAACGGTTATTTTTTCTATTGTCCTATGCGCATTGGGGTAGGGCGATTGAGGTCTGACCAAGTCAAGTCATTGAACTCATGAGTTTATTCTGAAAAGAAGTGGCTGATTTTGGCCTTAGAGTAACGATTTTGGGGCTAAATTGCCCTGATTAAGGATTTAAAGATGGCCAGAGCCAACAGGAAGGAATGTTGGAAGAGTGGAAGGATGGAATAGTAGAAGAATGTGGAAAAAACCAGTGATCGGTGATCAGTAAGCAGCAAATGGATCAAGGATTAAGGGAAAAGGATAAAGGAGTAAGGTTGGACGTAATCATAGACTGTTAAGTTATGAATGTTAAGTTTTGAGTGATAAGTTTTTCCATCATTCAAACCTGCTGACTCAATTTTTGAGTCAACTCATCGATCACCCCTAAAAACTATGGAAATAGGTGACACCATTCAAAATTCGAAGTGGATGAAAAAAGGAACTTGGGGTCAAACCTTCAATATTCGGCGTGCCCAGGAGTAAGGCAGCTGGGGTCAGCCCTTGACACGGGACAGGTAGGCCATTTTAAGTGTTGAGTGTTAAGTTTAAAGATGGTGATGCGGTGGTGCAGTGCTGCTATAAATCTGGAATAAATGGTTCAATCCTTCTCTAATAAAACGAAATATTCCTCCCGGGTGATTCCGGCTGTCTTAAGGTTGTTCCTTATAATTGATACAGGGACTTCATTATAAGTTGGAATTACAATAGGCCTCGCAATTCCTGGTTTTGTATAAGAACGGTGGCTCCCTTCCTGTCTTGCGAATCGAAAACCTATGGAAAGGAAGAGCTTCTCCAAACGTCTCCAATGAATGGGTATGATCCTTGCCATTCTCAAACACCAAGGACTGCGGAACGCTTTTCAATAGCCACCCAAGAAGGCTCAATCCATCTTCCTTCCTTGAGTTCATACCCGGCTTCTTGGAGAATCTCATTTAGGGTGCCTATGTCCGCCGCAGTAATGAGAAACAGGTGCACTGCTTCGTCAAGGGCTTTTCGGGCCTCTTCTGGTGTTTTTCCGGAACTCATTACATCCAGCGACATGGCATGGGCGACAAACTGA
>JAZDOO010000042.1:0-7888 GCA_043798555.1 Pseudomonadota bacterium | reverse complement strand
CCAGTTGTTTTCCCGCTTTCTAATAAAAGGATAGATGCATCCACATATCTTGCCAGAACCACAGCATCATTAATTAAAAGGACAGGTGGACTATCCAATATTATAAAGTCATATTTTTGACTGACATCTTTTATCAACTGCTTCATCTTTTGTGATTCTATCATCTGTCCCGGATCAGGGGGGGTGGGCCCGGTCGCAAGTAAACTTAATCCTTCAATATCCGTCTTCTGAACAGCCTCCTCTATTATTGCCTCATTTGCCAGGATGTTAGTAATCCCAATAGAACCTGACATTCCAAATATCCTGCTAATTCCAGGATTGGAGAAATCCGTATCCATAAGAAGAATCTGTTTCTTATCACGGGTCATTGATATGGCCAAATTTACTGCGGTAGTAGTTTTGCCTTCGCCGGGTAGAGGACTTGTAATCAATAAAGTCTTTACGGGCTTATCCAAACTGACAAATTTAATACTGTTGCGAACTGTCCTATACGACTCCGATAAGGGATCTTTGGGGTCTGTTTCAGAGATTATATGACTTTCCTTTCTCCCCATTTTGGGAATGGTTCCCAAAATGGTCAGTCCCTGCTCTTTAACTTCCTCAGGGGTTTTTATGGTGTCATCCAGGTAGTCAACGAGAAAGCCGAGACCAAAGCCGAACATCAAACCCAAAAACATGCCCATAATACCGTTCAAAACTTTATTTGGACTCTCGGGCTTATCAATCTCGGGTACTTGTGCAGGTTCCACCACCGTGATACCGGAAATGGTCATAGCCTCTGCCACTCCAACCTGATAAAGATATTCAAGAAGCGAACTGTAAAGGTCTTGTGTGGCAGATAATTTCAACTCCATTTGGGATTCGTTGAAGGTCTTATTAGGGATAGCATACAATACGGACATATGCCTATCAATGTCTGCATTCACACCCTTAACATGGGACTCCAAAGCTGCAAGCTCTCTTTCGAGATTTTGTAACTCTTGTGAAGATTCTTTAAAAAGTTCAACTTCTTTTTTTAGTTCTTCCCTGACCTTATTTATTTTTTGTTTAAGGGCTACCACATCAGGATGGTCCGGGGTTTTTTCAATTAATTCTTGAGCTAATTGTACCTCGAAATCGGTCAGCTTTTGCTTGAGGTTTTCAATCTGGGGGTTCTCAGAAATTGCTGTGCTTGAAGTAACAGTTTCACTCTCTCTACTAAGCTGGTCTTTTAACGTTTCTATCTTCGCTCTATTTTCCGAAAGTGTTTTAATAGTGTCCTCTTTTTCCTTCATCAATGTTTCCAGTTTGTCAATGGCTGCCTTTGTTTCCGTCTCCAAATCAACCGTTTTTTCGGCAACTTTGAATTTCCGAATCTCTTCTAATACTTGCAAATATTCAGCTTTAACCGCCTCAATCTTACCTTCAATGAACTCCCGCACGCTTCTGTATTCTTCTTTCCCCTGTTTAAGGTCTTCTTCAATGTAAACTTCGGCAAGGGTATTAGCAATCATCGTTGCCTCTTCCGGATCACATGAACCTGCTGTGATCTCAATTAAAGTAGTCTCCTCAACCGCATCAATTTCAACATAAGGCACAGGGAATATTAGGGACTTTATGAGGCTAGGTTCTATTAGATCACTGGGTTTCATTAAATTTTCGTTTCGGTCCCGCAACTGCAATCTTAAAATCACTTTCTCTAAGACAGGCTCCACACTGGCAAGCGCTATGGGAGTGTCCAAGGTGGTGTCCTGCGTCCGGGCGACTGGTGTGATGCCTTGCAGCCCAAGCGCAGATAAAAGAGATGCTTCCGTGCCTGAGGATTTTATTAACACCTTAGCAGACGTTTCATATACCGGGGTAAGCAAAAAACTCCCCCCAATAGCAGTAAGCAATATAACCAAAAAAGCCTGGATGATAATCCATTTTCTTCGCCAAACAATTTCCCAGATCTTTCTAAATTCCATATCTCATTTTCCATTTCCGATTTCTTTAAGCGATTGAGCAGCATTGTAACGGACATATTTATCCGGGTCACCTAATAGGTTTGTAAGTGCCGGAGCAGCACTTTTATCCCCTATATTACCTAATGCCCAAATAGCGAAAAGCTGAACGCCGTTATCCTCTAATACATTGACCAAAGCAGGGATTGCTTTTGGGTCTTCTATCTTCCCCAGCGCCTCAATTGCTGCTATCCGCAATTCTGAATCCTTTTCTCCTAATATTCCAATCAACGAACCAACCGCGCTCTTTTCGCCTATCGTTCCCAGCGCCTCTATTGCTTTTAACTTTACCTCTTTTGGTTTATGAAGGTTTAAGAATTCACATAAAATTGGAACAGCGCTTTTTTCCTCTAGGGTCCCAAGATAGTATATGGCCTCATTCTGCACCATCACATTTTCACTTTTGAGGTCTTTAATATACTCCTCTGTATTACCCGAAGAACATCCCCCGGCATAAATTATAATCATGAGGAACACCTTCAAAGCACTCAGCACATTTCCTTTTAACATCTCGTTCCCTTTAACTATAGCAATCCCCGTAGGGGCATATTGCAATATGCCCCTACTTTGCTTTGCTCCGCTCGCAATGACATTTTGGTGGAATGCCTACTTATTTAAGTCGTTCACTAAAATTCTTATTCTTAACGTGGTATTATTACCCCCCCTCTTCCTTTTCCAGTCGTCAATACAGATTCAACCTCAGGATAAAGGGTTATTCCCCGTTCTAAGTCTACAATAGGTTCTAAGATGGTATTAAGGTGGTTAAAAAACCGATCGACATTCGCGATAAAGCTGGCTGGAACATAAATAATGTCTGATGATTGTAAGGCAACATTTTGCTTTAAATCGCCTTTTTTTAAAACCTGGTCAATATTAAGCACCTTGAGATCGGGGTGACTTAAACTCCCCCTGATTAACAGAACACTCTTCTTCTTGGCATCTTTGGTAAATCCCCCTGCCTGCGAAATTGCCTCCAGGGCACTCATGGGACCTCCCATCTGAAAAACCCCGGGTTTGGTAACCTCCCCTAAGACAAACACTTTAAGGCTACGAGCTGACTTTACCGATACACTGACTTGCGGGTTAACATAATATTTAGATAATTTCTCTTTAACAATATCTCTCAACTGGATGATAGAAATACTATTAGCGTTGATGTCTCCCACCAAAGGATAGGAGAACACTCCTGAAGGCCCGATGGTCACAGTTTTATTGAGCTCACCATGGCGCCAAACAGATATTTCCAGTTCATCCCCCGGCCCTAAGGTAAACTCAGCTACTGAAACGTTGTTTATAACTTCCTTAGAATTTTCTATTTCAACTTTTGAAGCTGACGTAGAAGCAGGTGATCCTATAGAAGTACAACTGGAAGAAATGGAAACAATACTTATAAGAATAAGATAAGATAATAGTCTCATAGGTGTCTCATAGGCCTCATCGCTTACCTGGCTTGATCTTGAGTCAATCGCTCCGTTAATAAATTATCTATAAATATATTATAATATCATAAAAGATGTTTTTTACAAAATATTATTCGCCATGATTTTCTGATTTTCTCTTATTAGTCAGTTCATAAAATGGTTTTGAGGCTACTCCTGAGCTAAATTTTCTTTACAAGTCTAAGATTTTAAGGGATTATGGTGGGAAATTTTTTTCGAAATTAATAAATGGATGGGGAGGGTATCCATGCTGCTTCGTTGGCTTCTCATGTTTGGCATTATCTGTCTGGGGTTTGCAATTCTAACCATTATGAATTACTGGCAAATTGACCATGTAGGAGAAAAAGTTTTCTTTGGATATCGCTTTCGGTCGGTGTGGTCTTTCTGGTGGGTATTGGGAGTAGTAACCGCTCCTGCCTTAATTTTTGCGAATGTCCTCTTCTGGGCGGTTTATTATTACGGTTATCACTTCTGGTTCAAAAAGCTCTGGATTATTCAACTCGGCACCTACGCTGCCGGACTGTTCATCATGACCATCATAACCTGGTACTGGTATGGCGAATTGCCCCATAAGGGCACGCTGGTGGGCACCATCCTTTGTATTACTGGAGCCATGATCAGTATACTTTGGAGGTAGCCTGTCCCGAAATTTCTTCAAGTGCCGCCCGGAGGCCTAATACATAGCTATTGACCCCAAAGCCGGAAATAACCCCTCGCGCCACTTCTGCAGTGAGAGATTTCTGACGAAACTCCTCTCGTCGGTAAATGTTGGAAAGATGAACTTCCACCGCCGGGATATCAACTGCAGCCAGGGCATCCCTGATGGCAACACTGGTATGCGTATAGGCCGCTGGGTTAATCACCAGGGCGTCAAACGTTCCTTTTGCTTCCTGAATTTTGGTTACCAGATCTCCTTCAGAGTTGGATTGATAAGTCTCCACCACGAAGCCCTTTTCCTTGGCAAACCTCCTTAGCTGATTATTAAGTGCATCTAAGGTGAGACTGCCATAGATTTCCACTTCCCGTTGCCCTAACAGATTTAGATTGGGACCATGAAGCACCAAAATTTTTTTCACTTCCTATCCTCCTAAACGTAACGTTCAAAAACGTTCCAACATTTGGAGGTAGTGATTATACCGGATACGCATCTCACTGAGAACATCACCCCCAAATTTCTCCAAAAAAGCCCGGGCTATCTCGAAGGCCACCGCGGCTTCCGCAATTACTGCTAATGAGGGAACACGGCAAATATCCGAGCGTTCTACCGTCGCTTCTACTGGTTCTTTAGTTAATAAATCAACGGATTGTAAGGGCTTCATAAGGGTGGCGATAGGTTTCATCGCACATCGCACCACCAATGGCTCTCCATTAGTGATCCCTCCTTCTATCCCTCCCGCATGGTTGGTTTTACGATAAAAACCCCACCGGGGGGCTCCCTCTCCTGAAGGGGAATGGTAGAAAATTTCATCATGCACGTGGGAACCAAACCGTTCCGCACTTTCAAAGCCAAGCCCGATTTCAACCCCTTTAACCGCCTGAATACTCATCAGGGATTGGGCTATCCTTCCGTCCAATTTCCGATCCCAGTGAACATGGCTTCCCAGCCCCGGAGGGACTCCGGTAACCGTAATTTCCACTACTCCTCCCAACGTGTCGCCTTTTTTTCTCGCTTCATCAATCCGGGTTTTCATCCTTTTGGCCGCCCTGGCATCAGCACACCGCACCTCAGATTTTTCAGCGCGGGATGCGATTTCAGAAAGCGACATCCCGGAAAAGTCCGCAGCAATTCCTCCAATAGCTATGGTATGGGAAAAAAAGTGAATGTCGAACTCTTTGAGAAAAGTTTTACATACCGCCCCTACTGCTACCCGGGCAGCAGTTTCCCGGGCACTGGAGCGCTCCAAAATATTGCGGATATCTTTCTGATTATATTTAAGAGCACCAGCTAAATCAGCATGACCAGGACGAGGGCGGGTAACCCATAAGGATTGATCTGCATCTTCATTCCGGATGGACATTTTAATCTGCCAATTAACCCAATCTCGATTGGTAATTAAAAGGCAGAAAGGGGAACCCAGCGTTTTCCCCCAGCGCACTCCAGCGGTGATCTCCACCTGATCGCTTTCTATCTCCATCCGCTTTCCCCGGCCATAACTGACCTGCCGTCGTGCCAAGTCGCGGTTAATATCTTCCGGTTGCAGCGGTATATCAGCCGGAAGCCCCTCAATAATCACGGTAAGGGATTTCCCATGAGATTCACCTGCAGTCAAAAATCGTAGCATACCCATTCTCTTTACCTTAATAAAAAGTGCACCTCCCACTCTATGGAAGGTGCACTTTTTACAATCCTGTTCCTTTAAAAAAGCTTAATTGGGAGAGCTTAACACCATTTCCTTTTGAGTAGCTTTCGGAAAGGTGATAATGGTTGGAGTAATAAAAACAATAAGTTCCGTTTTTTCTCTCGCCTTTTTGGTGTTCTTAAACATCCAGCTCACCAGAGGAAGGCGACCAAAGAATGGAATACTGTTGTGGATATCCTGGGTAGTTTCTTCATAAATACCCCCGATCACCACCGTATCTCCATTGCGAACTAATATTTTCGTCTCTGCCCTCCGGGTATCAATTCCTGGTTCACCACCCGCGCCCGTTTGAGCTGATTTCTGATCCTTTTTGACCTCAATTTCCATAAGGATACTCCGATCCGCAGTAACATGGGGAATAACCTTTAATGAAAGCGTAGCCTTTTTAAACTCGGTTGAGGTCACTCCCTCTTCGGAAAGTTTTGGATAGGGGAGGTCAACTCCCTGTTCGATAATGGCTTCCTCGTTATCAATGGTCATGATCCGGGGACTGGAGACAATTTCCAACTTTTCCTCTTTTTCCAAAGCCGCAATTTTTTGAAAAATACCGAATTTGGGGTTTAAAAATCCAAAACTAATGGCCCCGCCGATTCCTTGTCCTACTGCCGGGGCAAGGTCAATGATATTTCCTTTGGTAGTGACCGTTCCTTGCCCCAGGTCAATATCAACCCCCTGATTCCCCCCAATCCCGAACAGGCCATCATTACTAGTTCCACTATATCCAGAATCCCAGGTAACTCCAAGTTCTTTGGTGTAGGTGGGATTAATCTGAACCACTTTCGCCTCAATCAGGACCTGGGGAGTTGGTGTATCCAGTTGATCAACAATAGTACGGACTTCCTGAATATTTTTTTCAATATCAATCACAATCATGATGTTGGTTCGCGGGTCAATCTCAATGCTCCCCCGCGGAGAAAGAGCCTTAGTATTGAGGACAACCTCTTTTAGACCCTTGGCATCAGCATAGCTTACCGGAATTAAACCTTTTTTCAAAGGTTCCAGCTTATCAGCGGTCTCCTTATCAGAGATGGCAGCTTGTCTTTCTCGGTTGAGCCGTTCGAGGGGGACAACGCGAAGGATATTCCCTTCAAGGGTTTTTCCAAGATTATTACTCAGAAGAATGACATCCAGAGCTTGATCCCACGGCACATCATTGAGTTTAACGGTGACCGTACCCTGAACATCATCTCCAGCCACAATGTTTAGATTACTCACATCAGCAATTAACCTTAAGATGTTTCTAACATCAGCATCCTTAAAGTCCAAAGAAATATGCTCACCAGTATATTGAGGGAGTCCCTCTCCTTCTTCTCCCACCACTGGGTTAAAAGAGGGTGGTTCTACCGATGCTTGAGATACCTCCTTCCCCTGGGCCGGTTGCGGTTGAGTATTAGTGCTTTCAGCTATTTGGGGAGATGGTTCATCCGTTTCCTCAGCGGGTTGGGTAGACGCTGACGGAGATGATACTTCCGGAGAGTCCGTAGCAGGGGATGAAACCGGGTCAGATCCAACCGATGTCCCTTCTGGAGCAGAAGTGGTCTCATCCTTTTGTGCTAACACTTCGTTCTGACTCGCACCCTGGGGTTGTTCATTACTTTCTTCCTCAGATGAACTTGGCTCTGATGAAGATGATGCTTCCGGAGAAACCTCGGAAAGGGATGTTTGGGTTTCTGATTCAAGCGATGGCTCTCCTACCGATGAAAGGTTTCCCTCCGTCTGCTCTCCTCCCTCAGCCTTCGCCAATAAGACCGGGGCTTCTTCTTTTCCTTGCTCGAAAGTTTCCTCGGGTTCAGTTGAACCCAAAGGGGTTGGTTCTATACCTTTGGGCACAGAAGCGGCTGAAGCCATCAACGTTTCCTTCTTTCCCTCGAAACCGGTTCCTAAAAATAGCGTTATCCCATTTGGAAGGGGGACAACGTCAAAAGAAGACACCTCAGCCGTTGGAGAGTCCAAAACCATCCGAAGGTAATCCTGGTGTTCACCATACCGGATTTTATTTAACAAAGGGCTGGGAAAGTCTTGGGTCTTATAAGGTAAAAACGACATCAGTCCGGGAAGGTCTACTACCAGACGGGCCGGTTCTTTCAGAGCAAAAACTTTATAATCC
>JAZDOO010000030.1:0-2375 GCA_043798555.1 Pseudomonadota bacterium | reverse complement strand
AGATAGGGGACATCCTGTAATGCTCCTGTCAAGATAAATGTAAGGAAAAGAAATAATTATTTGATATCAACCAGATAAAAAACTGTCCTAATTTTTGACATACCTCAGCCCTTCGGCTTTAAAAAAGCTTTTTAAATACTTTCGGCGAATCTCCCACCTTTATAAGAACCTGTATCTCATCGTTATCATTATCCGGTGTATCCGCCGATAAGTGTGGCGGATCACCTATCATCCCTTGTCCAGATTACAAAGTTCAGTGAGAGGCCCAGGATTGTCCCCTACGAGGTCCTATAATGCCTCAACGTTGTCCATCGGGCTCTCTCGCCGAAATCAAAAAATCTCTTACTCTATCGTCAGATACTCAGGATTATATGCCTCCTTTTTCTTCATTACACTCCAGGCAATAATCAGAAGCTTGGCCGATAATTTAACCCGCATCTTCTTCTTTATTCCGTTTTCCCGCTGCCGCCCTTGAAGTTTGTTGGTGTAATAAACGATAAAATCCCGATTCCGCGTCGAGGCAATATGGGCTGCCTGATAAAGCGCATAACGCAGATCAGCTTTCCCTTTCTTCGAGATCACCGGCAATGCAGCATCAGACCTTTTCCCACTTCGATCCGCACTTAAGTCTAAACCCGCCAGCTTCAATACCTCTTTGCCCCGATTAAACCGAAAGGGATTCCCAATGGCTCCTAAAACCTTGGAGGAAATATCTGGCCCAAAACCCGGTATCGTGAGAAGATACCGGTACTCTAAAAACTGCTGGCAGATTTCTTCTATCTTTCCATCCGTGTCCTTTAGGGCTTCTCTTATCTGCTTTAGTTCTTCTCCCAAAAGCTTCGCTTCAAACTCTACCGCCTCTCCGGCTTCACAACCAACCGAGTCAATCGCCTTTTGCCAAATCTCCCGTAACCGCTTCACCTGCCGATTTCCTCGCTTGCTTGAGGTAACTAACCGAACAAACTGCTCAAACTCTAAACCAGCGATTTCTCCAGGGACCAAACACCACTTCACGATCCCTATACTCCCTGCCCCCGATTGCCCAACATAACGATCCAGCTCCGGAAAATACTGGGCTACCAGATGATTGCGAATCCGAACCCGTATCCCTTGCTCGTACCGCTTCAATCTCCGCTTGAGGGATAACAGATTCCTTAACTCCCGCAAGGGCAGCGAGGGATAATCGTAATAAAGACATTTCCCCTGGGAAATCAAATCCGCTACATTGGCTGAATCTTTCGTATCGTGCTTGTCCCACCGCCCGTCCAACAACTCCCGGTTCCTTTTAACCGCCACCCCAGATACCAATACCACCTGGTAGCCGCACTTGATCAAATGTTCCCCCAATGGCTTATGATAATTGGCAGTAGGCTCCAAACCAAACACTACCTTCTTAAGACCGTGCTGTACCCTCAGTGCCCTTACCTGCGTAAGGAGCCTTCTAAATCCCTCGATGTTGTTTTCAAAGACCAGTCGCTTTAAAAGCGTCTTTCCCGTAGCAGTACCAAAAAAGGCATGGTGCTTCTCCTTAGCCACATCGATCCCCACAATCAAATGCTCCTTCGATCCTCGAATCTCGTTCTTTAGTTGACGAAACTCCTTAAGTCTGATATCATCTGTTTCGTTCATCATTACACCTCCTGTTAAGTTATAAGATTGTTTTTTTCTTTCACTTAAATCTTAACAGGAGGTTTCTTTTTTGGTAGTCTGCAAAATAAATTTTTTCTATGCCATCATTAAAGATTTCCCTGGGGATATTCTAATATATAACGTACATAAGTTTATAAGTATCTATTTTCCAACCAAACTATAGTTATTGACTCTGACATATCTCCTTTATAGCTCAAGTGTCCTCAAACTGCAATTAAATTATAAATTTCGTTGGTGGATTTACCGCCGATGGCGGTTTAATCCACCCTACCTGCTAAATAAACCCCTGTAAGTTTCGCGCATTTTCCTTTTTAAGAGTTTTCCAGTGGGTGTCTTTGGAAGTTCATCCACGAAAACCACCTTTTTTGGTACTTTAAAAGGAGCAAGTTCCTTTTTACACAGGTCAAGTATCTCCTCCTCGGTTATGTTCTCTTCCTCTTTTGGAACAATAATCGCAGCAACCGCTTCCACCCACCTTGGATGCGCTACACCTATGATTGCCACCTCCTTTACCCGCTTATCCTGATAAATCACCTCTTCCACCTCTCTGGCGGAAACATTTTCTCCCCCAGTTTTAATTATGTCCTTCCAACGAACTCAAGTTGACGTAGCTGGTATAATTTGTTCATGTTCTTTGATAGTTATAAGTTTATAGCCAAGGTTTTTTGCTTTACGTTTTAAGTTTGCGATCACCCGATCTTTGTAGCGTTGTTCATAATATTCTT
>JAZDOO010000028.1:0-5072 GCA_043798555.1 Pseudomonadota bacterium | reverse complement strand
AAGGTAGGCTTCAAGGCATTCCTTTCCATTCGCGTGTAACTTCTCTCCCAAGGCCAAAACTGCAGGTAACATCACTACACTGGTATGGGCCTTTGAGAACCCTTCATAATCATCGAAATCCAATACATGGGCGATAATTCCATTACCAAAAGCTGCATATGGAGGCGATGTTTTTATACCCTGGGTGAGAAGTGTGCATTCCTCTCGACATCCAAGGGATTGAATATACTCCTTTACGATACCTGTGATCTTTTCCTTGGACCCAGCGAAAAGTACACCCATCGTATCGAGGATGTGGAGTCTACACATTTCAACGACTTCAAGAGGAATATTTTCCCAGCTTGTCAGATTAGAAAATTGTGCAATCGTATCTGTTACCTGTTCCATAGCAATCCGGTTCAGTTAAAGGATAACCAGCCGATAGAGGAACGATACGTTTCTTCGCTATACTGTTCCGGGTTATTGCTTTACTCCCATCCCCATTCTCTTGAAAAGCTCTCCATTATCTTTGTAACGCCGAATCATTGTTTCACTTAACTCATTGCCTGACAAAGGTTTTTTTACAAATATTTGCAGAGTGTTAGCGAGTTTTACGAAATCTGGGGACTCAATCGCTTTCATGAAAGCCTGTCTCAGTTTTTCCACAATCGCTTTTTCCATATTCTTAGGGCCAAAGAGGACATAAAAATTCTGGAATACCAATGAAGGATAACCAAGTTCTTTTAAGGTGGGCACTTCAGGGCAGTCATCCAATCTCTCTTCACTCGTCACAGCTAATATTCTAGCCATTTTCCCCTTAACTTGTTGGGCATATCCTGAGGAGCCCGTGGAAGTCACCATGATGTGGCCTCCCAACAAGGCTGTCACCGCAGGGGCGGCTCCAGAAAAGGGAACAAGTTTAATTTTTAAACCTTCAGTACGTGCGAGGATTTCAAAAGTTAACTGACCCGAAGAGCTTTCCCCGAGAGTACCTACGGTTAATTTGTCAGGGTTTGCCCGTGCAAATTCAACTAAATCTTTAAAAGTTTTAAGAGGTGAGTCTTGTGAGACCACAATCCCAAAATCAAGGACTCCATATTGGATGATGAAGCTAAAGTCTTCTATTTTATAGGGAACCTTTTCCAGGAATGGTGCTACCATAAGGGCGGAATCTGGTCCTCCTCCCAACGTATAGCCATCTGGTGTAGCTTTAGGGACTAATATCCAGGGTGCCCTGCCGCCTCCTCCAGGTTTATTCTGAATAATCATCTCTTGTCCAAGTAACTTCTTTGAATTTTCAGCAATCAATCTTGTGCCAAGATCTGCCCCTGCGCCAGGTGAAAATCCTATGATCATATCAATGGGCTTCGTTGGGTAGGCACGCTCTGCCGCCATTGAAAAATTGAGAACGCAAAACAAACCAAAAAACACTAAAAGAACCATCAATCTTGTCTTCATAGCTATCCCTCCCACTAAAAAGTTGTCTGATTTTTCTTCGAATATGCTCCTCAGATCCCATCAAATCTCCCCTTTAGCATACCATTCTGGCATCCCCACCTCCTCTCTCAGAGTTTCCCGAAGGTATCCGGCTCCATTCTGAGAATCCCCCTTCGGTAATATTAACCACTTACTTATTACTTAAGTTCCTCAGAATAATCTGTGCCATAAAAGTAGATTAATGTAACGGTGAACTCTTTAATTCCTTCTCCTCCCTTCTCCTCAACCAGTGCGCGACGTCCCTTGAGGATAACAGCTGAACTCGGTCCAAGCAGGTCCTTAACCCTCCCACATATTTCTCGTTTTTCAAGCTAGCCCCCTGAGGGCTATTACATTTGCGGAAATTCGAGTAACCCATCACCATGAAAATAAAACTATCCTTCTAATAGCATCTGTCGCTTTTTCTTCCAACCGGTGATAGAAGCCGAAATAAGTAAAAGAGCCCCTAGAGTTAAACTAACGCAAGGGATGGGCCGGAACAAAAATATCGCAAAACTTCCACCGGAGATGATCAGAGATTGGCGCAACGATTGCTCCAAAAGCGGAGTGAGAACATAAGCCAATACAAACGGGGGAAATTCATAATCACATTTTTTCATGATATATCCAATCACGCCAAAAATGAGCATGAGCCAAAGATCAAAGATTGAATTATTCACGCTGTACACTCCGATCGTGCAAATAAGGATGATCATCGGGAAAAGGAGACGAAAGGGAATTTTTGTGACCTGAACCCACATCCCGATCAAAGGAAGATTCAATACCAAAAGCATTGCGTTCCCTATATACATGCTGCAGATGACTCCCCAAAAGACATCCGGATGGTCTTTAAGCAATAAAGGGCCAGGGGTAATGTTATGAACCAACAATCCAGCGAATAACATTGCCATGATCACATTGGAAGGTATTCCAAGTGTCATGAGGGGAATAAAAGCACTAGTAGAACCAGCATTGTTAGCGGCTTCTGGGCCTGCGACTCCTTCAATTGCTCCCTTTCCAAACCTTTCAGGGCGTTTGGATAATCTCTTTTCTAGCCCGTAGGATAAAAAAGAAGGCAAAACCGCCCCACCTCCAGGCAGAATCCCCAAGAAAAAGCCCATTATCGTCCCTCGAATAATAGGCCAAATAGAATCAGCCCAATCTTTCAAGTTTGGGAACAGACCTTTGATATGTGTCTCAAACACACTCCTTTCTATTATTTTTTCCAGATTCTTCAAACCCTCAGCAATGCCGTAAAACCCTATAATAATTGGAATGACCCCTACCCCCTGTAATAACTCGTCGCTGTTATAGGTGAATCTAATCTGACCACTCACGATGTCCAAGCCGACAGAACTTATGATAATACCGAGGCCTCCCATGATGATCGCCTTCATTAAAGATTTTTGAGTAAGGTAGATGAGGATGATTAAGCCTAAAATCATCAGACCAAAATACTCGGGAGGGCCAAATTTGAGGGCTAATCCAGCCAGAGGACGGACAAGGACCGTAAGTCCCATGAGGCATAAGGTTCCTGCAATAAAAGAGCCAAAAGCAGATATTCCCAAAGCCGGCCCAGCTCTTCCCTGAAGGGCCATTTGGTGGCCGTCCATGCACGTGACAATAGAGGCGGTTTCTCCTGGAATATTAACCAGGATAGAAGTGGTTGAACCTCCGTACATCGCCCCATAATAGATTCCCGCCAGCATGATAATGGAGGCAAGAGGGGGGGCATGGAAAGTTGCTGGTAAAAGAATGGACACGGCACCGATAGGCCCTATTCCGGGCAAAACTCCTACTAGAGTGCCAATAAGCACCCCAATGAAACAAAATAATAGATTGATGGGTTGAAGACTCGCCTGAAATCCGAGAAGGACATCCTTTAAAACGTCCATTGCTTCACCACGCTATGCGAAATATGCCCGCTGGAAGTTGCACCCCAAGACTTCGGAAAACAACAAAGCTTAAACTGGCTGCGATAACTGCACTAACAACATGAATAAACCATTTCTTGGGCTCAAAGATAAAAAACATTATGAACATTAACAAGAAGGCGGCGATGAGATATCCTAAAAATTTGAGGAAATATATATAGAAGGATAACCCAATCACCAGACTGATCATTTTTATCAAATTCTGCCACGGGATGAAAGGTTTCTTCTCTTCATCTCTAGCCGATCCTTTAATCCCCATAATGAGAACCAATAAAGAAAGGGAAAAAACAAGAACAGAGGCAATGAGTGGTATAAACCCTGGCCCCGGCTTCCGAAGACTTCCAATCCCCAATTTAAGACTTGAGAAAAGAATCAATAAGGAAAGTCCAATTAAGAATAGGCTATTGATTCGGTTTAACCACTTCATATCTGCCTCATATTCCTTCGGGTTCACTTAGCCATTAAATCTTTTTGGAAGAAGCAATCTCCTTTTGGAACGCCAGTGATTTAATCTGTTAGCCATCGTCCTGGCAGTCTTTTAATGTCCTATTTGATATTGGCCGTGGCCTCGGCTCCTGCAATCCGGCCCATCACGGCACCCCTTACCAGGCCTGTTCCAACCGGATAATTGTGATAGAAAAATCCACCTGTAATCTCTCCCACGGCGTAAAGTTGGGGAATAGGACGATCCGATGTATCAATCACCTGCGCTCTTTCATTCGTTTTCAATCCACCATAGGTCATCGTCAACCCACAGACGACTGCGAAAGCACGATAGGGAGGTTTATCGACGGTTTGCGCCCAATTCGTCTTATCCGGGGTTAACCCTCTGGTGCGTCGTCCGTCCAACCGAAAGGGCACGAACGGTGCTTCATCATTAATGATGGCTTCGTTAAACTGCTTAATCGTTGCCATAAATTTCTCAACATGGATATCCAAATCCTCGGCCAATCCTTCGAGGGAGTCATTTTCCACGTGAACGGTGTTTTGATAGGCCGGTCTTAGACGAGGGATGATTTTTCCATCAAAAATTTGAAACGCCACGGATCCCGGCTGTCTTAAGATTTCTTTGCCAAACTTGGCATACGTATAGGGCATGAAATCTTCGCCCTCATCAACAAACCGTTCTCCATTCCGGTTGACCAGAACACCAAGATGATAACAATAACGTTCCGAATTTGCTGATGCAGCTTCGATCATCGGAGAATCTTCGCTCACAATCGAGGCATGACACCCCCCCCAGTGTCCAACGGTTGCGGCGCCGATGTCTAACGCCATTTTCAATCCGTCTCCCGTGTCATAGCGCGTACCACGAAGCTTGACGAGATCCCAATTTTCACCTAAGCACCGCCTTCTCCATTCAGGGCTTGCCTGGAATCCCCCGCAGGTCAGAATCACGCTTTTCGCATTGACCCGGAAGAGTCCATCCACATCCTTGGCCATGACGCCACAGACGGCGCCCGCTTCGTTCATGATGAGCGAGGTCGCCGCTGTCTCGTACAACACGTTCATCCCCCGCTTTTCTACGATCCCGTAAAGCATTTCAACCAGACCTTCTCCCAAACCTAAGGCTTGGAGAACCGTAGTGGTGTTAGGGAAAAAAAGACGATCTTCCTTTTTGATCATAAAGTCCCAGAAAAGATCCCAGTTTAGGCCTTGTTCTTTCATCCAAATTACGGTCTC
>JAZDOO010000012.1:0-7071 GCA_043798555.1 Pseudomonadota bacterium | reverse complement strand
ATTAAAATCTGGATAGCAATGAGTGCAAAAAGCACTTCAGGAAAGGCAAAGAAGAAATCCTGCACTGAGGCAATTGACATCGCCAGATAGCTGGATGAAGCTACGAGAAGGGTGCCTAAGGAGGTCTTAATAGCTTCTTTTCCTCCTCTTTCCATCAGGATGATGGAAAGCCTTTCGATCGTCATGGTCATAATTACCATTGGAAATAAGGCCACGGCCATGATCCGGTAGACGCCAAGGTGGGCACCGACAACGGAACCCACTGCCAGCATGATAATGATCACCGTGACAATCACCGATAGTCGGGGAACAAGCAGAAGTTTCAGCCGATCCATGTACCATCGGGATATAAGTCCCAGAATGATTACCATAGAAAATAACACTAACCCCCACGCAAGCCTGGTATTTCTGAAGGCGAGAGCAATCAGCACCGGCATAAAGGTTCCGAAGGTATTGATTCCAATGATATTGCGATAAAGAGACACAATCAAGGCTCCTAAGGGCATCATCAAAATAACCCTAAAAACCTGCTGGGTCTCGAGAGGAAGCAAAAAGAGGGACCATTCGTGAAATTTCGAGCCTATTTGGGTAGCAGTTTCGTAAAACTGACTGAAGGTTCGCTGGGTTTCCTTAGAGACAGAATAGCTGTATTCCAGTCCTTTCACCGTAGTAGAGGTGAGAAAGGGCTGCTGGCCCCGGTAGAGGATTAATAAATTTTCTGGTAATTGAGCGAAGAGCCGGGTTTCGAGATCCACTGGAATCCATTGGCCCAAGAGATACACTTCCGCCCAGGTGTGGATCTTTTTTTGTTTGATGCCATCTTCAAGGAAAATTCCGTGAACCGATCGGGTGGGCACTTCCACCAGACGGGCAAGGTGGATAAAAAGCTTATTTTTTTGGTGGGGTGTTGCTTTTTTGGTCTTGATGGGAGCAGTGAGGCTTCTGTCTTTGGTAACGGAAACCGTGACCACTTCCTGAGTCAAAAAATCATAGATGGCCTTTATTCGATCGGCCTTTGTTCTCTTGTCAACCAAAAGCGCTTTAAGAAATTCCGTCAGTTCTACATTGATAGATTCCAGCTCATCATCCAAAGAAAGGTATCGGGAGAGTTGGGGGGGATAGTTTTTATCCGGCAGGCTCGGGTCTAATATGAATGTCCTCAACGTCGTCTGAACCGTAGTTCGATAAAAGAGCTGAATCTCTCCTTTTAACCCTTCTCCAGTCCATTTGATCCCGAGATTACCGTCTTCTTTTCCTATGAAAAAGTAGAGATTTTGGGAAATAAAATCCTCTCGTACCATGTTTTGGCCTTTTTCAGTGCGGGGCAGAAAATGGTGGATGGTATCCTTACCTTCTGACCCCAGAAACTTAATTTTCAGCTCAAATGCCCGGAGATTCTCAATGGGTTTCGAGAGGATAGGGTACTTAAGAAAGATAATTTTATACGCGGCTGGTCCGACAAAAAGGAGAATAAGGAAAAGTACGATTATGAGGTGAGCCCGGTTCCTTTTAAGTGCAACTTTCATTAGGCGGTCAATGGGAAGTAGTTACGGTTATTTTGCTTGGTTTCGGCACGCGGTCCCTGATCCATAAATAAATTTCCGGCTTACATCCACGATGAAATCCCCGGCCAAGGCTGATCGTCCAAGGAGCATTCGGTAATTCATTCCTGCCCGGTTTGTCAAATTAACCTGAATCCGTTTGGTGATTCCGGCGAGACATACTTCCAGCTCCACCACTGGTCTGGTTTCAAGATCGATGGTAAGTCTGTTTTCACTAACGGTTTTTGATTTTTTGATCCGTGCCTCGCCCACTATGTCGGCCTCAATGATTCGGTACTCTCCTTCGGTACCTACTACCTTGAAGCGGATTCGTGATCCCTTAGGTTTCCCCTTTTCTTGAATATATTTGATATCCACCGCATGGAGAGAAGAATTCTTGGCTCCCGTATCCATTTTTCCCCTCAACGAAAAATCGTAGTGCGGGAGATAGATCTTCTCCAGCCACCCAACAAGGATCTTTTGATCGGATGCGTTATCCTTTGTAAGGCCCAGATTGATTACCATTCCCAAAATGATAATAACCATCCACCGGGGATGAAGCATGCTTCAGCCTCCAACAACTTGACTATTAATGCCCTTTTCTTTAGGGGACCTCTAATAATTCCCAATCTGTCACTCCCGCGAAGGCGGGAGTCCAGTAATTTCAATTGGTTATGGATTCCTGCTTTCGCAGGAATGACACTTTTAGAGCCAGCCTTTATTTTTCTAAAGAATTTTATCAAAGGATGTGATTTATCATTCCTATCAGGTGATTGTCAATGGTGGTGTAAATAAAAATGAAGAAAATCTCAATGGGGAAATACTGATAACCCCTCATTGTTTAACCGGCCATTACCAGAATCGCCGGGCGATCTTAAGGAGAAGTCGAAAAATTTTCCTCTTCTGGCTTCGGTGCCTCCTGAAAGGGATAAAAATCTTCAATGGTTTGACAAGAAACCGGTTTTCCTGTAAAAAAAATTAAGCCTTAACCATCAAAAAAGGAGGATCGGTTATGCCAAAGAAACAGGAGGCCAAGAAACTCTCTAAGAAAAGGGTGAGGTTTACATTAGAGGCGCCCGAAGCTCAAAAGGTAATTCTGATGGGAGACTTTAATAACTGGAATCCCAAAACCCACAGCATGAAAAAAGATGATCAAGGGATGTGGAGTAAGGTGGTTATGCTCACCCCAGGAAACTATGAGTATAAATTCTTAGTGGATGGGGACTGGAGAAATGATCCCCACAATGATCAAACCGTGCCCAACTGCTTTGGTACCTTCAATAATGGCCTAACGGTACGATAGGTTTCAGGGATTATATGCCCTTCCGTAGATTTCCGTCATTGCGAGCAGATTATTGGCAAGAGAATCACTTAATTGCTTGGGTGAAAACCTCCACTTCCAATTACCTTCCTTGGTTCCTGGCAAATTCATGCGGGCTTCTTTACCCAGCCCCAGAATATCCTGCATCGGGAACATAGCAGTATCAGCAACTGACATCATTCCCAGCCGGATCAACTCCCAGTGGATCTCTTTTTCGTTTACTTTTTGTCCCAGGTAGCGGAACAGCCGCTCTTTATCTTCGAATGTGGTCTCGGTTTCGAGCCAACCCCGGATCGTATTGTTGTCGTGAGTCCCCGTATAAACGACACAGTTTTTTATATGGTTATGGGGGGCATAGGGATTCGTCGCTACATCAGACCCAAAGGCAAAAAGCAGCACTTTCATGCCCGGAAAATGAAAATAGTTCATCACTTCTCGTACATCCGGGGTAATAATACCGAGATCTTCAGCGATAATTGGTAAGCGGGGGATTTGCTTAACCATCTGGGCGAAGAAATCCATCGCCGGTGCCTCAACCCACCTTCCGTTGATGGCGGTTTTTTCAGTTGCAGGAATCTCCCAATGGGCTACAAAGCCACGAAAATGGTCAATCCTGACCCAGTCAAAGAGCTTCAAGCTATGGTTGATTCGTTGAAACCACCAGGTGTACCCTTGCTCCTTCAGCCCATCCCACTGGTAGATGGGGTTCCCCCATCGCTGTCCGGTTCTGCTGAAGTAATCGGGGGGGACGCCGGCAACTACCGAAGGCAGTTTTTTCTCATCGAGTTTAAAAAATTCAGGATTGGTCCAGACGTCCACACTATCATGATCCACGTAAATGGGAATATCCCCGATGATTTGTATTCCTTTCCGGTTACAATACTGTTTAAGTGTCACCCACTGCTTGAAAAATATATATTGCAGAAACCGCTCCTTTTGGACGGTATCATTGAGCTCACTTCTGGCCGATTGCAATGCTTTTAAATGTCGATCTCTTAGCTCAGCAGGCCACTCACTCCACACCTTCCCGTGAAAATGGGACTTGAGGGCCATAAAAAGGGAAAAATCCTCCAGCCAAAAAGCATTGTCTCCATAAAACTGCTCGTATCCGGCCCGGTCGTTTTTCATCTTAAAGCGCTCAAATGTCAGGTGAAAAAGCTTTTCCTTATACTGAATCACTCCCTGAAAATCAACCTGTTCCTCAGGAAATTGAGGCAGGCTTTCAAACTCTGATCCCATAAGTAATCCCTCCTGAAGCAGAACCTCAGGGCTGATGAGCAGTGGATTACCGGCAAAGGCAGAGATGCTGTGATAAGGGGAGTTATAATGGATCGGGTCGGTGAGATTAAAGGGAAGCACCTGCCAGTATGTTTGCCTGGTAGAGGCAAGAAAATCCGCAAATTGATACGCCCAGGGACCCACATCTCCGATACCAAAGGGTGAGGGTAGGGATGTTAGATGAAGAAGGATACCGCTTCCCCGTCGCTCCATTAGCTTTCCTCCGTTAAAATGAATCAGGATCCATTGTGCGGGAGATCAGTTAACCCGTAAAGACAATAGATTACACAGAGCCTCGAAGTGATGAACCCATGCCCCGGCGTTTTTATCCCTCTGTTCCGATTTTTCCCTTAACTCCGGATAGAGGGTTTTAAGCAAACCGTAACAAATGTTCTGAATCTTCCAGGGGTTTACCTGGAAGGGTAAAGAGTGTATCAGCCCAATCGCCGATTCCAACTTTTGAAGCAGGAAGAGGTCCTGGGAGCTGGAAGAGAACCGGTCGGCTATCTGAAACAGCGTCTTTCTGAGCGCATACTCGAGCGTATTTTCATCTAAGGTGATGCCTTCCATCCTTGCCTCTTTGAGAAAAGTATTAATCAGATCAGGATTGAGATCCTCGCTTTCAAACGCCCGGCGGAGGCTGGCATTCAAGGATAACTCCGCAGCCGCGTAAAAGGCTTTGGGAGGAGGAATTCGTGAATCTTTAAGGAATCGCATTAAAGGGACATTGTTTTCATAGATCTGCTGATATGTTCCCTCTGCTTCAGCTAAGGAGAAGGTAAGGATTTTTTCAAGGATCTTCTGCTGGTTATCCCGGAAGAGCGAGTTCAGGGAAAACGTGCATGCCCGGAAGTGTTTATCCAGGCGACGGATGGTCTCAGGGAAATCCGCCCGGTCAAAAGCCTCAAACACGTCATCCACCACAGATTGGTAAGCCTTGTCCCCTCCGTACATCATCACGTTGCAGATGACATTGTGGTCACCCAAATGAAGAGCTCCAAAGGAGAAAGGGGCAGATTCCCAGGTGATCCGGGAGGTGATTGTTACTCGTCCTACTGTGAGGCTGGCCTTTCCAGCTTCAGCGCTTTGATAGTCTTCCTGGTTGACCGTAAAGCAATAGAGGGAAGAACGATCGGGATAATTTCCAAAGAAAAGGGAGCTGAGCGCGTAATGCGCACAAGCACTGGCTAAATCAAGCCGATAAGGCCTCACGAGTTTATCATAAATCTTACGCCCATTCCGGAACTCGAGCACGTTGCTCTTAGCACCCTCCATCATTTGGAGGAAACCAGGCTCGAGGTTGTCACCAAAGATGTCCTGGCTGAGCTGGAGCGCCCGCCCGGCATAACGGAGGATTTGAACGGTCTCGAGCCCCGAAAGCTCGTCGAAGAACCAGCCGCAACTGGTGTACATAAGCAGGGCGTGGCGTTGCGACTCCAGGAATTTGAGCACAGTAATCTTTTCTTCTTCGGTAAGGTTCCGGGTTCGGTGCCGGCTTAAAAAAACCTCAATATTTTCGGGTGACCGGTTGAGAATGATCTGGAGGTAATCGTTTCGTGCTTCCCAGGGATCTTTTAAAAGTTTGGCTGTTTTTTCCTCGAAGGCAGAAGCCAGGGTATCGCGAAGGAAATCAAGAGATTCACGCAGGGGTTTACGCCACGTCTGATGCCAATTAGGGTTCATTCCGGAATTGCAGCCACAGTTACTTCGCCAGCGCTCTACTCCATGGGAGCAGCTCCAGGAGGTGTTTTCGAAAATTTCCACTTCATGGGCAGGCGGGTGTTTCTCCAAATATTCTCCATAGTTGGTAATACGGGCACTCTTTTTCGACTCAATGTTGTGGAGAGCGTAGGCCAGAGCCATATCACCAAAGCGATGGTGGTGACCGTAAGTTTCGCCATCGGTGGCAATAT
Organism: Pseudomonadota bacterium; assembly: GCA_043798555.1. Lineage (GTDB taxonomy): Bacteria > Desulfobacterota > WTBG01 > JAGOGO01 > JAGOGO01 > JAZDOO01. The sequence continues at coordinate 1,018 of JAZDOO010000012.1, read as the reverse complement.
GAACGAGCTGGCTCCAGGTGCGTGTCTCTGAGAATGCTCCTAAGAGCCGTTGGAGAAAAGCCTCTCCGCTATTTAGCAGTCCCTCGAAAGCTATGGCGCGGGAAATTGGCCCATCATAAAAGAAAAGCGCGATACTCCTCCCGGTGGGTAATCGCAGCACGTAAGGCATGGTAGGGTCGAGTTTTCTGCTGCTACAATTTTGCCATTTAGCTGCCCCGAGGGGGCGACATCGTTTGGCTTGATGGGGAGCGAGGATGGTGAAACGTATATGCTGTTCCGCCAGAATATCGAGAGTCTCCAGGTCCACCGCGGTTTCCGGAAGCCACATACCCTCGGGCGTACGTCCAAACCGATGCTCAAAATCTTTGATTCCCCAGCGAACCTGGGTGACTTTATCCCGTTGGTTAGCCAGGGGAAGAATTATGTGGTTATAACCTTGAGCTAATGCCGATCCGTGACCCGAAAACGTCACCTGGCTTTCCCGGTCAGCTTCTAATATCGCTTTATAAACTTCGGGATCATTTTTCTCCATCCAGGAAAGAAGTGTAGGACCGAAGTCAAAACTAATCTTCGAATAATTGTTCACAATATGCCGGATCAGGCCTTTTTCGTCCAGAATGCGAGCCTTAGCGTTAGGGGCATAACACTCAGCGGTAACCCGTTCATTCCAGTCATGGTAAGGATAGGCCGAATCCTGAAGTTCTATCGCCTCAAACCAGGGATTTTCACGCGGCGGCTGATAAAAATGACCATGAATGCAGATATACTGTTCCACGACTTCAGAATCCCCTATGTTAGAAAAAAGTGGGGGTAGTTATTCACACGTTACCCCAGCCGCTGCCACCATACTCAGGGGCATCACTGTTTAATACGGGATTTCGCATCGAGTTCCATCTTTCGCAAGCGTATGTTTTGCGGTGTGACTTCCACCAGTTCATCCTCGGCAATGAATTCAATAAACTGATCCAGGGATAGCGGGCGCGGCGGCCTCAAGGTCACGGTCGCTTCCGCTGTCGAA
>JAZDOO010000010.1:0-15125 GCA_043798555.1 Pseudomonadota bacterium | reverse complement strand
TCTACCCCTTTTTCCCATAACTCCCCAAATTGGCTCGTCCCCATCCCTACAATCGCTACCTTGTCTTTGATGCTTTCCATCTCCTTTGCCTCCTTAGCCCCTTACCGGCCTCACTTTCCAAAAATAATTGTGCACCCCTTGCGCATCATTGATCTTCCGAAACGTAAATTCCATCTCCTGTCCAATCGTAACCTTTGCCGGATCCCGGTCGGTCATTAACCCATAATACCGCGCCCCACCTTCTAAGTCAACCACACAAAGCACATTCGGTAAATCAGCTACCGGTGCCCGCTCATCCATGCTAAAGGTGAAAAGTACCCCTCTTTGATTCGCCAAGGGAACATCATCATACTCTCCCGGCTTTTCCATCTTCCCCTGGCACCACATGCAGATCCGCTGCCGGGGAAATTGCTCATGCCCACACCGTTTACAACGCTGCCCCATAAGTCCAAAAAGCTGCTTGCTCTCCCGAAAATAGTGGGGAAGGGAGGTCCGGGGTGGGGGCCGACGGTCTACTTCCCACTCCAGTAACTCCCGAAAATGAAGATACTTCCCGTAAGAAGAAAGCAGCATCCTGGAATTGAGGCTCCCTCGTATCCCCCTCCGATCCTTTATCTCCCCGATCTTCTCCGTTACCTTCAACATAAAAACATCCGCCCCATCGCCATAGTTGGCAAGCAGTATCCTTTCTCCCTCTTTGGCTTCTTCCAACGCCGCAATTAACATCATGAACGCCGATGCTGCCCCGGTGTTCCCAATTTTACTGTAAAGCGGATCCTGAACCTGTTTCTTGTAGTCAAATCCCATCTTCTTCGCCACACTTACATGACTTCGCGTATCAATCCCATTGTACACCACTTTGCTAAAATCTCCAGGCTTACACTGGTATTTCTTTAAAAACCCGGATACTGCCTCCGGAAGCAGCCGCATATACCCTTCATCCCGAATGAACCGGTCCTCCCACTCCTGGCAATACCGATCCCCCGGAAGCCTCCAGGTGTCTAAAAATTCACTGGTGAGGGTGTAACACCCCTCCACTGTGACTGCTTCCTCAGCGCCCCCAATAAGCAGCGCCGCAGCTCCGTCTCCATACTCTAATTCCTTCAAAGAATCAGGAGGACCTAAGGGGGCATCCGATGCTACTACAAGTACCCGCCTTGCTCCCCCTCCGCTTACTGCATCCAGCGCTGCCTTTAACGCACTCGTCCCTCCCCGCAAGGAATGACCAACATCTACCGTGTTTATTTCCTTCCTTAAGGGTAACGCTGCCGCGATGATGCTCGCCGACTGCTTCTGAACATACGGAGGAGTGGTGGTGGCAAAATAAAGCGCATCAACTCCTTCAGCCTCCATCCCCCTGAGACAATCGTACCCCGCCCCTACTCCCATGGTGATCGTATCTTCATCACCCCCGGCTACTGCCTTCTCCCCACTGCCCCCCTTCTTCCCCCACGCCCTCCCAATCTCCTCCCGACTGATCCGGTAAAACGGTATATGCCCACCGTACGACATGATCCCTGCCATATCAAAAACTCCTTCCTAAAGTACTACCTTATTTAAGTCTAACATCCCAGCGGTACCAATTGGTCTATTTGTTTACTTCCTTTAGTTTTTTCTCATATTCCCTTTGCTTGAGCTCTTTCCTTTTGAGTTTGCCGTCAGGGGTCTCAGGGAGTTCTGCAATAAATTCTATTTCCTTAGGGTATTCGTGCATGCTTAACCGCGTTTTAACAAAATTCTGGATTTCCGATACTAAGGCTTCGCTTGGCTTAAACTCAGGCTTGAGGATAATAAAAGCTTTAACAATCTCACCCCGTTCTTTATCCGGACTGCCCACCACTGCTGACTTCTGCACCGCAGGATGCCTTTCCAGAACATTCTCTATTTCAAAGGGGCCAATTCGGTATCCTGACGATTTTATAACATCATCGCTTCTCCCTTGGGGCCAAAAGTACCCTTCCTCATCAAAATATCCTGAATCCCCTATATTGCTCCATTCACCTTTACGCCATACAGCAACTTCACCTGCTTTACCCGGAGGGTTCTCTTGTCCTTTCTCGTCTAATACTCCTATGTTAACTCCAATCATTGGCTTTCCCGCACTTCCCGGCTTTGGCTTCCAATCTTCAAAGGCATATTCGAGGACGATCGGACCAGATTCAGTATTCCCATAAGTGCTGGCGATATAAATACCAAGTTTGTCCTGAAAATATTGTTGCACTTCTTTATCAATTTTACCGCCAGTATAGGTTAATCGTCTCAGTTTAAGTTGGTAATGATCAATTTTGCCACACTCCATGAGCATTTTATAAACTCGAGGAATAGCAGAAACTACAGTGATCTCAAATTCCTCTAAGGTCTCTAAGAAAACTTCAGGAATAAATTTACCAGCATAAGCACCAATACCATTCCCAAATATCAATGGCCCAACCGTCCCATACCAGATTCCATGACCCCACGCTGGAGATGAGGTACATATGTATCTGTCATTGGTTCGGAGGCCAATCCAAAACTTCATAAAAACAGCGGTAACCGTCATAGCAGCATGGTAATAAAGAACCTGCTTAGGTTGCCCTGTGGTACCGCTGGAAAATTGGATCAGAGCAAGGGTATCAGCAGAGGTATGCGACTCATAAACTTCACTTTCGCTTTCGATAACTCTTAGAAGTTCTTCCGAAACGATTAAATGTGAGACTAAGCTTGGATTTACGAATCGCATCCGTTCCTTACCTATGATTGCCATTTTTGCGTTTGCGTCTCTAAGGCGATACTCGATCCCATCGGGGCCAAGAAGTGCATAACAGGGAACCGCTACTGCACCCCTCTTCATCACCCCAAAAAGACTTACATAATACTCCAATGAAGGATTCAATATTACCCCCACCCGATCTCCAGGATTAATCCCGAGCCTTTTTAGCCTATTTGCAAATTGAGAGGTTAAACGGGAGAGTTCCCCAAAAGTATGAATTCCCTTACTTCCATCATCTTTTTTTAGCCTAATTGCGGTGTTTTCTTTAGGATGGCGATCAATACATTCATAGGCAATATTCAAATGTTCCTTACCTTTATCAAATACCTCCCATCGCTCGCTCCATTTAAAGGACTGTTCGGCCTCTTTAAATGTTTTGTATTCCAGCTTCATTTCCTCTTCCTCCTTGTTTCTTAGATGATCCTATCGAACCTGCCTCAAAAACCTAACGTTTCTCAATCATCAGGGAGGCAGTCTAAGAGGCAAAGGTGAGACAGGTTCGGTTAACTTGAATCCCTGGTTGCTCATTGCTAAGAAATAAGAAATTTCTGGTGAGAAAGTTAAAAGTAAACTCCTTTGCCCGTACCCCGATATTCCTTGGGGGGCAATCTTTTTTCCACGGGCAAAGTTTTGTGCTCCATAGAGGGAAGAATTACAGTGGCGTTACCTGGGATGGTATCGTCTCCCCTCTGGTTAATACCATGGGTCTCAATATCTACGCAGTACTCGCCATTTTCATCAACGTATTTTTTTGTAACTTTCCCGCGAAACCACACTGCATCTGAGAGATATACAAACTGGCGGTATTGTGCCGAGCAGGTTTTCAGCCAACCATCATCACCCATCCAATTACTGACTAAGTTTACCAGCCAGCAATGTCGCTGTACCCCAACGTCATAGGCATACAATGCCCCTACACCCTTGGCAGCCGATACCAGATAGTGCACTCCATAAACTGGCTCCCATGACCCCAGGGCAGGATCACGGAATCCCCAAGCTGGATGTTTTTTATACATCCTAAGTTGAACACCGTGAGCCCCTAACTGCACTGGGGCAGCACCCACGCAGTAAGCAATCATGTCCGTTAACCCAAAAACCCCTTTTACCACCGGGATTAGTTCTTCGCCTACATTCACGTCTTCCCAGTAACGGGGGTTGGAGCCCCGTATCTCTTCGGCCAGACAATCTTCATCCACTTTATTCTGCTCTTCCGGAGTCCAGGGGTGAGGCACCTGAATATGATCATACTTCCCTTCTCCTTCGGCGGTCTTCTTTTTTGCTGTCTGTCGCTCATATCTTACAAGCATATTGTATCCCCGGGATACCAGTTCCCCTCGCTGATTCCAATATTCAAATCTCTGATATTCGAAAACCGTTTTCCCAGCGAATCTACTGCTCTTAACATCAAAGCCAACAAACGTACACTTAGGAGTAAGTTTATCATTTACATATACCGGCCTGAGGAATTCCCAATCTGATGCCGAGTGGTCAGCATGAATTCCCGGTAGACCTTGGAGTACCCAATGGGGAAAAACACTAGCCACCCAGCTTGGAGATGCGATAAGCGCTCCATACTTAGTTCCCTTCGCATACACTTCATCGCGGTAAAGAGGGTTTGAATCACCCACTCCGTTAGCGAAGTTCCTTATTGCTTCATATGATGCATTCTGATTAAACACATTCCCAACTCTGAGATTAAGTCCAATCCGCTCTTCCCATTCGGTAATCCATTCATCAGTGAGGGTTGCCTCAGCCAACTGTGCAGCTAATTCTTCTCCCTTTTCATTCATGAATTCACTCCTTCAGGACAAAATACTAAGCCGTAAACGTGCGAATTTTAGATAAAAAATTTCCTTCCCCTTCCAGATAGGCAGCCAGAACTTTACCGCATTCGCTACACCTTCTTTCCTTCACGTCTCCAAAGTCTTTCCTTAAAAGGCTTACCTTGGGTATGGTTTTCTTTTCACACCAGGGGCACTTAACTTCTTTTTCCATCCAATCTCCTTTCAGGCATTCAGTAAGATTCCAACCAGGGGTAGCATTTTTCTAATCCTAATGTACTTTCTCGCGCATATCTTTGACCCTACGGGCCTTAAACTCGGTACGGGGAAGAGTATTAGCCGGCAAGCATTCACTCTTCACACTCACCCCTACCTTCATCTTCATCGCTTCGCTCACTTTTTTTTGGATCATCTTCCGATTTTCAACCGTATCTTCAATCCCATGAGCTGGTTCAACTTTGATAAGCATATTATCCATTCCCCTGTCCGATGTTATTTCAACAGCAAACTCTTCTCCCGCCTCTGGGATTTCTCTGATGACAGATTCGATGGTTGAGGGGAACATAACAACCCCTTTGAACTTGAGCATATCATCGGCTCGGCCAGTCAATCCTCCGGGCACTCGCGCGTGAATTCGTCCGCAAGAGCAAATGCTTTTTCGATCAATCGTCCAATAATCCCCAATTGTATAACGCAGAATGGGTTGGGATTCTTCGAAAAGATTACTGGCCACGATCATCCCCCGCTCTCCATCAGGTACTGGCTCAAAGGTATCAGGGTCAACAGATTCCGGCAGGTACATATCTTCAAAAAGATGAGGAGCATGGACCCTACCCTCTTTGCCGCAATTGACTGCATCGCTCCAGCAGCTATAGAGCAGAGGCACAGGAGCCATCTCTGTGCAACCCATTACTTCCATAAGGGTTGCATTCCACATCTCTTCGATTCGTTTTTTAGTAGCCGGGATGCACGGCCCTGGCTCTCCGGCAGTGATCAAGGCACGCACCGAACTCGCAGCGGGATCATAACCCAATTCCTTCATGTTTTCGGCCAAAAAAATTGCGTAGGAGGGCGTACATACCAACACTGTAGGTTGGTATTCATTGATAAAAAAAGCCCGCCGGTTGGTATCCAAGCCCCCCCCTGGAATCACAGGGATTCCGATATCGCTGGCACCATAATGGGCCCCCCAGAAAGCAACAAACGGGGCATATCCAAAACATATCATCATGACATCTCCCGGTATCTTTCCGTCACCAGGACGAATGTTCATTGCCCAGAGGGTTCTTGCCCAGTTGTACACCCACATCTCCCGGTCATGCAGGGTCCGCCGAAAGACGCGGGGCTTAGCAGTTGTCCCGGATGTGGCAAAAAACATCCACCCGCTCTGGGTCCAACGCTCATGGGATACCGGAGAGAAATTCCCAAAAGGTGGGTAAGCAGCCTGGTTGTCCACCCACTCCTGTTTGGTTGTCACCGGTATTTTATGAAGATCTTCCACTGATCGAATATCATGGGGAGCTAATTTCTCCTTTTGAAATTTCCCCCGGTAGAAAGGACTATATTCCCAAAGGTAACGAAAAGCTACTTCAAGTTTTTCACTTTGAACCTCCTTGATCTTGTCCCGGGAGGCTGTGTCCAATTCTTTACACCAGTATTCCTCGCTATCTGGGGAATCGGGACTAAGCGCCCATTTTTTTACTACTTTTAACCACTCCTCCCGAATATCCTTCATAGGGACTCCTTTCGAATAAAAATACCATTACTACTTTGTGTCTAGGGTGTTGAGGAGTTTAAAACGTACTTGCTCCCGTCGAGTACGGAAAAGTAAAGAAGTTCCACCGAATTTCCTATCTTTCCTCGCTTCTTAATTTACCAGCCTCTTTAGTCCCTTACTTTCCATAAATGCATCGATACGGGCGAAGGTTCTGGCCTCATCAAATTCACGTGGGTCAGCCACATTTCCCTCATAGGTTAGTACATCGAAGCCAGCCTCAACGAGGGCTCTTCTCACTTCCAACTGCCCAACTGCCCAGCCTTCACAGCCACGGTTGAGGTGCATTATCGCACCCTCGCACTTCCAGTCTCTCGCTATCGCGACATCAATATTTCGTCTCTCAATCATGGGGAAGCGGAAGCTCCTTATCTGCAATCCATAGTCAAGCAGCCAAGCGGCCAGAGCTCGTAATGCACCGTCTCTGGTTCTTATCTTTTCCTTAAAATCCGGAGGTGGTTCAGCTGCTCTGATATGAGGAATATCGTTTTCATCATAATAATAATCCCAGCCTCCGGAAAGCATGAAATCATACTGGCTTCCCACACAGGATACACCGAACTTCTCCATGTATCTAAAAATATGCAACGCATACCATGGTGGCTGGCTGTTATGAATCATTCTCACTTTTTCGTATTCCACTCCAGCAATGCCTTTAGCTATACGATCTTGAAGTTCATCATAAAGCGCATCGAAGAATTTTTTTGCTTCTTTGGTATGCCTTCGCAGCACATGAACTACATAAAAGGCATACATGGATTTCTCATCCATTGGGGCCGGAACGGCCTTATTAAGTTCACAACACTTTGCCCATGTAGAAGTTGACATTATCTCATTGTAAACTGCATCTGCTAACTTCTCGTCATCGTATTTTCTGCCCGTGACCTTTTCCATCCACACAATTGAATCGTGCATCTGCGCAAGCAAGTAGTCAAATTTGTTCTTCTTTCGCTTCTCACTCTCATTCCACTTTGGCCATCTATAAGAGGCAGCGATATCTATTACGAAGTATGGCTTATTAGTGTATTTAGCCGCCGGCATATACCACTTAGCATGGGTATCACAAAAATGAAGCTGGAAATAAAAATCCGGATGAGGATATTGACCACCGAACGAGAACTTATCGCCAAACAAAGACCCAAGGTAATTACGACAGTAACCGCAAAGATCTCGCGCATACCCCTTGCTTTCACAATAGGCCATCATTTCCTCAGATCTTCCCAAAGCCCCGGTAGAAGCACCGTAGGGCTCACCACCAAAAGGAACATAGTCATCCCCTAGCCCGGCAGGAAGGCCAATGAGACCCTCAGTCCCACCACTGGCGACAAGCCAGTTCTTCTCCCCGGATGCCTTCTGGGCTAGCTTCCGATAAATATCTTCTCTCAATTCCTTGGCCATACCCCAACAATCAAAAGCTTTAGTGGGATATCTCTTTAATTCTGTCATTTCTCCCTCCTCAATTCTTTTTCTATATAATGTCAATCATAATTGACTCTATAAAGGCCTCAACTCTGGTGGTAAATGGTCCCAGAGGAACAGTGACATCAAGTTCGAGAAAGTAAGTTGGCACTCCATTCTCCTTAAGGTAGGATCTCAAGAGCGGTGTATCTATTTCATGAGGATCACAAAACTTCTGCTGTATTACAATCGCTCCCTCGACCCGCCACTCCTTTGCCATTTGTAATATATCAATAAAGCGCCGATACTCGGGAAAGTCCTTAGTCGGGCAAGGCGTTCGCTCTATATATCTGGAAGCTATAGCCTGAATCCTATCCTTTTCCGGAACAACATCATTCCAGAAATACCTTGAGCCGGTGCAATGATCATCGATGACTACTGTTGCCGGGAGTACCATCTTCTGTTCTATCATGCCTATAAATTCCACGTCATCATTCTCGCTGCCGACGATCATTAGTCTTGTCCCCACTTCTCTCTCAACCCCGCGTTCCTTAAGCTCCTCTAATGCCTCCTTAAGGACTTTATTATGCTCTTCTTTATCCATTAACTGACTGGACACAACCATGTACATAGATTCGAGGCCGGTAATGGGTGGGTTATCTGCCTTCCTTAGGTCATAAACCTGCCTCATCAAGCGACGGTTTTCATTGTACACCTCTATGGCGTGATCCAAATCTTTGTCACTTATTTTTTTACCCGTCCATTCTTCAATATCGTCCTTGAAACAATCGAACTCTCCTCTTAGGTATTGTTTGCAGTACGGGTTTTGGGTGGAGGCTGGGGTATCTACTCTGAGAACTTTTGGCTCTGGTTTTACATTAAGCCCCCAAGCTTCAAAGGACTGGAGCAAGTGCATGCATGCATTGCCATCACAAATGCCATCAAGATAGTCGTACTTTCCTTCGAGTCCTTGAGCTAAAACATCCCGACAGAATGGACAGAACATAGCAAAAAGGTGTGGCGCAGTAGAATCCTCTATCTCATGACTCCCTAATAACCGTACTGGTAAGACTCCAGCAGCGTAAGGAATCTCTTCAGGCACATAGGTGCAGAAACAGCCCAAAACCTTACCCCCGCGATTCCGTGACTTCCAATCCCTTACATAAGCATGCCTATTCTCATAGACCTCTTTAAACTTTTCTATTGCTCCCATTTTCGTTGTACTCCTTTCTGTGACTTTCCTTTAAAAAAGATCCTCATCTAATCCAGCATTCTCCTCAGGTAATCTACCCTGCTGCTGCATAAAATGCTGCAGTAATTCGCTTTCCCTTTTGGTATACATTGGATCTTCTTCCCAGATGAAATAACGGGCTTTTTGAGAACTTGTCAGTAGCTCCTTCAACTCTTCTCGCAAGTTCATCGCCCCTTTAATGTAAACTATATTCTTTTCGCTATCAACCAATTGAAAAACTCCCTCTATCTCCGGCACAGCGTCAAGGTTCCGCTCGCTGAACTCAATCCATTTCTCTGGCGGAAGAACAGGAAGAGATATCTGCAATCTGAGGTCACATCTCAGGCACCGCTTTGCTTCTTCCATGGCCTGTTCTCTGCTATATCCAAGAGATACCTCATGAAATCCCAGGGATGTCTATGTTGGCCGGACAATTGTGTTTACACGGGACAATATCTTCCTCCTTCTTTCCGGGGCGAACTGCCTTGTCCCGCAAAGCCCCGGTGGGGCAAACTTCCACACATGCAGTACAAAACTTACAATCTGATTCTTGTAGGGTTGGAGCCACTGTCCCAACAATTACCCTCCCATCAACCATGGTGCAGTTCAAAGCACCAACTTCTCGCACCTGATTACAAACCCGAACACAGCGATTACAACCAATGCACAAGCCATAATAACGGTTAAAGAGGGGGGCATCCTCCACTACAGGAAAAACTTGCGGAATATATCGGGGAATATCATCCCTAATTCCTACGTACTCCGATACCTTTCTCAATTCACAGGTAATAAACTTGGGACAACAGCGCTCATTCTCTGGTACGTTGCTTGAGCACTGCTTTAAATCACATCCCTCCCGCTGAGGACAGGCTAAACACGTATGGGGATGATCTGATAGGATCCTGCTTAGATTTTCTTGCCGGAGCTCTTCGATCTCATGGGTATTGGTATGAACAACTATCCCATCTCGTACCGAAGTGTTGCAGGAAGTCTTGATACCCTCTCCTTCAATATCAACCAGGCAAATCTGGCATCCCTGGTAACCCTTGGCTACCCCTTCAATTCGAAGCGAACCCTGGTAAACTACGTCCGAAGAAGATACTCTGTCAAACGGCGGCAAGTTACGGTGGTAACAGAGGGCAGGGATATAAATCCCTGCTTTTTGGGCTGCCTCCAATATAGTGAAGCCTTCCTCACTTTCTACATCCAATTCATCGATTGTCAATCTCACTTGCTTCATCTTACCCTTACCACGAATGAGTAATCGCTTCTGTCTCACATGCTGCCACACAGGGCAAGTTCTTCAGTTCTTTAGCCAAGATCTCAGGTGGAGTTCTACTCGCAGCGCTCCCCCCCTCTGCAGTTAAATATTTTTTACAGGGAGAACAGGCAAACCTTAGTTTCTTTCGCTGCTCCTCAACAACAAAAGCTACCGGTTCCTCACGAAGTGGGTCAGCAGGATCCTCCCCTACTTCAAAAACCCCTTGAGGGCAAGCCTCTATACATTCTCTGCAACCGTTACATTTATCAGTATCTATGGTAATAAAATAAACACCCGAACCATCCTGGTATCCCCAATTTGCCAACATAATTCTAAGCCTTTCCTTTCTCTGCTAATGCTTTTGCGAAAAGGGCAGCACCAACAGCTCCAGCGATCTGGGTATCAAAAGGGTAATTACGTTTGATATATTCAGGGTTATGCCATTTCTTTGGTTGGAACTTCATTCCAATTTCCTTCTCCAGTCTCTCTACCACTCCTCTATTCTTGGCAATACCTCCAGTAATAGAAAGTTCTTTTTCCATACCAACGCGCTCCATCAACTCCAATACCCGGTGTGCCATTGCTGAACAATAAGCGGCTAAAACCTTACTTACCTGCCAGCCCTCTTTTAAGAGACCCGCAGCCTCTGACTTGGCAAAAATAACACAGGTGCTGGAGACTGGCTTAGGTTCTTCATCAATTTCAAAGGATTTGTCACCAACATCATTTATGGAAACACCAACAAAATCAGCGAATACTTCCATACCACGGCCAGCACCAGCCGCACATTTGTCATTCATAGCAAAGTTGGTTACCTTCCCTTTCTCATCAACGTGAATAACCTTACAGTCCTGCCCCCCCATATCCAGTATTGTTTTTACTTGAGGGCCATACATCCAGTTTGCCCCTCTTCCGTGACAAGCGATTTCGGTAATCGCCCTTTTTGACATCGGTACATTTACTCTTCCATAGCCGGTACCAACACAGTAATGCCAGTCATTCACCGTCATTCCCGTGCCTTCTAAGGCCCGATTAGATCCCCTCCAAGCACTATCCTCACTACCAGACCCACTGCGCAGGTTACTATAGCAATAGATTTCTCCATCAACCATGACCACACACTGAGTGCTCACTGAGCCTACATCTATGCCTGCCGAAATAATCTTTCCCTTTCTCCAATCTATATCAGGATTTGTCCACCGTGCTTCGAGCCACCTCCAAAGTTCTTTTTTTTCTTCTTTTTTTTCAGTATTCTCGGCCATCTTTTCCCCCCTTTCTACTTTTCTCTTGCTGCTATAGCAGCTCCTAAAGCTCCTATGAATTCAGGGTGCTCTGGAACCAATACATCCATCTTGAAACCCCGCTTTAACCCATCAACGTATCCAACGTTTTTTGCCATGCCTCCAACGACAACCACGTCCTTTTCTACTCCTATTCTCTTTACCATGGCAACTACTCTTTCAGCTAATGCGTCATTCACCGCCCGGGCAATATCTTCTTTCCCCACCTTGGAATTTATGAGTGAAACCACCTCAGATTCGGCGAAAACGGCGCACTGCGCGTTTATGGGCACCGTCTTTTTGGATTGCAGTGCTATTTTCCCAAATTCCTCCAGTTTTACTTCGAGGGCTCGCGCCATTGCCTCGGTAAAGGCACCAGCACCAGCAGCACATTTATCATTAGTAGCAAAGTCCTTCGCTACTCCCTTTTCACCGCATTTTATTCCCCTCGAATCCTCTGCTCCAGAGTCAATCACTGTCCTCGCCGAGGGGTAAAGGAACGCAGCACCTTTTGCTGCTGCGCCTATTTCAGTAATCTCTGCTTCATGTGGTGGCGCATACTTCTTCCCACTTCCGGTAACCCCTGTACTTCCAATATCTTTCTTTGATATACCTGCGCTTTTTATCGCTCTTTCCAAGAGCTCCTCAGTTACCTGACCTTGCTCAAAACCACCCAGTGCCTTTTCCCTGGCAATAACCTCGCCATCTTTCAATAAAACCACTTTCACTTCCTTACCACCGACATCTATTCCTGCATTTATCATTGTTTCACCTCCTCTTTGGCTTTGGCATCCACTTTTTCAGCAAACTCCTCCTCCGGTATGACTTGAGTTAGTTGACGACAATAGATCAAAAAGTCAACTTCGCTCTTTCCGGTCAACTTTTCGGTATTGAAAGCGTTCATACGAAAGGTACACTCTCCAATTGTGCCAAAACCGAGACCATAAAACTCTTTGTATCATTTTCTCCCTATCTCAGAACAATTCTCTTAATCGATTTTAAGTGACCCCAAAAATGGACTTGTTTGCGATACGATTTAATGCCTCTAAGCCACCTCCTCTAAATTAGCTTTAAATTAGTAATTGATCATAGTGAACCGTTATTGGACTTTCTAAAATGAATGAATATTCATTCATGCCTATGAATACCACCCGTATTTCTGCTTGTCAAGTTTTTTTTCAAGTTTTTTTCTATATTTTGTCACTTACTATAATTTCTTTAGAAACAGGGTATTTCTAAGCTCTTACTGTCGAAAAGTAGACCTTCACGTCTTGTTAGGTCAGAACAGGAGAATCTGGATAACGTTATCTTAGAGAGATATTAACCCAAGAGAGATACTGAGCTACTTGATATTATGATAGACCCGAAGCGTTGCCGATCGGAACGGAGGATTAGTCTCGGTCCTGTCTGCGTGCTTTCCTGCCTTGCTGAGATGCGAGGGAGGTTGCCGCACGCAGACAGAGACAGAATATTTGGTATCACTTTTTTTATTACAAAATCCGGTTATTCCATAGCAAGGAAAGAAACCATACACCGTTGAGACAATCTTTATTTTTTGGGCTTGGCTAAAACTGCCTCCATCAATTCCTCATCAAACATTTTCCCTTGGGCCAAAAATTGCCGGTATTTTATAAAATCGATGGTGGCAGTACCCGTCTCTTTCGAGGTATTAAAGGCTGCGAAGCCAATAGAAGCTTCCATGTTCATGTTGGCTCCTAGCCAATATATAGCGCTCACCTTAGTATCATCCCAGAAAGCTCTTTTCTTTATCCTTATAGTCTCAATAGCCTTCATGAGACACATGGGCATCAGGTTGACCAGGTGCCAGATAGTTTCGTTTACCTTCTGATCCAAGAGGGTAAGGTCGGTCGTCAACTCCTTAAAGAGAGCTTTAGCTTTTTCGGCTTCTTCACCAGTCTTAAGTTCTCCGTATACGAGTTCGCCATTCTCTACATACTTGTCAGTAATAACAAGGGGATTTCTCACCCAGTTCCCGTTCTTATCCTTTTTTATGGGAACAACCTCTAAGACTGATCCAAGCCGCTTCATTTTATAGGCACTCCACTGAACATTCGATATGCATTGCCACATGGCCATCTCGATGGTGGGAAGGGTGAGAGGAAGAAAATCGGTAGATCCTCCGTCAGGGGTAGAACCATGGCGTGTCCCCGCCTGACCGAAACTCGCGATATCAGCCGCAATGGTCAGGTCACAAGCCTGCCCGATCTCTTGACCTCCCGCGATCCGCATCCCGTTAGCCCTGCAGATTACCGGCTTGTGACACCTGAGAATGCCATCCACCATGAGAGAAAAAAGCTCTATATAATCAGCATACTCCTTAGGTCGCCGGGTATAGTATTCTGCATATTCCTTTATATTCCCTCCCGAGCAGAAGGCTCGATCTCCCGCCCCGGTAAAGACTACCGCCTGAACTTCACGGTCCAGAGAAGCCTTGTTCATACCGGCGATAACCCCTTTCACCATTTCAGTAGTGTAGGAATTAAATTGGGCAGGATTATTCAAAGTTACCCAGGCAACATAGAGTCCATCTGCCACTTTACCTTTGGGGTCGGTGAGGGGTTTCTTCTCATACGTGGTACAAGGTGGTTCGGTTCCAAAGTGTTCGTCTCCAAAAATTTGGTGGTTTTTTAAAATATTGTCTCTTACTAACCAATCCAGAGCCATAATAAATCCTCCTTTTTATTTCAAATTAATAAGCTGATATACTTCTTTATATTAAAAATCTGGAGTTAATACGATCCTCCTGGCAGGGGAGCCGGCCTTATGAACCTCCTCAAAGACCTCATTGATCTTGCTCATCGGCCTGGTCTCCACAAAGGGTTCGACCTTAATTTTCTTCTTCAAAACCATGTCCAGCACAACGGGATAATGCTCGGGAAGATTGCCCCACGAGCCGAGGATCTCCGCGTCGAAGGCCATGAGCCGGGAGATGCTGTACTCATTCTTGGCCAGTCCAAAGCCTACCACGATCAGCTTGCCGATGAAGCTGAGGAGCTCTAAAGCTATATCCTGTCCGGACTTGGTCCCTGTCACCTCAAATATCTTCCAGCCGTAACCAGCCTCAAGGCCGTTTTCTTTACAAATATTTCTGAACTCACTGCGGACATCTCTTGGTGTTTTATCGGCGGAGTTGATGACGAAGTCCGCACCGTACTGCAAAGCTCTCTTTAGCTTTTCTGCGTTCCTAGCGATGCCAATAACTGTCTTGGCCCCCATTGCCTTAGCGATCTGGACCATATAGACCCCCACCCCACCGGTGGCTCCTACGACTATGACGTCATCCCCGATCTGTAAATCTGCCCTCTTTGCCGCCTGAAAGGGGCTGGTCATAGCATCGGCCACCACAGCCAGGTGGGTGAGAAGGATGTCCCCCCGATTCTTAACCTCACAGAGGTCGATAGTGGGGACGACAATATGGCTGGAAAACCCCCCGTAAATACCCATGCTGTTGCCCGGCATTTTTTGAGCGAGGCAACGGTTCGCCCTCCCGGTTTTACAGATGTAACATTGCCGACAGGGCATTTCCCCCGGTACAATGACCTCTTTTCCAATCCATTTCTCTTCTCCTGCTATGACCTTTCCGCTGATTTCATGCCCCAGGGTTAAAGGAGGTTTCTGCACCGTTGGAAC
>JAZDOO010000408.1:0-2210 GCA_043798555.1 Pseudomonadota bacterium | reverse complement strand
GCTTAACCGCATCCAATAAGCCGGCATCACCGGATGCAGCAAAAAACAAAAGAAAACCGATAAATAGAAAAAATGTTTTTTTCATCTTCGCCTCCTTGAATTGACAGAGATATATTTTGTCTTTTGACAAGAGTATCATTTTTTTAAAAAAAGTTCAATTTCCTTGGTGTCTGATTGGTGAGTCCTAACCAACTGAAAAGAATAAAAAAAGAGTTATGACGGACAAAACATAGATAACAACGCAGCCTGTTTTGAAGATCACATACAAAGAACTCATGAGAATCACTTTGTTCCAGAGGATAATTTCCTTGAAAAAGTATTAAATTTCGATAAAGTTTAATATCCTTAATCCAGCGATAAGCGCTGATTTAGATTGATAAAAGCATCGGAATGGCCTATAGTTACTGGGAATAGACAATCTTTATCTCTTGGAGGCCATTCATGCAAAAAGTGAAAAAGGAGATTCCCGAAAAACTTAGGAAAGGAATCCCGCTTACTATTCGACCTGGTCATACCATTAGATTGAAGGCAACCACTGAGCCACTGACAGTGCATACCGGCCTTTCGCTTTTTTATGCTATGGCGGAGACCCTTAAAATACCAAAGAGTCTGGATGACCATGTCCAGGTAAAACAAAGAGACTCTGGCTATCCCGAGTCGGAACACATTCTCGCTCTTGCTGCCAATGCCTTTGTGGGAGGAGATTTTCTGGATGACCTGGAAGCGCTGAGAGAGGATGATGCGATAAAGATGGCAATTGGCCGTAAAGAGATTCCTGATCCTACCACCGCGGGAGATTTTTGCCGCCGATTCAAACTTGGGCATATTCTTCAGATAAACAAAGCCTTTGCCGAAATCGAACACGAAGTCTACAAAAAGCGCAAAGATGTCTCTGACCTTACGATCGATGTGGATGCAAAGGTACATGAAGTATATGGGAAGAAAAAACAAGGAGCGGCGAAGGCTTATAACGGGGTCTATTCGTTGCAACCCATGTATGCGTTTGCCGATGAAACCGATGAGCTTCTTCACGTTGAGGTGCGCTCCGGCAATACCCACCCGGGGGCAAAAGCCGTGAGCTATCTGAGAAGGCTTGCAAAGAAGATTCCCTCCTCGGTAGAGAAAATTTATCTTCGAAGTGATTCTGCTTTTTATAATCGTGAGGTAGTGGAGTTTTGTGAGGAGAAGGGATGGGAATTTTCTATCACTGCGGATCAGACCGCTGCATTGCTCAGGGCGATTAATGCACTGGCCCCGGATGCCTGGCAGCAAGATACTGAGGATGCTGAGATAGCATATGGGGAATTTACCTATAATCCGGTGAAGTGGAAGAAAGAATGTCGGTATCTTGTTCGCAGGGAAAGGCAGAAAGAAAAGCACAGACAGAGACCACTTTTTGAGAAGTATTCCTATTATGTAGTGGTAACCAATAAGGAAGGCGAAGTAAAACCCCTGATGAAAGCACATACCGGCAGAGGGCGGTGTGAGAAGCGGATTGCGCAATTTACCAATGAGTTTTTGAGCCACTTGCCTCTTGGGGGCTTCATGGCTAACTGGGTTTACTTGCTTTGCGCCCAATTGGCATACAACCTTTCTTTGTGGATCAGGGATTTGATACTGCCGAAAGGGTATCGAAAGAAGCATATCAAGAGGATACGGCGAAGTATTGGACTGATAGCGAGCAAAGTAATATCGGGGGGAAGGCAAATCAGTCTGAGGATCTCCCTGCTGCATCACTGGTGGAGGGATTTTGTGCAGGCGTGGGAGAGGATACCCATGCTTAATCCTGGGTAAAAAGTTATCTCGAAAATAGTTCATGGTACTGATATTAAGGGGACAAGGGAGAAGTGTCTTCAAGGTATCCTTTAAAAGTGAGAAATCTCGAGGTTTTTCTTTCACAAACCAAAAAGCCTGCATTCCTTAAACGAGAAATAGGATTTTAAATGTTATTCTTAGGCCTCAATACTCCTAAGAGGATAGAAATTGTGTCCCTCTATACCTTATCGCTGGATTAAGGTAACAGGTTATATTAATTAATTAAAATTAATTTTCGCTTAGGAAACTGAAGATGCCCATTTATGAATTTCGGTGTCATGATTGTGAAAATGAGTTTGAAGAACTTATCTTTGGACGTGACAGTGAGGTGGTGTGCAGTAAATGTCAAAGTAATAACATTGAGAAGCTGATGTCAGCGGTCAGCTTTAAGAGCA
>JAZDOO010000406.1:0-56441 GCA_043798555.1 Pseudomonadota bacterium | reverse complement strand
GCTTAACCTTACGCTTAAAGGGTAATTCGACCCGACCTTTTTCCGAATATTGGCTATGACTTCGAGTAAAAAACGCATCCGGTTTTCTAAGCTACCTCCGTACCAGTCGGTACGTTTGTTCGTCCGGGAAGAAAGAAAGTTAGTGATTAAATATCCGTGGGCGCCCTGAAGCTCGACCAGATCAAAGCCAGCCATTTGAGTGCGAAGGGCCGCATCTCCGAATGCCTCTATGACCCCTTCAATCTCTTCGAAAGTGAGTTCTTCCGGAACAGGAAACCCCATCATCTTTGCTTCCTCCCACGGCACCCGGGATGGTGCTTTTATAGGTGGGTTTCCCAACATTTTTTGCCTCCCGGCGTGTTCTAACTGGAGGGCGGCTTTCGCCCCGTTATCTTTGATCGTCCGGGCTAGCCACATTAACCCAGGGATATGTTGATTGTCCGCAACTCCAAGCATACCTTGGCATCCCGGCTTGCTGCCGAGAAAATCGACCCAGGAAGACTCCACTACCACCAGGCCAGCTCCTCCTCGGGCCATCTCCCTATAGTGTCTTATTACTCGCTCATTTAAGGTCCCATCGATATTGCCCATTCCGGTAGTCAAGGGAGATTTAACAATACGATTAGCAACCTCTAAATTTCCTATTAAGCCTGGCTCGAATAGTTTTTTATACTTACTTTTAGTTGCCATGGCACAATTCCCCTCGTTCAACGATTGATTGACAGAAGGAAATAACTCCTTCAATGTGTATAATGTGAATAATATGAGGTATAAGTTAACTAACCTACGAACACAAATTTTATGAGTAAATTCCTTTATCTTCTCGAAGAACGGGTCTTTTCAGTTTCTTCATAATTTATTTCCGAGGTGTCCGGGTCAATCACCACCCCATAATCTCTTTTCGCCGCTCCTATCGATACTTTTTCTTCAATTACATCTTTTCTTACTTTTTTGACATCTCTCTCAAAAGGGTCTCCTACTCCGCACCCTCCTTGGCAAATAACGGTCATCTCCGCGCCAGGATGCCATGGATAACTAATACAGTCATTTGCATCAGTTATTGATCCGTCAGGCTCTTTAATCCACCTTTTAACCGGCTCGGGTTGTTTCCCTTTGGCAATAACCGGAACCGGCTTCGTTTCTTCTTTAAAGCCCTGACCACCGGAGTGAATCCATCCCTCACCACCAATATTAGTAATGACTGTCCTCATAGCTAATCCCCCCCGCCACTTCCCAGGTGCACCTGAGTCTTGTTCTATCTCCCAGACATCCCAGCGATTGGGCATAAAGTCTTCATAATATTCTATATCAGGATAATGGAGGGTCCCACTACATATCTCCGGGGTACCGGTAGCCCAACCATCTACTCCCCATATCGCTCCGGTTCCACTTCCGCACGTCAAGAAGTCGATTGAACCGTAAGGGGCATTGTCTTTCTTCGGGTCGGTACCAGTAATTATTTCAAAAGGTATCGTCCCCCACCCACCCGGAGTAATTTCTGGAGCGATCTGAGCGAGGGCAACCCAAATAGAACTGAGTACTTGCTTGGCAGCAAAATTTGTACATGCACTCACTGGTGCAGGGGCCACTGGGTCAACCACTGTACCTCGTTTGGTGATAATCTTCACCGGTCGTTCTATCCCTTGTGATAGATAACGGATTTTCTTCCCCACTGTGGTGAGCAATGCAATCCAGCTGGCGCTCACCGTATTACAGTAGGGACTGTTAATGTAGCTTGGTGCCTGGGGGTCTGACTCACTGAAATCAATGGTTATATCACTCCCCTTAATAGTGACTTTAGCACGCACAGTAAACAGCGGGCAGCGAGGGCCGCCTTCACCTTTCGCTTCACCATAATACGTTCCATCAGGTAACTTCTCTATTTCAATTCGCAATAACTTTTCACTATAATCATATAAATCTTCGAGGTACGTCCTAATCGTTTCTGGGCCATACCGTTCAATAACTTTGAGCATGCCCTCTTCTCCCTTTCTGTTTGATCCCATCATGGCAAGTAAATCTCCCCTCTGTTTATATGCAAACCTCATGTTTGAGAGGAGAAGATGGAAGACATCTTTTCTGATTTTGTAATTTTCCATAATTTTAACCGGCGAATACCGGACTCCCTCAGTATAAATGTCGGTTGCCGATGGATTGTAACCGCCTGCAACCGACCCACCCACATCTGCCTGATGGGCTCTATTAGCCGCCCAAAATATTAGTTCATCTTTATAGAAGACCGGGCATAACATAGTACAATCTTGTAAGTGACTGCCACAGCTACCAGTAATGAAGTAGGGATCATTTGTCCAGATTTGATCCCCAGGTCTTAAATCATCCCCGAAGAATTTTATCACTGACCTGGCCGAAAAAGGGATTGCATAAACATGGATAGGGTTGCCTTCAAAGATCGCAGCCGTATTTCCCTTATTATCGAATATTCCTATAGAATAGTCTCGCCCTGCAAAATGTTCAGGGGAACGGGCTGTTCGCTCCATTGTTGCTGTCATTTGTTCAGTAACAGACCTCAACCCACAGCTAATTACCTCAAAATCTAAAGGATCTATCCTTGTTTGTATCATATCTTTTACTTTCATAATTATATTACCTCCTCCCTTAAATTTTTCTAAACTGGTACGTTCATCATAAAATCTCCATATTCACTAACCTCAACACTGTGTTCAGGTGGAACAACGATAGTAGTTGTCCTTTGCTCAATGACACAAGGTCCTTTAACTTTCACTCCTGGCAACATGGCATCACCATCATAGATTGGTGTGGGGGTAAAGCCTGTTTCTTCAAACCAAACATCGCGGGTACCTTTTTGGTATTTACTGGTATCTTTATCACCAATAGGCATCAACCTGGCCGTTATTTTTGATACGTGACCGAAAGCAGCTAACTTAAGATTTGAAGTAAATGTTTTTCCTTCCTCATCGCGGTGGGCATAGAGGGTCTCATGCCTTTCATGAAACCGGTCGACAATTTCAGGTATGTCCTTTTCTGAATATGCGAAGTTCTGTTTATCAGGCCATTGGACATCGATTTCGTGATACTGCCCGATATATTTCATATCCGCAGAGAATCTATACGACCGTTCTTCTATGGGGACATTCTCTTCAGTCAACATTTTATTTGCGTCAGCTTTCATGCTTTTCACTATGTTATTTATTTTTCGCCAGTCTAACTCCTCAGTGGGCGTTTCTAAACTGGTAATATAATCATGTCTAATATCCGAGATAATTCCTCCCATGGCACAGAAAATGGAAGATTCTCTAGGGATGATGACCTTTTTAATCTCTAATGTCTTAGCAAGTTGAGCTGCATGGCCTGGGCCTGCTCCTCCACCAACAAGCAATCCGTAATCTTTTGGATTTTCACCTCGCCGAATTGTTATGACCTCGGTAGCATCAGTCATATTCACAACAGCAATAGTGATAATTGCCCTCGCAATTTCTTCCACTGTCATGCCTTTAGGCTCGGCAATTTTTTTAATGGCCTTTATTGAAGCGTCTTTGTTTAGTTTGATCTTTCCACCTACAAAATAATCGGGGTTTAACCGTCCCAGCACTAAATTGGCATCGGTGACGGTAGGTTCTGTACCCCCTTTCATATAGCAAGCCGGCCCCGGATCAGCTCCGGCACTTTGAGGCCCCACATGGATTCCCCCTGCCTCATCCAACCAGGCGACAGTTCCTCCGCCAGCACCGATAGCATGAACATCTACTGTGGGTAAGCCAATATGGTAAACTCCTGCCACTACTTGACCAGCTCTAATTGAGATCTCCCGATTCTTGACCAGAGAAGTATCAAAGCTAGTACCGCCCATGTCCATGGTTATTAAACTGCCAATGCCGTAAAGATCTCCATACCAGATGCCAGCGACCGGACCAGTTGCCGGACCTGACGTCAGGGTAACGCCAGCTTTTTCCATAATTGCCTCAGGACTCATCACCCCTCCACTGGAAGTTACAATGAGGAGTGCCCCCTTATACCCGGCATCATTCAGTGTTTTTCGCATAGAGGTCATATATCTTTTGATGATAGGACCTACGTACCCATTTATCGTTGTGGACTGAAATCGGAGATACTCTCCTAAGATTGGAGCAACTTCATGGGAAAGACTTAGGTAAGCTTCTGGAAATTCCTCTCGACATATCTCCGCTGCCCGCAGCTCATGTCTTGGATTTCTAAAGGACCACAGAAAACAGATTGCTATTGCCTCTACCCCTTCTTTTCTAAATTTTTTTATTCCATTACGAACCTGATCCTCGTTCAATGGAATATATACTGAACCATCAGCTTGTACCCTCTCTTCGATGGGGATTCTCAAATTTCTTGGACATAATGGCTCAGGCTGGGAGTATGTGTAATCATATAAGTATTCGAGCTCTCTCATTCCTCGGCGGACTTCTATCGTGTCTCTCACCCCTTTTGTGGTAAGCATGCCCATTTTGGCTCCAGAACGAGTAATGACCGCATTGGTCGTGACCGTTGTTCCATGGCAGATCCTCGAAACCTTCCCTAAGAATTCACTGAAATCTATCTCTAAACTTTCGGCTGCCAATTTGAGTGCGTTAACCATTCCGAGAGAAGGATCTTCTGGGGTACTGGGTGTCTTAATGACCGTTCTATTTCCTTCTTCGTCTATCGCGACTAAATCTGTGAATGTCCCTCCGATATCTACTCCAACCGCATATCCTTTATTGCCCATTTATTTATCTCCTTACCTTTTGGCATTATTTTCTTATTATCTCAATGCTTACTCTTAAAATTCATTCGATTTTCGGGAGCATTGAATGAACCCGTTCTCCTAAGTCTTCTCAGATTGACTGATTTCTATTTTTTCTCATACAGCTTTCTTACTAACTTAGCTTTGTATTCGTATCTCGGCAGGCTCCCTGCCGGTACTAGCTCAACATCAGCACGAAAGATTAGATTTTCCCTTATCAAAGATTCAGTCTCC
Organism: Pseudomonadota bacterium; assembly: GCA_043798555.1. Classification (GTDB taxonomy): domain Bacteria; phylum Desulfobacterota; class WTBG01; order JAGOGO01; family JAGOGO01; genus JAZDOO01. The sequence continues at coordinate 51,475 of JAZDOO010000406.1, read as the reverse complement.
TTCTTGAGAGAACCCAAATCCCCTGACTCTTCCCCGTATTCTACCTTTATGTGAATCGGTGGCTCCCATCCTTTTGGAGGAGGAGCGTATAACTGAACCTCGATAATACCAGTTGTTCGAGGAGCTAAACTTGCTACTATATCCCGAACTGCCGCAGGATATACATTAACTCCTTGAACAATAATCATGTCATCCGTTCTCCCGAAAACACGTATGCCAAATCCTGTTCGCCCACACTTACACGTTGTCTGCGTGACTTCGATATGATCCCGCGTCCTAAAGCGAACCAAGGGAATACACTCTCGCTCAAGAGCAGTGTAGACTAACTCGCCCTTAGTTCCCTCCCTTATATCTAACACCTCGCCCGTATCAGGGTCGACTATTTCTGGGTGAACAATTCCTTGGGCAATGAAGTGCATTCCCTGTTTATATTCGCATTCCGCCCACATTTGGCCACACATGTCCCCGTTTCCCATCGTTTCGAGGAATATGCAGCCGAAGATATCTTCAACTTTCTGACGGACCGATGGAATAGCTGCCCCAGGCTCACCTCCAGCCACTATTATTTTAATCCCCAGGCTTTTTGGTTCGATGCCTCTTTTCTCAAGGGAGTCAGCAAAATGTAAGGGGAAAGAGGAAGTAGACAAAAGGGCGTTGGCCCCAATATACTGAAAGGTCCCAATAAGTCTTTCAGTCGCTCCCACTCCTATAGGAACGACCATACCGATTTTTTGCAGAGCGTCTGCGTATGAGGCGGCTATTAAAAAGGGGGCCACGACGAGCGGCACAATGCTATCAGCACGGAGTCCACAAGTCCAAAATGACCTGCAAGCGGTCTCACGCCACATATCTATGTCATGCTCGGTGAGGCCTATAAAAGTTGGCCTGCCAGTAGTCCCACTCGTGGAATATATCCTCTTTACCTTGCTCATAGGACAGCTAATATGAGTACCCAAAGGAGGACTCTCCATTTGACTGTCACGAAGTTCACTTTTCTCGGTGAAGGGAAGCTTGGATAAGTCTTCAAGTCTTCTCACGTCTCCTAATTTAAGTCCAGCTTTACGGAATTTCCTCTGATAAAAAGCAGAATTCTCCCCTACGTACTTAAGCTGTCTCAAGAGCGCCTTTTCTTGGACCTCATGGAATTCTTCCAGCGACAACCTTTCCAGGCGTTCGTTCCAGTATTTTCCATATTCTTGCATGCTCTTCCTCCCTTTTATGCCCAAGCTTAATCACTCGGCTCGGCACCTTGATTAGGCTTCCTTTTTTCAAAATTATAGCCTTCTTCAGACCAAAAGGCAAATCTTGGTTTACTACCTTCTTTAACTAATTTTCATCAGCCCTTGGCATGTAACTCACGAAGCGGCAAGAATACCTTCTACAAGCTCCTTGCTGGTATTGATAAAAAGGTCAATATCATTATCATTCATTGGCTCTGACAGAGCAATCAGTCCTCGATACATTGGGAAGATATCACGATTTGCCATTTCAAAGGCAAACGTCGCCATACGCTCTTCATTAGAATACTCCAACATATCACGGCATGACCGGTAGACTCTTCCTGGCTTATCGGTAAATTCGTATCCTAAATGACCTCCATGACCGATTACATAAAATGGATAAGTATTCTCAGTAGCCCAGGTGTTGAGTTCATGCGCAAGTCGGTCTCCCATTTTATTGATACGATTACACGTCACCTCATCCAGTACTTCCATACAGGCAATACCAGCGGCAGTTGCAAGGGGATGGCCATGATGAGTACCTGAGTGATAGACTTTCCCGGTTTCGTGCATATGGAAATATTTCTCCTGTCCCCCTACCGCCCCTATTGGTAAACCGCCCCCTATTACTTTCCCCATCACCGTTAAATCGGGCTTGACTCCATAGAAGCCTTGCATGCCGTGATAGAAGGTACGTAAGGTCACAGTCTCATCTATAATCAGGAGGATACCTAACTCTTGAGTAATTGCTCGAAGCCCATGCACGAATTCTTTTTCCATCACCATTGCACCACCCGCACTTGTCTGGAGCTCGATTATAACGCAGGCTAAGTCTTTAGCATCATCCTTCAGGATCCGCTCACAACTTTCGAGATCGTTCTGGGGTAAAATAACTACATTTTGCTGAATATGCGATGGAATCCCCGCAGTATTTGGCCATCCTATCGGTCGAGTTGCCGGACCCCTGAAAAAGTACGGGTAAGGATGGAGTGACAACATAAACTCATCACCCATACCATGATAACCTCCCTCGAATTTAGCAATCTTGTCTTTCCCGGTATTTCCCCTGGCTATTCGAATCGCGCTGAGACATGACTCACTTGCAGAACACGAAAATATAACCTTCTCCACCGACTCGATCCGCTCACAAATTATCTCTGCTAAGCGGTGCTCATGTTCCATCGGGTTGCCGAAAGAAAACCCCCTCGGAACTAATTCCAGCAGGGCCTGTCTAATTTTGGGGTGGTTATGTCCAAGGACACTGCAACTAAAATTATTGTGAAAGTCAAGCAATCGATGCCCGTCCACCGTGTAAATGAACTGGCCTTCCCCATGATCCACATAGATAGCGTGCGGCCCAAAGGTAAGACTATGTCTGCTGTACCCTCCAGGAATCCATTTGCTCCCCCTCTCACATAGTCCCCCTGATTTTTTGAACTTTTTCTTAAAGGTTTCCGTAGCCTTCTCCAAAGTAATATTCATGGCGTTCCTCCTTGTATGCAGGGTTTGGTTATCTTGTGTTGACTATGAAAACGTTAACTTATTGGCAGCAGTGATTCACTGCCCAAGCAGTTACCGACGGAGCCTTTACATAGGAGAATCTCATTTCCCTCTAACGAATATGCGCCAGAGGGAAAGGGCCGTATCGGCGCCGCCCTATGGTCCTTTTTTCAGGAAGTCCCTGATCGATTGAACTCCTCTGATCAAAAATTCTTTATGAATGCTTCCGGGGACCTCAGAGTCGGTTGTCAATAGAAAGAGAGTCGAAGAATTCAAGGCAGCGACAATGCTGCTTTTTACGAGAAAAGATTCAATGTCTTCGGGCTCATTTTCAAGCAATGAAACGGGTAAAGCGAACGAAAGTCTCTTAAACTTTTGCAAGTTATCGGGAACGTAGCCACCAGGTAAGATTAGGTCGTCCACAACCTTACTAATGAGGTTGACATCTTCCGGTGAGAAGTTTTCGACCATCAGGAGAGGGAAAGCCTCATAGAACCTAACCGTATTCCAGATCGGGGAATAACATCGGCGCAACTGTTTTAGGGATTGTTCGTCTAAACCCGGAAGCTCTCTTTCTGAAAAAAGAAGGAGGTCAATACCTGCGTCGCAAAGACCTTTAGAATAGGTAAGTATTGCATTACTGGTTATTGATAAGAGATCTCGATGACCAAAAATCTCAGCTTCTGAGAGTCCTGTGAGTTGGCCAGCCAGTGTCAATGGCCCTGTAACTAAACCCATCAAGAAAGCTTCGGGTAAAAGAATGCTGAGCCTTCGCGTCACTTCTACAGCGGTCTTCACCCGTCCTTTTTCAAAAAGGTTCGTCGCACAGGTACCCAATTCATCTATTTTCGCTGACGAGGGTTGGATTAAGGGGGGGGATTTGCTCCAGTCAACATGACATCCGAGGGCCTCAGGTAAGATTGTCTTATCAGCGCAAACCACACCATCAACGCGAAAATAGTTATGGATCGTTCGGAGGGAATTGGAAATCTTTGTTGGGTCCTCCAAGAATTCCTTCAAAGGTAAGTTTTCTAGCCCCGCACCGAACGAAAAGATTATCGGGACAAAAAGCTTACCTTTCCTGAGACACTCGTTCTTAACCCGAGACATTGAGGTACTCTCAAGGCCTAAAGATGTGGGTCAGTACCTTGGCATCAGGCCATGAACCATAAAACTTTAGGATCGCTTCAGGTGGTTTCTTTTTCACCCATTCCTTTCCAAATTCGCTGTAAGGCTTTCCTCTTTTAAGCCGGGCCTTCTTTTCTTCTTCCCTAAGCTTCCTCGTTTCTTCCTGATTGACTTTAAGCCGCTTTTCATCGTAGGCGACTTTGTAAATATTTTTGGCTGACCAGTGAGAAATGACCTCATCCCTTAGATCCTTTATGACCAGTTCAGGATCCCTGTCCAATGGGTCGCCATAACCAGAACCACCGGTAGCAAATCCAAAGGTTATAATATCCCCCTCGCTGAATGGTCTGGTGGCTCTCGCAAAGTATTCATAGGACCATTGACCTTTGATAGTTTTATTTTTAATTAATTCTCGGAAATCCCAGGTTAAATCAGGAGATCCGGAAGACATTTTCTCATAAAAATCTGTGTTAGTTGCAGAAATTCCAGGAACTGTACCGGGGGCATACCCGCCAAAAAGGGGTTGCGGTGTCTGGATTTTACTATTGTCAGCTATAGCCATAAAATAGACCCGTTGCGTATGGTGTGCCACCCAGACTTGTATGGTCCCCACACCACCCCGATATTTTCCGTGCCCACAGGAATCCTTCCAATGATTGGAGAGCGGAATGGTTATGGGAAATTCATTTTCCATTTCCTCAACATCTGGTGTCCTCCCAAATACACACCAGGGAAAACCAAAGGCATTGACGCCATCCTTCGTGGCCCTTGCGCCTTGGCCTTCGCTGTTTAGTGAATAGGCCAACATGTCAGCAAAGGGGAGTTTCCACTGAGAAAGCCCGGAAAGAACCATCGCATTCCCTGCATTACCTTGTGAGGCAGATACTTGCTTCCAATGCTCGTTGGTCACCATCATCATTTTGCTAAAACAGTTATGCAAGCTACTCATGACGCCGGTTGAGATCATTACTGAATTACTGGTGGCTGCCCTTATGTCTGGATTTAAACAACTTCCCTTAGGGAAAATGAAATTAATAGAGGCAAAGGTGGCATTACTTATAGGCAGGTCATGGAAAACATACTCAAAAACAAAGTTTGAAATATGCCCAACGACAGCCTGAACATGGGCATTGTATGAATAGGGAGTTTCAGGGGAGGTTCCTGAAAAATCCAGGGTAATCTGGTCATCTTCTTTCGTCAAAGTTAAGTAGGCCGTACGCAGTAAACCCGACTCAAAACCAACACTGTCAGCGAAATTCACACACCTGTACTTCCCATCAGGAAATGAACGAATTCTTTTCCTCGCCCCATTTTCCGCCGCCATCAACATTTTCCTTAGCAAACCTTTTACATAATCACCGCCCTTATCTTCTGCCATCTCCACGATTCTTTTTCTGACTCTATCTGCAGCAGAGGCTCTTGCTTTAAGATCTATGATCACCATCTGAGGAGCTCGAATTGCAAAGGCTGATAGCAATTCTAAAAAATCGTTCTTAATTCTAAAATTTTCTCCTATTTTAATAGGAGGGAAATTCATTCCCTCTGCAAACCTGCTTGTTGCGGTAATTGGCATCCCACCAGGCTCTATCGCTCCGGTCTCGGTTGTGTGATTAGCAGCTCCTGCCCACCCGATAAGCTCGTCTTTGTAAAAGATGGGCATTACACATACCTGATCGGGGTTGTGAATTCCTCCATAGAGTGCGTCATTAGTGAACCAAATATCTCCATCGTTGATTCCAGGATTCTCAGCATAGTTGTTAAGAATAAACTTGATTAATACAGGTTGAATAACTGCATGAAGATAAGTGCCACAACTCGCATTGGCTAAATCTCCACTTGCGGTAAAAAGGGCTACCATGGAATCGCCCGCAATTCCCATAGATGTTCGAGCAGATCGTTCAAAGACTTCCATAGCCTCATCCAGGATATTATTGGTTCTTTCAAACCCAACTTCAAACTCTCCCGTTGCAAGCTTATCTACGCACTCCGACTCGTTTTTTGCCAAGGGAGCTGGCTTCAACCATTGGAGTTTTTGCTCAGCGGTTGGTATGGACATCTTCGCTCCTCATTATGATTTTCGATTAAGTCTTCCAAAACTAAACTCATCTATCCTAAAGAGAAATTCTGGTGGAACCGAAATAGTTGTATAGTCGGCCTCGATAATAGCTGGCCCGTTCACTACGTTTCCGGGGCGGAGCAGTTCTTGAGCAAAGATTTTTGTCTCAGTGAAGACCCTGTCTCCCCAGTAAACCCTTCTTGTACCTTTTAGGGCAAGTGAAGGATCTTCTTTTTCTACAGGATGTTTTGAGAATTTTGTTTTTTTTGTAGGGATAGTTGCTCTTAGGACTATGTTTTCTATGTACACTCCGCCCTCAGGATGAACGACCAAGGGACTGAATGTTTCGCTAAACTCCTTTTCAAATTCATAATAAATCGCTTCCGCATCTTTCTCGGTCTCAATAAATATTACCGGAGAAAGCGACCTTTTTCGTTGCGCCTGGCCTCCATAAAGCATATCTAATTCAACCTTAAAAATAACCTGAGCTGCTGCGAGTCCTTCTCCTTCGACCTCTTTTTTTGCTCTATCTATTAACGCTCTCACTACGTTATTAAATTCCGTGTAATCTCCAACGAATTTTCTTGTGATGGGTTCCATAAGCATAAAGCGACGGGAGAACTCGTATATATGAACGATATCCATAAAGGAAGAACCTATAGCAGAAAATACCGGCGAAAAGGGGAAAATAATAGCCAGTGGAATATCTTGCAAATAGCCGGCAACGTGGGTCGGCCCTCCACCCCCAAAGGCGAAAAGGATGAACTCTTTAGGGTCATAACCTCGCAAGTTGATTTCTTTCCGAATTGCGGATGCCATATTGCTATCTACTACCTTTTTTATAAGGTATGCGGCTTCGATTACATCGATCCCTAAAGGGGTAGCGATTTTTTCTTTAATTGCATCCAGAGCCAACTCTGGATGCAATTGCATCCTTCCCCCGTAATAGAAATCCGGATTGATATATCCAAGAACCAGGTCTGCGTCTGTTACTGTTGGTTCTGACCCTCCAAGATTATAGGAAACTGGGCCAGGGTAAGAGCCCGCACTTTGGGGCCCCACTTCCAAAATATTACCCGCTGATTCGTTAATCCGAGCGATAGAACCACCACCTGCACCTATTGAAAAAGTTTGAAGCATCGTTATTCCAACCATCCAGGTATCAATGATTGGCCTGAATTCATAATTCCTCACGTCCTGCTCGACAACCAAACCGATATCAAAACTGGTTCCACCCACATCAGTGCCAATTATATTCCGGTACCCTAATTCTTGGCCCAAGTAATAAGATCCTATCAATCCAGAAACCGGCCCTGCATTGTACGTTCGAATAGCATCAGTCTTAAAAACTTCAGCCATTCCCCCAGAATTATGAACCATCATGAAAGGACCGGCGTAACCATATTCTCGCAATTTATCCCACATCGCTGAAAGCTCAATCTGCATCGCCCGGTGGAGATAAGCATCGAGGATAGCGGTCATGGTTCTTTGGTATTCTCCCGATCGACCTATGACCTCATGAGCTAACACTATTGGCAAATAACCTAAGTAGTATTCTTTGTATTCTTCTCTAATGATTTTTTTTACCCTTTTTTCATGGATGGGATTTATATGAGACCAAAGGAGGGAAACAACAAAGCCTCGGGTTCCTTTGTCAATCAAATAGTAGACTTTCCTTCGAACGTCATTTTCATCCAGAGGACGGAGCACCTTCCCAAATGAATCTACTCTTTCTTTGACTCCTACTATCATATCCCGGGGAATCAATGGGACTGGTTTTTCTTGGACTGCGAGGTTCCTCCTTTCCGTAACCCTCTTTCCATCTGTCCACTGTGCCCCTTTCCCAATAAGGATCGCATCTTCATGCCCTTCGGTAGTAATGAGACCCAAAGCGGGCCCTTTCCTTTCCAGAAGCCTATTCATAGCAATGGTCGTGGAATACCTTATAACATCTAATCTTGGCAGAAATTTTTCAAGCGTGATGTTAATTTCTTTAGCCCCTTCTTCAATGACATTGACAAAACATACGGAAAGGTCATACGGGGTTGTTGGAACCTTTTTAAGCATAACCTTTCCATCGAAGTTTAAAACGGCATCGGTGAACGTTCCGCCCACATCTATATCTAAAGTATTCACTCGCTTACCTCAATCCTCTTATCTTTAATAACGTATTCGCCATTGCTTAACCGTTCTTTTAATCGGTCTATATCAATTTCAAGGTCATGAGTTATCGGATGTCCAGGTGGGAGATATTCAGTTTCTATCTGGGTTCCGCACTTCGGACAATAAAATTCCAGGATCCGAATCCAGGCAGGATCTGGTGCAAAATTGATCTCTTCATCAATGAGAGGGGGATGAATGTCCATTGGGTCTCGATCATATACAAGGCAGCCCTTCTTGTAGTTTTCCCGAGCGGAGATTAATTTATGATTACATTGTCTGCAAAACCAGAAGTCTTCCCCGAGGTCCAAGCCCAAGTATTCGGTTACTTGTATTCTTTCCCCCATGACTCTCTACCTCCATTTTTGCATGATTCCATTTTTGTGCTCGTCCACCGTCAACTCCCAAAGTGGTGGAATTACATAATTTGTATGAGCACTTTCGATAATCGCCGGCCCTTTGACTACATTGCCAGCGTGAAGCAAATCCCAGTTATAAACATTTGTTGCAAAATAACCGTTACTCCAATAAACATCTCTCTTTTCTTTTAGGGCGTCTTTTGAATCAGCAATTCCCAAAGGAAAAATTGTTAGCTCAGGGGTGGGGGAGGGATGCTTGGCTGTTACTTTTAATAATTCTATGATCAGTTTGTCACGGCTGTAATTAGAAGGAGCTTTGTTATTAAATAGTTCTCTGACTTTTTTCTCGTCATCCTTGCTGTTAAAGTTCAGATATTCAGACTCTATCGTAAGAGGGGAGTTTATCCCGTCACTGATGAGAAAAGAGAGGCTAAGTTTAACATCTTCCAGGTTTAGCCCCTCGCCTTCCATATCCCGTATAGCACGGTTTCTCAAATTTTCAATGATTTCCTGTAACCTGCTATATTCAGCTAATGCTAAAAATGGTGCATATTCATAACTATGAGCAATTTCAGCGGCTGACGATCCAAAGGCACTAAAAACGGGGCCAATAAAAAAGGTATACACCTTACCGACTCCAAGTTTTTCAGCCACGAAGCACGCAAAAAGTCCACCGTTTCCACCAAATGCAAATAACACGTAGTCTTGTAATTCTCTACTATGCGTGGTATTCGTTTTGATAAGTTTTGCTACCTTGTCGAAGGACTCATTGGCAATCAACTGTGCGGACTTTTCTAGCGTTATATTGAGGGGGTTGGCAATCCGTTCCCGCACCACAGACTCAGCCTTTCCCGAATCGAGCTTTTTAGTTCCACCAGCAAAGTAGTCCGGATTCAGGTACCCAAGAATGGCAAAAGCGTCTGTTAACGTCGCTTCTGTGCCCCCCAGATTATAGCAAGCAGGACCGGGGTATGCTCCCATACTCCGGGGACCAAGGACTATCTTTTTGCTTTCTAGGAATGCAACAGTGCCTCCTCCTAAAGCAATGCTGCTCAGGCTAACCAGTGGAATTTTCAAAGGAATGCCAAAAATGCTGTTTTCAGTAGAAGTAATAGGCCTGCCATCAAGAATCCAGCCAGTTTTGCTTGTGGTTCCACCAACGTCCAAGGTGACTACTCTATCCAAGCCGTAGAGTTTTGAAAAATAGACACTTCCGTGGATGCCAAAAATAGGTCCCGATTCAATCGTGTCTATAGGCTTGGTTTTTGATACTCTGGCAACTCCACCGTCAATGTGACCTATGAGGAGAGGCCGAGTGTACCCCTTCTTTCTTAAATAGTCTTCCTCCCTAAATAACGAGGTAGCCATCGGTCCATGCACATAAGTGTTTAGGAGTGCAGCATGGGTTCTTGTCATATCGTCGGGATGCTTACATATGTCCTCTCCGGTCAAAATTGGCACACTACCCAAATAATGTTCTGGATATTGTTCGGAAATGATACTTTTGGCTTCTAACTCATTCCGGTTATTGTAAAAGCTGTTTTTAAGAGAAATGACTATTCTTCGAACTCCCTTTGCTAATAGTTCCTTAAGCATTTTTAAAAATTCAGGAACATTCACTGGTTGAGGTAATCCGGCGATATTGGACCGATCAACGAGATAACCGATAGCTGGTGAGGTGGTGCTAGTATAAAGGGTTTCCTCATACCCCTTTGAGACAAACAGACCCACTTTCGGACCAGTCTTTTCGGCAATGGCATTGATTGCGATTGTGCTTGACCAGCGGATAATATTAACGTGATCGAGAAATTCTGATGGGTTACTAAAGCCGAGCTTTTTAGACCCCTGTTCCAGGCACTCGTTAAAAGCAATCGTCAAATCGTGAGGGGTAGTGTCAACTTTGATCCAAATTAAGTTTTTCCCATCGCTAAAAAGTCCGTCGGTGCAGGTTCCGCCAGTATCTACATCTATCGTATACCCCATTTTCCCAATCCCTCTCTTTTAAAAAATGTAGTGTCATAGATAGTCATGGATAAGATGCACGCTCATTGTCATAAAATGATAAGCTTCACTTGAGAAATTATGCAATTGCGGTTCCCATAGGCTTAAAGGCTTTGATCCATAAACAGCTAAACCTTGTTAATCTTATACCAGGCGATTTAATTCCAAATTGGCGTCGAACGCAATAGGATATACTACCTAAAATGGGATAGGAAAAACTACCTAAAGGCGGAAAAAGTGAAAGAAAGGGATCCTGAGGATTAGGTGGTAACGGCAATGTAACCCTCCTGGATGGCGTACTTCACAAGATCAGCAGTTTTCTTGAGATTTAACTTTCTCATTGCGTTGGTTCGATGGTGTTCAACCGTTCGTACACTGACGAAAAGCAATTGGGCAATTTCCTTGTTTGATTTTCCTTCTGCAATAAGCTTCACTACTTGTCTTTCCCTGACTGTTAGGGGATCAGAGCAAGATTGGTCTCCGCTTCCATAAGGCCCTGTCGCCAAAAGGGACATTAATTCACATGAGAAGAGATGTGAAATATACGTTTTCCCCTGTCGAATGGCATTTATTGCGGCAAAAAATTCTGTGTCGGCATCTTCTTTTAAAAGATACCCTTCAACACCCTCCAAAATCGCATGGTGAAGGTACGCTCTGCTTTTATGCATGGTTAGTACGAGTATCTTAATTTCAGGATAGCGCACCTTAATCTCACGGGTCGCTTCTAAGCCTCTAAGGTTCGGCATAGAAATGTCAAGGATAACCAGGTTGGGTTTCACTTTTTTCAAAAGTTCGAGAAGTTCAAGGCCGTCGTTTGCTTCACCAATTATTTTCAGGTCATCCCTTGTTTCGATAATTTTCTTGATTCCCTGGCGAAACATGGTGTGATCGTCAGCAAGTACCAAAAGATAAGGTTGCATTATCAATCTCCTTTCTAATTTTGGGGAGGCTGATATTTACCGTGGTGCCGAACCCCTTCTGACTTATTAATTCGAGGCAACCTCTTAACATGTTTACTCGCTCCTCCATTACCACAAAGCCCATTCCTGTTGCCTTAGTATTCCTCTGAGAAACTTCTTCTATCTCAAAACCCTTACCATTGTCTTTAATGTAGAAAGAAAAGCTATCTCCATTATCTTTGACTACAATGGATACCTGAGTGGCATTGGCATGCTTGGCAATATTTACGAGACATTCTTGAAAGATCCTGTAAATGACAATTTGTGCTTCTGGCATAAAAAAATCATCGAGATTTATCAGATTAACTGAGCATTCAATATTACACCGTCTGCTAAAGTCATCTATCAGCCATTTCAGGGTGGACGTGAGGCCAAGATCTTCCAGGATAATCGGACTTAAACCGCGAGAAAGGTTACGGGTATTTTTGATGACTTGATCAAGGCTTCGGAATGCTTCTGTCCAGTCTCTCTTCAAAGGGTAGAGCGCCCTACCCAATTTTGTTTCAATCGCCCGTAACTGCAATTTCAGGGTTGTCAAAGATTGTCCCAGCTCATCGTGGAGTTCTATAGAAATCCGCTTTCGTTCTTTCTCCTGGGCATTAAGGAGTTCAGATGAAAGGTGTCTAAGCTTCTTTTCCGATTCCCTCAGTGCTTTCTCAATCTTCTTTTGCCTCGTTATGTCGATTCCGATTCCTATGCAACCTATAGTCCTTCCTTCAGCGTCAAACCAAGGAATAGCATTCCAGAGCATTTCCCGCTCGGTTCCATCGCGCGCTCGTACTACATTCTCAAAACCCCTCAGGGCCTCTCCATTTAAGATTCGGTCTATAATCTCTGCTTGGACCTCTCGTTCCTCTTCAGGAAAAACCAATTCAACATAGTCTTTCCCCAAGACCTCTTCCTTTTCATATCCGTATATGCGTTCTGCTTCTTTATTGAATTCGAGGATCTTACGTTCTGGTGAGAGAAGAATGATTGCGCTTCCTGCTGTTTGGAGGAGGGAACGAAAATGTTTCTCACGTTCCCTCAGTGCTTCCTCCGCTTTTTTTTGTTTCGTAATATCCGTAACGACTGCAAAACTTCCCCTGAAGCCCCCATTTGCATCCATAAGGGGTGCTGAAGACTGGATAGAAAAAACCCGGTGTCCTCCCTTTGTCAACCATGTAATTTCGTAAGACACATTCTCGCCTTTTCTAAGCCTTAGCCCTTGCTCTATGAGCATCTTTCCAGAAGAATCTTCGAAGAAATCTATTACAGGATGATCGATAAGTTCCCCTCGCGAATATCCTGATATTTCACAAAATTTGTTATTAACGTAAGTGATTACCCCCTTTTGGTCTACGACAATCAGACCGTCATTCATCGTTTCCACCAGTTTTCGGTAGAGTCCTTCGCCCTTTAAGGGATCATCCTTTCTTCCATGACCAGGTTTGGCTTCTCCAGGCAATCCCTTAGTTGAGGTGGTCAATCGAACATTACTACTCTGGCTATGTTTTTTAGGCGTATTTATGATCTTCGTCATTTTCTACGTCATTCCTGTGGTATTGGGTAATACCATTAGAGGTAAGGCTCTCATTTTAACTATCTATGTAGGTTTATAATTGTAAAACTGACTTCACTTCCCAATAAAGCTTAAAAAATATACAATTACTTATTAATTATAAATCTAATCAATTTTCAAATACCATAGGAACAAGGGATTCACTATTTTTCTATTAAAAAGTATATTAATTATCTATGTCGTGCGTAAATTATAAATTTTTATTCATAACGTTATCCAGTTGTTTTGTTTATGTTTTTAGGCTATCGTAAATTCACCATATTGTTTTCAACCGGTTGCATGTTAATCAAAGGAAGGTAACATAATCATGCTGCAATAACATTACGTATAGAAAATATTTGACAAATAGAAAAAACTTTGATAAAAATCGTTTCCGAGCATATGCTCACTGAGGAGGATAGTTCACTTTTTTCTTCTAACTATCTATATTTACTTGCTTGTCTAAAAATATATTTAATAAAAAATGTATTGAAAATCAAAAAAATAAAGTATATTCTTTATTAAGTTTTGGTCGAAAGTGGCATTGAGAGGAGAAATTTGGGATGAAAAAATTAAAGTTATTTTCTCTTGGTATTCTGTGTTTCATTATCGGCATTGGTTTTTACGGCTGTGCGGATAAAAGCCCTTCAAAAACGAGGCCATTTCAAGTAGCGGGTTACCGCCACAAGCTCTTTGGGGTTGACTTTGCGGACAGTAAGAACGGGTGGATTTCAGGGGATTATGGCCTACTCATCAAGACCAGTGATGGGGGAGAGACATGGGCTCCGCAAACGACGAATACGATTCTTCCTTTGCGAGGAGTCAGTTTTGTGGACACCTCCAATGGCTGGGCAGTGGGGGATCAGGGTATCATTCTCCATACGTCCGACGGTGGGAAAACCTGGGTAAAGCAGGAGAGCGGGATTAAGGAACATTTGACCAGGGTGAAATTCCTCAATGCTCAAAAGGGATTTGTCATGGGGAAATTTGCTTCCCTGCTTACCACGGAAGATGGGGGGCAAACCTGGCAGGATATTTCCCAGAAAGTAAAAGAACCGGAAAAAGAGGTGAAGTTCTTTATTGACCAAGAGGCCCTGCAAGAGACGGAAACTGATACTGGCGCCGAAGAGGTGGCGGAAGAGAGTGTTTCTGAGGAAGGGATGCCGGTTCTGGAACCGCTCTTGAATGATGTTTATTTTATTGACCCCCAAAATGGATGGATTGTGGGGGAGGAAGGTAATGTCTTCCATACCAGCGATGGGGGAGGTACGTGGCAGAAAAAAGAGAGCGGGGTAGAGGATGACCTGTTCGGTATCTGCTTCAAGGATACCCGGGAGGGCTGGATCACGGGACTGAATGGCATCCTTTTGCATACCGAAGATGGCGGCAATACCTGGAATCAACAGGAGTGCCCGACCAAGCAGACGCTTTTTCGCATCGTCGTTTCCGGGTCCCGGGGATATGCGGTGGGAAATGCGGCTTCAATCATCAGAACCAACGACGGCGGAAAGACGTGGGAGCTCTTTAAACCGGAGGGGATTAGCCTCTTTTCCTGGTTGAGGGACATCAAAGTAATCAATGGTAAGTTTGTGGTTATCGGGGCGTTGGGTACGGTTTTACTGAGCGATAATGAAGGGGAAAAATGGAAACAAATCACTTAGTCATTGATGGGAGGAGAAGGTATGATTAGAAAATTCGCTCAATTCGTCATCCGCTTTCGCTTACTCTTGCTTGTGATCATGATAGCGGTAACGGGTTTTTTTGTCTATCATGCTTTAAAAATTGTAATTAAAACAAATTATGATGATCAGCTTCCAACGAATCACCCCTTCCGGACAATTCATGAAAAATACAAAGAAAAGCTGGGCGGATCGCACATGGTGATGTTGATGCTCAAGGTGAAGGAGGGCGATATTTTCACTATCCCAACCCTCAAGAAGATCGAGCGGGCCCAGTATTTTCTGGATTCATTGCCGGGAGTAAATCATTACCAGGTTTTATCCCTTTCCTCACCCAAAGTAAAACAGGTGGTGGTGGGAGCCGGGAGTGGACTTATCTTAATGGCAGTAATGCGTGACGTGCCGAAAAATGAAGCGGAGATTGGAATTCTGAAAAAGACTGTCCATGCCAACGAAAATGTTTTTGGGCCCCTGGTCTCGTTTGATGACAAGTGTGCGCTCATAACCGCTAATTTCCTGGAGGGGCAGTTCGACTATGACCATGTTTTTAGTAAGGTCAATGAACTGGTAAAAGAATTGGCTGATGAGAATACCGAGGTGTACGCTGCGGGCGAACCAATGCTCACGGGCTGGATTTTTCACTACCGCATTGAGAGCGTGAATATCCTCCTATTCACCGTGGCGGTGATGTTTATTCTGCTTTTCCTTTACTTCCGCAATCTCGCCGGCATGGTGATTCCCATGCTCACCGGATTCATTAGCGCCATCTGGGGACTTGGTTTTGCGGGCGCCTTAGGGTATAGCCTGGATCCAGTTATCTTAGTTATTCCGTTATTAGTCACCGCTATGACCATGACCCATTCAGTACAAATGTGCGAACGGTATTTTGAGCTCTGTGACGAGCTTGGCGACAAAAAGAAAGCCTGTACCTATGTCATCCAAAGTATCCTTCCCCCCGGCATGCTCAGTCTCATCACGGATATTGCCGGGATTTTCCTGATTTCCATAGCCCCGATTCCGCTTTTGCAAAAGATGGCATTTTTCTGCTCCTTCTGGCTTATGAGTGTTATTTTAAGTGCCATGATTCTTAACCCCATCTTTTTCTATTATTTTCCCCTTCCCCGCAATATTGCGGCAATTGTAAGACCAGAGAGGGAGAATATTCTACTCCGCAGCTTCCTTTTTGGACTCGGAAACCTGACCACCGGAAAGCGGGGTTCTCTCGCCGTAGTAATCGGATTGGCGATCGTAGCCGTGGGTTCGGGGATTGTCGCCTCCCGTCTCGAGATCGGAGATTTGCACCCTGGTTCACCCCTCCTCAAACCTGATTCCATTTACAATATTGGAGTCCAAAACATTAATCAGAACTTTGCCGGGACCGATGAACTCTTTTTCATTGTCGAAGGAAGCGAACCTGGACTGATCCGGTTTCCGGAAATTCAGCAAAAGATGCGGGAGTGTCAGTTGTTCATGGAAGCGAGCCCGGCGGTGGGAGGGTCCCAGTCGTTTGCGGATTATGCCCCGGTGGTGAACAAGTTCCTTCATTCCGGCGACCCCCTGTGGGAAGTTGTACCGTTGGACCCCTATATGATGGGGAGCATCATGAATATTATTATCAGCGGCGCCTCAACCGGCGACTTTGACCGGATGATGAGCCGGGATCATAAGGATGCCAATATTGTTATCTGGTGTAAGGACCACAAGGGCGATACCATTCGGGAAGTGATAAAAAGAGCCCGGGAGTGGATTGAACTGAACAAAATGTATGAGAAAATCAAGTTCAGACTCGCCAGCGGATACCTGGGCATTCTTGCAGCAGTCAATGAGACGGTAACTGCGGCCCAGGCGCAAAATATGGCGTTAATCCTCGGGTTTACCATGCTCATCACTATGATCACCTACCGGTCAATCGTGGCAGCGCTCATACTTCTCTGCCCCTTATTGCTGGCGAACTTCCTCACCATGGTAGTGATGGTAATGAATCAGATCAGTTTGAATGTTAACACCATTCCCGTGGCGTCAATCGGAATCGGAGTGGGAGTTGACTATTCGGTGTATGTACTCTCCCGGATCTGTGAGGAGTTTATGCATTACCGGGATTATAAAACCGCCATCCAGACGGCATTGAAAACCACAGGGAAGGCAGTGGTGTTCACCGCCACTACCGCAGTGGGAGGTATTTTCCTGTGGTTTTTTCTCTCTTCCATGCGCTTTCAGGCAGAGATGGGCCTCTTATTATCCCTGCTCCTCTTGATCAACATGGTTTTATCGCTGTTGCTCATACCTGCCCTGGTGTATGTATTCAAACCTAAATTTGTGGGTTGGGCGTCACTGTTTGTGCGGGAGGAAGAATAAAAGAAGGCATGATGAAGATAGGTAACTGGACGTTGGCGGTAGTAAAACTAATTCAGCAAAGAAGGAGGTGGTGCAACCTGATTACCTGGTTTTTTACGGGTAAGAAGATCGTGAATGGTAAATGGTAAAAGTTAACCTTTTTAAGGAGGAGGTCCAATGGAAAAGAAACATAAAATTCTAATCATCCTCATTGCCTTCATGGTATTGCTTGTTGGGCAAGAGGGATGGTGTACTCTTCAGTATATGGATGGGAAGTTCACGGTTAATGGGTTTCTCCAATCGCAGTTCAGATTACACATTGGAGGGCAAAATCCCAATAATAACCAGTTTCGTCCCTTGAGCGAGGGCAACCACAAAGTCAACATGTTCCGGAACATGCTGCAACTGGAACTTAACTATGCTGCCTCGGATACGTTTAGCCTTTTCTCCAAAATAAAATACATCAATGAATCCTCCGGAGGGCTCGACTCTAATCTCCGGCAGTACGAAGCCTTTCCTCTGGAATACCCCGGGGATCTCAAGCTGGAGGACGATGATAATATGGCCCAGATCCAGGAGCTTTATGCTGATCTTACCATGGGCCCTCTTTGGCTCCGGCTGGGGAAACAACAGGTATCCTGGGGCCAAACGGACGGGTTCCGGCTCCTCGACGTAATCAACCCCCTGGATCTAAGCTGGCGGTTGATCTTCGATGCCATGTATGAGGGGCACGATAACGTCCGGGAGTCCCTCTGGATGGTCCGGGCCAATTACAACATCCCCTGTATTACGTTTGTTGATAATCCCCAGCTCGAGCTCCTGATCCTCCCGGGGAAGTTTGTAGGTGACCAGCTCGCTTCGGATGGCGCTCCCTACAATGTGCTCCCTACAGTTGTTAAAGTCCATGAAGAGCAACCGGACGGGCCGGAAGTGGGAGTAAAACTTTCCGGGATCTGGAAACGGGCGGAAATCACCCTCAATTATTTCCGGGCTCACAGTGATTACGGTGTTTACCTGGTGCCGGGTACCGTGGTTTTTGACCGTACCTGGGGTGTGCCGTTAGCAGGGGATATTATTCCTCCGGCAGGAATCGGCCGGGAAGACCTGATGAGGCTCAATGCATACGGCCACCATCCCCTTATGAGTCATATTGGTTTCTCGTTCAATTATGATGAGAGCAGTTTCACCAAGGGAGTCTATAGGTTTGAGTTCCTCTACGAGCCGGATAAACCGTACGAGCGAGGGATTACCATCCCCGGCATTGGCTCATTCACCAATGCCATGATAGAGAAACTGGGGACAGTGAAATACTGTCTGGGAATTGACCGGCCCTTCTGGCTGCGAGCTCTGAATCCCAGGAGAACGTTCGGCTTTGGGTTCCAGGTTTTTCAGCGGTTTGTGGTGGAAGGGAAAGACAAGTTAGATGAAAACATTATTACCCTTTCAGGTGGTCATAAGGTGCAAACCCTTACCACTACCTTCACCTTAAGCCTGGATACTCAGTACAAGCAGGACAGAATTCACCCCATCCTTTTCTTTGCCTGGGACCCGAGAGGCGGCTTCTGGCTGGCTCCCCAGTGCGAATTTCAATACGGCGACCACTGGCGATTTTATCTCTTGGGCACCTGGGTTGGCGGCGAGGACCGCAACGCCGCGAACGATGGTCTCGGAGGGCTCTACTGGTGGGATGAACTCATGTTCCGGGTCACCTACCAGTTCTAATTACATGGGGTAAAAAGAACCGATTGAGGGCGGTCCATCATCAAGGCCGCCCTGAAAGTATATATCCAAAGGAGGTAATTATGAGAAAAGTAATGACAATGAGGAAGTTGTTTATCGGGTTCTTGAGTATCGCCTTCATTGTGGGGATTTGTTTTATTCCGGGATATGCGGGAGACCGGCAAACCATCCAGGAACTGACTGGTGGCAAGGTAAAACCAGGGGATGTCATTAACAAAAGTAATGTTGCTCTGGTAAAAGACCTTATCCCGGATGGTTACGTAGATATGGTGGGGAAGGGGATGGAACTGGTGATCGCTGATCCGGGGCCCTGGCATACTCCGGGATTTTTTGTGGAGGTCACGAAGAAGAACATGGGGCGGGCAGTGATTGATGAAAAGGATAACTTGAGAACCAAAGAGGGGAACTGGTGGGATGGAGGGGCGCCCTTCCCCGATGTGAAGCTTGATGATCCCCAGGCCGGGCTCAAGGTGATGTACAATGACCTTCACTCCTATGAGGGTGATGACTTCACCCATGATGAAACGAACCCATTCTATGTAGGCAGTGACGGCAAGCTGGAGAGAACGATTAAGATGAGCTGGGACCGAATCTATCTCACCGCCCGCGAGAAGTTAGATCCCAAGCCTACGTACGCGGAGAAATATAAAGAGCTGATGTTCAAACAGTTTGCTTATGTCCAGGAACCCTTTGATCTCAAGGGCTTTGGAAACCTGGGCATCCGGTACAACGACTCTACCCAGCGCGATGACAGCTACGCGTACATCCCGGCCATGAGAAGGGTTCGCCGCCTTGCCAGTGCTCAGAGGTTTGATGCTTTCGTAGGGAGTGATGCTACGCTGGGTGATTTCCGCCAGCTCGATGTTCCCACTGCTACCTGGAAATATAAGCTCGTGAGCATGAAACCGATGCTGGCGATGATACACGGTGGAGTTTGGAGCAAAACCAAGGGAACCATGGAGGAAAAAGTATTGCCTCCCTTTACCGAGGGATATAAATTCCTGAGGGTAAAGTGGGAGGTGGTACCGGAGGTATACGGTGTAGAGTGTATGCCTAAAGACCCCAAGGACTGCCCCATTTACAGCAAGAAGGTTGTTTTCATTGCCGGGGTAATCGGAAACACTGCGCCGATGGAACCAGTTCATCGAACCTGGCGAACCCTCTATTCAGTAGCCTATGATATTTCGGGGAAACTTATGAAGTCATGCTGGAACTCATGGTATGGCTATGGGGATCCCGAACAGCCGCAGGGGACAGAAGACATCTTCTATGAAATGTGTTACGGCTGCTATGACAACCAGATTGACCATTCCAGCCCCTGGCCGGTCAACCTCCCGGGCCGGAAGTTCAATGTGGGCTTTACCCCGGAACGGTTCTCCATTGGTTATCTCCAGAAGTTTGGAAAGTAACTGAGGAATTGAAAAGCTGATCGAAGGCCCCAACTTCTTGGGGCCTTCGATTTTGTGTGACCATAGCTGCGAACTCAATGAAGGAAAGGAGAACGAACCGAAAGACGAAGCACTGGATAACCCCCTCCCCTTCAAGCACTGCCGGTATGATAAAGTATTTGGACCGAAGTGTCGTGAACTGTTCAAAAGGTCCTTTTGCATTCAGAATATTCCGGTTGAGGGAATGAATCACCTTAGGCCGCCGGTTAATCATTTGTCTCACCACCACATACCTCCGCTCGTTCTTCCACTTTTGGTCGTGATGCTGAAAGGTGAACTTTGCCGCCTCAATCCCTTCTGAGGTTTCTTTCCACTTCTTGAGAGCCATGATCTTTCTTTGAAGAATCTGCGCAAAATCGGTGCCGCGATGATGTAACTATTAAATAGTCAATATAGCCGAATGGTACAAATCTTCAAAAACAAAAAAGAAAGAATTAGTTTATCTATAAACAATGGCGGAATTCATACCGATTCCAAACTAATACGAACGCATTAAGTAATTTGACATAACCGCTTGATTTTGGCCCGGGTCCAGGAATGAGCAGTATCTTGAACTGTTTCCCATATGATATCCAAATCCTCAAACCAACCGTTGGTTGTCGCCTCATATCGAATCCGGCGCCATATCCTTTCTTGCATGTTCGATCCAGGTTGGTAACGGGGTAAATACTCTATATGCAAACGTTTATGCGTCCTTATAAAAATCTCTACCTCTTTCCCCAGATGCCATCTTGCCTGGTCAACATACAGCCATATGGTATACGCCCTAAGCTTGCCGTAAAGGTCTCTGAGACAATCCAGAAATCCTTCTCAGTTACCATCAATTTAATCAGACCAAGTCGCCCCAGAAGAGGAGCCACCCATCCAAAAATATTGAGCCTCTTACGATGCTGGCTATTGGTGGGAATACGCAACCGCACACCACGCTTGGCCCATCCTCTCCTCCAACCGGGGATGCAGGGTAAACCCCGTTTCATCTTCAAAAACAATGGTCTCCCGAGGCTTAAGATTTTGGAGTTTTTTTTTTTAACGCCCTCTGAAACCTTCTGGCTTCTTCTTGCCGAGCCTGCAAATAGGTGTAACTCGCCCTTTTTAAACGGTAGCCCAATTGATGAAGCCAGTACTGAGCCTGACGCATCTTTATCTTTATGCCAAAGTGTCGACTCAGGTGAACCACCAGGGTCGGGCCATCCCACCGAATTCGATTTATCTCAAAATCCTGGGGAGACCTCTCCAAGTGATCCTCCAATTCGGCAGCGATTTTCGGATCCAATCGAGGAGGGCGTCCAGGCCTGGGTTTTGTTTTTAAGGCTTCCAACCCTTCTTGGTTTACTTTGTGCATCCATTGATTCAAACTCTGACGCGTCAGCCCCAATACCTCGATTATCCACCCCGGACGCTGACCCTCCAATATCAGCAACAGGGCCGCTATCTTTAACCCGATATAGGCCCCTGGGATTCTTCGGGCAAAGGACAAAAGACTCTCTCGGTTTGCTTCGGGATGCATTAAAGTCAACGTTGGATTCTTCATGCCTAGAGCATATCATGGCAATATCTTATATGTCAAAATATTTATTGCGTTTGTATTAATACCTTTTCTATTGACTTATCTGCAATAGGACCTTAGAAATAAAGTGCAAGCGATTTTCAATGGAAAAAATCATCAAAATTTCTAAATTTTCGTCATACGAGGCGGCATTGTAAGCATTATCTTTTTTATCTCTCTTTTCAAAGAATCGATAAAACGATAAGGAGGGGTTCCCATGAAGGAAAGAAAGAAAGTTGTGTGTATTCAGTGTCATTCTGGCTGTCGGCAAGCAGCAATCATCGAAGATGGAAGATTACTTGGAGTGGAGCCTGACATGGATTTTCCTAAGGCCGAGCTATTTGCACCCATTGTCAGAGGGTGCCCTCGGGCAAATGCAATCGTAGATTATTTTTATCATCCAAGCCGTTTAAATTATCCCCTTAAAAGGGCCGGAGGGCGAGGAGAAAATAGGTGGAAACAAATATCCTGGGATCAGGCTTTAGATGAAATCGCAGGGAAGTTGCAGCAATTGATTGAGCACTATGGACCGGAAACCATAGGTACCACCGCTGGCACGGGGAGAACTACGGATGAGTTTCGATGGCGGTTTTTTAACCTGATGGGAAGTCCCAATATGGTGGGTCAGGGTGAGATTTGCTACGGAGAATACTTGGCCTTAATGTACGCCATGTTTGGATGGAAACTTTTTCCGGTCGTGCAGTCTGAGACACAGTGTATTATCGTCTGGGGTGGCGGCGGTCCACGTTACTGGAATGCCCTCTGGAGGAACATTATCAAGGCCCATAAAGAAGGGACAAAAGTAATCGTTATCGACCCTCGAGGTATTGATACGGTCAGGCATGCTGACCTCTGGCTTCAAGTCAGACCTGGCACCGATTGTGCTTTGGCTCTGGGAATGATTCGCTATGTCATTGAAGCGAATTTTTACGACCAGGACTTTGTGGAAAAATGGTGTTTCGGATTTAATGAGTTACGAGAAAGAGTGGAGCCATTTACCTTGAAAAAGGTAGCTGAGATTACCTGGATTCCCGAAGAAAAGATTCGCCAGGCTGTTGAATGGTATGCTACGCTCAAACCGGCAGCCTTGACCCACGGTCTTGGCATTGAACACACTGCAAATTCCATGGAAACGCTCCACGCCGTTTTTACATTGCGAGCATTAACCGGGAATATTGATGTAAAGGGGGGGGATATCTTCACTACTCCGTATCCTGATATCATTCCTGAGCAGGATATGGAACTCCTTCATATGCTTCCCCCAGAACAAAGAAGAAAACAGCTCGGTGCGGACCGATTTCGAATCCTCTCCTGTGAGGGGTTCGATACTATCCAGGAATTCATTCCAATGGCCTGGGGAAAGCTGGCCTTGAATCGTTCAGGCCAGTTTCAACGGTATGCCCATGCACCGACTTTTTACCGAGCCGCCATTACCGGTAAACCCTATCCAATAAAAGGGATAATTACTCTTTCCAGCAATCCCATGGTAACCCAGGCTAACACTAAACTGGTCTATGAGGCTTTGAAACGTCTCGAGCTTTATGTAGTGGTAGATTTTTTCATGACTCCGAGTGCACAACTTGCCGATTATGTTCTTCCTGGAACCACGTACTTAGAAAGACCGTGGATCTGGGCTTATGCGATGATTGTGGGAAGCGAGAGGACGATGTCCCCGGTCGTACCGGGAAAATATGAGCGGTGGTCTGATTATAAATTCTGGAAGGGATTAGGAGACCGATTAGGACAGAAAGAATATTGGCCGTGGGAGGATTTAGAAGAGGTATATGATTATCGACTGAGACGTTCGGGGGTGACCTTTAAGGAGTTCATGGCCAGGGGAGGATTCGCTGCCAGCAAAGGGGGATATAAAAGGTATGAAAAGACAGGATTTGGTACCCAAACCGGTAAAATAGAACTTTACTCAACGGTCTTAGAACGACTCGGATACGATCCGCTTCCGGTTTTCAAGGAACCTCCGGAAAGCCCGGTGAATACTCCGGAGTTGGCGAAAGAATATCCTTTTATCCTCATTACCGGCGGAAGGTTTCTCCCCTACTATAATTCCGAACATCGCCAGATAGAAAAGCACCGGAAAAACTACCCTTGGCCAATAATGGAAATGAATCCAGAGGCAGCGAAAAAGCTAGAAATTAGAGATGGTGACTGGGTTTGGATCGAATCTCCCCGGGGGCGATGCAGGCATATATTGAAATACTTTGATGGAATCGACCCCCGAGTTGTCCATGCTCAGCATGGCTGGTGGTTTCCGGAAGATCCAGGTGAAGAACCATCGCTCTACGGAGTCTGGAAATCTAACATTAATATCCTTACTGATGATGATCCGGATAATTGTAACTCTATAAACGGCGGGTGGCCGCTACGAGCATTGCTCTGCAAGGTTTATCCATGTGAGGAGCATGAAAAATAGATGTTTCATAGATGAATCCTACCGCTTCGCGATGATCTTCTACACGGCAAGGTGATAGGTGTACGCTTCCACCTTCATTGCCTTACAAATTCTTTTCTCCTCGAATCTAATTGCCTTGAATCTGGAATAAGCTAATTCTGCAAGGTTCTCAACCCCTCTTTACACCTTTTTCCCGTTATCTCGGCCACAAAGCTATCCACCCCAAGATAAGGGCACTCTTTCGGGATCATTGGCAGTAGGAAATCTACTAGAAAAGCCTTTGCAGTCATAGGAAGATGACAGTCACGTAAATAGGCAAGATAAACATCTAAAAATATGCTACTATCCTTTATGGGGATGGTTACAAGCTCTCCCTGACTTAGTTCCCTTTTGACTGACGTCCTAACCAGAAATGAGATCCCCACACCTTGTTTTACTAGTTCCTTGATAAATTCTACGTTGCTGGTTTCGGCTATTATATTTAGCCTCTCTACTTTCTTTTTGAAACATTCTTCTATTAATTTCCTAGTTCCAGAACCGACTTCTTTCATTATGATAGGTTCACCAATCAATTCCTCAAAACCTATCTCATCTCTATTAGTTAAGTGATAATCCGAAGCAGCTATCAACAATACTTCTTCACGAATAAAAGGGATAAAATTTATATTGGAATTATCCTCAACTTTGGCCACGATAGCAACCGAATTCCTGAAATCTATCAGGCTCCGGGTCATATCCAGAGAACTTCCCTCATTCAAATCGATTGCTATACCAGGAAAAGATTTATGAAAGGCTGCAAGAAGACTAGGCATCAAATACCGAGCATAGGTTTTGCTGGTAGCAAGATGGAGATAGCCTTGTTTTACCTTTCTCAGGTCCTCAATGACCTGCTCCATCTCCCTTTCCAGTTCGAATATTTTTGAGGCGTACCGAAAGATTGTTTGTCCCTCATCAGTAAGAACTATCTGATGACCCTTTTTTCTAAATAGTTCGAGGTTACAAAGTTTCTCAAATAATTTAACTTGAGCAGTTACGGCAGGCTGGCTCACGAATAGATTTTTCGCAGCAATGGTGAAATTCAGCGATCTTGCTACTTGGTGAAATACCCGCAACTGATTCAAATTAAGCATTTGTATCCCTCCTAAAGACCCCAAAAGGGTTTTCAATGACGGCTTTTTTACTTTACTATTATAAAGATCATAACTTTTTCTTATTAATATCATAAATAAAAATGAATTGACACTTTTCCCCCTTCGATGTTCAATAATTTTGTACGCAACGCTAGGGGTTACTTCTTTCCTGAGTGAGTTTAGGGGGGGCAGTGATTACAGAAAACGTGGGGAGAGTTTACGAGATAATATTTTTTTGGCACAGCCTGTGGCTACCGTTCAGATGGGCGCAAGGCTTTATAACCCTGTCATTCTTAAGAAAAAGTGAAACCACAGTAAGAGGGGGTCAAAATGAAAGATGTTTATTATGATGAGTTGAGGAGTTTGATTGATACTCTGGAGAAGGCGGGAAACCTGAAGAAGGTCGACGGAGCGCATTGGGATCTTGAGATTGGGACGATTAGCGAAATGATTGCGATGAGAAGTGGAGAGGCGATCCTTTTTAATGAGATCCCTGGTTATCCTGGATATCGAGTACTGACGAATGTTGTTCAGAACCAAATTGGACAAAGGATTGCTTTTGGTATGGATGAAAAGGTATCAGCTACCGAAATTATCAAAGATTGGGCGGATAAGTTTGCGAAGCAGAAGCCGGTACCCCCTAAATATGTCAATACGGGTCCGGTTATGGAAAATGTTATTACTGGTAATGATGTCAATATCTTAAGATTTCCAGTACCGAAGTGGCATGAAGAAGACGGGGGAAGGTACATAGGAACCGCGAACTGTGTTATTACTAAAGAATTAGATGGAGATTTTGTCAATAGCGGAACATATCGTTGTATGGTTCAAAACGAAAGTACTATTAATGTATATTCAGGCCCAGGTAAGCATGCTACAATCATGAGAAGTAAGTACTGGGCAAACGGCAAGGAATTTCCAGTGGTGATAACTTTTGGACAAGATCCGCTTTTACTAGGGTTTAGCATGATGTCACTCCCCTGGGGGATGGGTGAGTTTGAGGCTACAGGTTTTTTCAAAGGACGACCCGTAGAAGTTATTAAAGGTCCAATAACCGGGTTACCCATTCCGGCCACGGCAGAGATTGCTGTTGAATGTCTGATGACTCAGGGAGAGGAAATGGTAGAGGGACCTTTTGGAGAATGGACTGGCTACTACGCCAGCGTCCCTAAGGAATATCCAGTGGCAAAAATTAAGGCGATCTATCATCGCAATGATCCTATCCTTCAAGGTCAGGCACCAGTGCCACCCCCTGCACATACATTTTATCCGATACCGGTGCATACTGTACCCACTCTGTGGAATAGTCTTCTGGCAGCAGGGCTTCAAGGAATAAAAGGGGTTTATATTCATGGACCAGGCAACCGGCCTGTGTGTGTGATTTCAATTGAGCAAAGATTCCAGGGACATGCCAAACAGGTGGCTACCGTAGCTGCTGGATTACTCACCGGTGGCGCCGCTGTTGGTAAGTTCATTATTGTGGTTGATGAGGATGTTGATCCTTCAAATCTCGAACAAGTAGTAACTGTGGTTTGTATGCGATGTGATATAGAAAATTCTGTTGATATCGTGAGGGGCTTCCAGAACAGCCCTCTGGACCCGTCTCTTAGCCCCAAGAAGAGGGCAAATGGTGAGATCACTCAGGCTAAGATGCTGATTGATGCATGTAAACCATGGCATTGGAGAAATAAGTTTCCAAAATCAGCGAGAGCGTCTGACCAATCAACGCGAGCGATCAAGGAGAAGTTTCCTGAGTTATTTATGTAAAGGCTATACCGCGCAGAATCTTGTCTCGATAACCTTTCCAGCCCGTTATATGCCAATATCAAACTGTGGCCAATACCTTTGCATAGGTAAGAAAGGGTTATAGTCATGACAGCAAAGAAAATCAAATGGGTCGGAATCGATTATGGACAGTGTTTGATGACCCCGTCATCGTTACGTAATCCCAGGATGTTTAGCGAGATCGGCAAACTGATCGGAAAGCATGAGATGATTCCGGTGTGGATTGATCGGATGCGAAGGCTAAAAGAAAAATACGGGAGTTACAGCGGAATCAAGGAAGGCCACAAAGATGAGATTGAATCATATGTCTTGGATGGCGATCACGAAGCATACGAAATATTTAATCAAAAGGAACAGGAGCTCCTTGCGTTGGCGCCAGGAGCCTATGAGTTCATAATGTGGTTGAGCGAGCAAGGAATTAGGCCAAGCATAATCTCTGAGCTAAAAAAAACACTTGGTCCGGTGGGAGCTGATGCGATTACTATGTTTTTGATGAACAAAAAGATAATTCAGTACTTTAAATACTTCATAACACCTCAGGGCAAGATGGATCTTGGTACCGGTGAGAGGTTTGAGGCTTATCGAGGAACATCAAAAGAGTCGGGGACCTTATACGATCTCCTAATCGAAGAGCTTGCATTAGAGGAGATTAAGCCACAAGACTGTCTTATGATCGGTGACAAAGTGAGTACGGATATTATTCCACCAAAGAAGCGAGGATGGATCACTATACAATATATTGGTCATATTGATATGGGTCCATGCGAGTCGAGCGATTACTATGCAAAGGACTGGTTTGAGGTGAAAGAAATAATGAAAAGGATGTTTTAACAAAGGGGGCTAAATGTCTGATCAGAAGCATGTTTTGATAAAATGGAAAGATGGATGGCAGGAAGTTGTAGCTGTTGAAGCAGATGCCATATGTTTTGATAAATATTATGTGATTGAACGAATAGAACATTTCGGGCGACTGGTTATTAAGCGGCCAAAAGGAGATTATCCCGGATTGATCGTTATTGATCGAGCACCAATGGAAGTAGAAAAAATTGTATTGATGGATGAAGATGATGAACGAAGCTTGAAGCAATCATCAACTTACAGAGAAGGTAACAAGTTAGAGTATAACTATGAACTTCAAAAAAGCCCGGGAGCTTTTATCGAGGAACTAAGCAATAATGTTAAAGAAGCCCTTGCAAAGAAAGGCATTTCAGCGAGAGATGTCCTCTCAAAGCCTCATTTGGAGCGATTTAAAGAAATTGAAAATATCGCGAAAGCTGTACATATTGTGGCAAGTAAAAAGCAAGATGAGGTTGTTGGATTTATCACACTTCTATTAGAAAAAATGTTATAAGCTCGCATTCAATAGTACTTTATCTTCATAAAATATATTAAATGTCAACTAACCGGCGCTGTAGTACTAGACTGGGGTTTAATATTGAAAGATTGAAAGAGGAGAGAATAAAGATGGTGGCGAAACAAGAAAAGAGATTTAAAAGTCCGTCAAAACTCGTGGACATTCCTGGGGCAGAAGGTTGGCGGGAGATGTATCCCTATTACTATTTATTCGGTGGTGATAACCCAGAAAAAAACGCTTATGAAGATAACCGTTTCTGGTTTTACGATGGTTTGCACTACCCCGAGCCGATGTACCCATTCGATTTATTATGGGATGATATGTGGCATATTACATTATCACAAAACAATACCCGGCTGTTCTTGATACCAACAGCTAAGGGGATTGACCACAGAATCCACAACGGCTATATCTACCTTAATGCTATCGAGGTTACGGACCCGGAGGAGATAAAAGAGCGAATTCCTTTATTCGAGAAGAGAGCAACTTATTATTATGATCACTGGAATGAGCTTTATGAGAATTGGGAAAAGAAATTTGAAAAGTTACTAGATGAATTGAAGGCCGTTGAGGTGAAAGACCTCCCTGATGTCGAACCAGAATCAATAGTCTTTGAGGCAAGGGGCTACGGTTCAACCGATGGATTTTTAAGAACTTATGACAAGCTTATCCAGTTGGCACAGAGGGCATGGCAGTATCACATGGAATTCGACAATTTGACTTATGGAGCCTATGTTGCTTATACCGATGGCTTTAAGGCACTCCTACCCGATATCACCGATAAGGCAATCACTGAAACTTCTAAGGCCTTCGATGGTCTGATCTTTCGCCCTGCCGAGGAACTTCAGAAGTTGGCCAAACTGGCCATGGTACTCAGGTTAGAAAAGGCTTTCACAGCCACTAATTCCTGGGAGAAGGTAGAGTCTAATCTAAAGCAGTTAGGGAATGGCCAAAAATGGCTTGATGCATGGGAGAGGGCTCGTGATCCGTGGTTTGAAATGTCTATTGGTACTGGCTGGTATCACACGGATATTGCTTGGAACGACGATCTGAACTATCCCTTTAGCATCGTAAAACGATATATCGAAGCTCTACAAGCTGGTGGAACTATCGACAGACCCAGGGAGCAAGTCATTGCAGAAAGAGACCGCATTACGGCAGAGTATCGAAGCCTTATTCCAACCGACGAAGACAGGAAGGGGTTTGATCAACTTTTACAGTTGGCGCGGCTAGTTGCTCCATATCCTGAAAACCATATCTTCTATGTGGAAAATCGGTTCCACGTATTCTTCTGGAGAAAAATGAGGCAGTTGGGTGAGATACTTGCCAACCATAAATGCGTAGAAGATAAAGAGGACATTTGGTATCTGAATCGGTTTGAACTCTACCAAGTGTTATATGATGTCTGCGCTGCTTGGGCTACCGGCGTGAAACCAGTCGCCAAATATTTAGTCCCAAAGAAAATCGAGAAACGAAAAAAGATACTCGAAATATTTAGGAAAAACCGTCCAGATCCGGCTTTAGGTCTTGCACCTGAAGTAGTTACCGAACCGGAGACCATTGCTCTCTGGGGAATCACCACTGAGGTGGTGGATAGCTGGTTGGAGCAAAAAGAAGTTGACTATTTTAAAGTAGTCAAGCTAAAAGGCATGCCTGGTTCCACTGGTGTTACGGAAGGGCTGGCTAAAGTTATCATGTCAGCCGATGACTTGCCCCAACTTGAGGTAGGTGATATTTTAGTCGCCCCAACTGCATCCCCTATGTGGTCACCAGCCTTTGGGAGTATTAAAGGATGTGTTACCGATCTCGGTGGAGTATTCTGTCATGCCGCCATCGTTGCTCGTGAATACCACATTCCAGCCGTAGTGGGAACAGGTATTGCCACTAAAACCATCAAGACTGGTGATAGGATTAGGGTAGATGGAGATAATGGGATCGTTAATATAATAGAGAAAGCACAATAAGGAAACTGAGTAAATGAGTTTGACCAAATGGATATATTGGTTTGATGAGTTAGGCAAGGAACACAGCGGTTTAGTGGGGAAAAAATGTGCTAATTTAGGAGAACTAACTAAGGGGGGATTTAGGGTACCTCCTGGGTTTGCGCTAGTTTTGGAAGCTTATAAGAGGTTCTTAACCAGAACTGGTGCTATTGAAGAAATCCGCCGATATCTGGATACCTTCACTGCCGATCCTAATAACCCTCGGGATATACCAAAATATGAGGAAGCATCTAAAGTAATTCGTGGTATAGTGGAATCAAAAGCGATGCCTACAGATATGCAAGATGAAATAGTCGCATATTATGATGAGTTGTGTCAAAGAACTGGCATCGATGCTGTCCCCGTCGCCACCCGCTCTGCAGGACCAGAAAGCCACCCGGGACAGTATGAGACTTTTCTTCACGTTAGAGGTGAGTCAGACGTGATTCAAAAAATAGTCAAGGTGTGGGCAAGCACCTTTAATACTCGATCTTTAATGGCGCGTGCCCGTGGAGGGTTATTGCTGGAGTATGACCCGATAGGCGTTGGTGTGCTTAAAATGACAAATGCCAGAGTGGCTGGTGTTATGTTTACCTTAAACACCACCAATGGAGATAATTCTAAAATTACGATAGAAGGGAGTTGGGGCTTAGGTGAGAGTGTGGTGTCGGGCAGAGTTGTTCCAGATTACTGGATGGTGGACAAGGTAAGACTTGAAATCACTAAAGTTATAACCAAAAAGAAATTAACGCAATGCGTGTATGACTTGAAGACCAAAAGTGCTGTTTTTGAGGATATCCCGCCGGAAATGCAAGATATACTTTGCCTAACCAGTGAAGAAGTTATCGAGTTGGCCAGGCTGGGCAAAGAAATAGAAAAACATTACGGTTGTGCGCAGGATATAGAATGGGCTATTGACCAAGACTTGGAGTTTCCGAGAAACGTCTTCTTGTTACAAACGAGGCCGGAGACCATTTGGAGTAAGGTTGAAAAAAAACCGGTCTTGGGAACTCAAAGCTCAGCAATTAAAACCATGGTCCATCGTCTTACTCACATAAAAAGATAACTTCCTTTACAAAAGGCTGAGTTACTAATGTGAACCGAAAAAATAGGAATGGAACCTTACGGGTCGTTTCCTAACCTTAAATTTATGAATACCACCCGTGCAACACGCCTTATGCTTGTAGCTCGCAGCTACACTTAACGACTCTGGAGATATTGTGCTCCAATCACTTCTGGAATTTCGGAAACAACCAAACATCAGCGCTAAAATCAAGATGTAACATGTTGATGGATGATATGATATTTTTAACAATGTTAGTGGAGGATGGGCATTTCGGAATTTACATTGCAAAATCTATAAAGCTCAGTGTTAGTAAATGTCATCGAATCGAATGTTTTTCCCAGATATGGCATTAAATCACAAACAAGAAAACATCTTCTCAGGTTATAGGCTAAAATTAAAAGACCAAAAAAGGAGAAGTTAATGGATCGAAGAAGGATACCAAGACAAAATAATTATTTTATTAAAAAATTGGAAACTATGTCTATAGATCAAGTAAAGACACTACAGTTCCAAAAAACTAAAGAAACTTTAGAAAGGGCCTATCATAAAAGTGAATTTTATCGTGAAGTCTTTGATAAGGCAAAAGTAAAACCGGAAAATTTTAAGAAGCTTGAAGATATAGCCAGATTTCCATTCATAGATAAACAAATATTGGTAGAAGATCAAGAATCAACCCCCCCTTTCGGAAGGAGAGTTTGTGTACCACTACATAAGATCCGTCGGATTAATGTGACCAGTGGCACGTCAGGGATGGGGCAGGAGGTGCACTGCCATGATGAAAAAGCGATCTGGGCGGCCAATGCTTCAACAGCAACTCATTTTGCGGCAATTGGATTAAAGAAGGGAGATATATCAGCCGTCTTATACCCCCTGGGCACCATGACCGGTGGCATGTTGTCTTATGAAGCTCTTCGAATTTTCGGAGCCACCCCATTACCTCTGGCAGTCTTCAATACCAATCAAAGAATCGATATGATGAGGAGGTTCAAGGTCCACCATATTCTCACTACACCGGCTTATCTCACCCGCATAACAACCATCTGCATGGAGGGAGGATTAGACCCTAAGAAAGAATTCCCTCGATTAAAAGGTATTACTGTTTCTACAGAACCTTTTTCAGTTCCCTGGGCACTGAGTATGGAGGGAATATGGGGTACAGTGATTCATGACATTTATGGGTCCACTCAATTAAACTTGAACTATGCAATTACCTGTAAATATGGGGTCGTACCTGACGGGCAATTTGGATACTATCACCTGGCAGACTATTTTGCCTTGGTTGAAGTATTGGACAAGGCTACGGATAAGCCCGTCAAATACGGCGAATGGGGAGAACCTGTCATAACAACTTTTTCCAGGGAAGCCATGCCACTCATTCGCTTTAGGTCAAATGATCGAGTAAAGTTACTTCCACCGAGGCTTTGTGATTGTGGTAGGGAATCAGCTTTGTGGGAGGTAGGTACAATTTCAAGGTACGATGATATGATCAAAATAAAGGCTACCAATGTATGGCCCCAAACGGTTGATGAAGCAGTATTTTCTTTCCGAGAAATAGAAGAGTATAATGGGAGAGTCTTTATAGATGAGAACGGCCTTGAAATCGCCATGGTAACTGTGGAATTTAGGAAGATGCCTTTAGATGAAAAAACAAAAGCTGAGATACTTAAGAAACTGGCTGATAAAATAAAAGAAAAGACCTATGTAAGTATGAGAGTCGAAGAGGTTCCCCATGGAAGTTTGCCTCGCTTTGAGTATAAAGTGAGACGCTGGATAGACGAGAGGATTAAGGGGTTGGAAAGAGTGAAATATGTTGAAAAATAGGAGAGTTGGTCTGGGTATGGATTTTCTTATATTAGCTTAGATAATACATATCAGTGAATTTCAAGTACGGTATAATCTATACAATAAAACGTTGGATGGTATATTTAGGTTGGGGTATTAATCATAAAATTGTTTCGGGATTCGGTGAAGTTCTCAACCTTCCTCTCATCGTTCTAATTTGGTATTTTGTCATTAGACCTTGGTGGCCAGTTTAGGGTTTGATTTCGTTTAAGTCATTTACTAATAGCACGTCGTGTATGACGAGAGCTGAGAGACTTTTCATTAGCATAACTAAAAAAGGTAGTAAGGGATACATCAATGCAGATGTTATACTATGAGGTAGGAAAGAAATGGCAAAAGAATTAGTAAACAGCACTTGTGGCATGTGCCACATGGCTTGTGGTATTTTAATACATCTGGCGGATGGTAACCCCGTCAGGATAACAGGTGATCCTGATAGCCCAATAAATAGGGGTATATTATGTGTAAAAGGTGAAGCTGGCCTACAACTCCTGTACCATCCTGATCGGCTCAAGCACCCAGTGAAGAGGGTAGGAGAGAGGGGAGAAGGAAAATGGCAAAAAGTCAGTTGGGACGAGGCCTTGGATACCGTAGCCGCGGAATTAAAAAAAGCCAAGGATCAGTATGGTGTCGAATCAGTGGCATTCATCCGTGGCGCAGCTAAGGGCTTGCAGGAAGATTATATGACGAGGTTCGCCAATCTTTTTGGCTCACCGAATATTTCTTCGATGGCTCACCTTTGCTTCGTTCCTAGGAAGAATGCTTCATTGCTCACTTATGGCTACCTTGCGCGGCCAGATTATGAATATCCACCATCCTGTCTGATATTATGGGGTACAAGCCCATTTGATACATGTGTTGGGGATTTTGGAAAAATTAATGAGGCATTAGGCAGAAGCACGAAGCTGATAGTGATTGACCCTAGAAAAAATAGACTGGTTGATGGGGCAGAGATTTGGCTTCAGCTCAGGCCAGGCTCAGACTTAGCTTTAGCTCTGGGTATGATAAATTTTATAGTAAACGGGGAGCTTTATGACAAGAATTTTGTTAGCAAGTGGACAGTGGGTTTTGACGAGCTAAAGTCCCATGTTGGAAATTTCTCTCCAGAGAAGGTAGCTGAAATAACCTGGGTGCCGGCGGAAACAATAAGAGCTACCGCTCGCCTTTATGCGATGAACAGGCCTGCCTGTATACAGTGGGGTAACGGTATTGACCAAGGAATAAATAGTTTCCAGAGTGCTCGTGCTATCTGTATTCTTAGGGCCATCACAGGTAATCTCGGTGTTCCTGGCGGGGAACTGAAATGGTCACCCTTACCAATATTGGCTCGGCATTCGCCGGAAATTAGTATGGTTGACAGAATATCGCCAGAACTGCGTAAACGAAGAGTCAGTGCCAAAGAGAATCTATTACCAATAGCCTTCTATGCTTTACCTCAAGATATAGTCAAAGCCATCCTAAACAATGATCCTTACCCTATCCGTGTTGGTTATGTTCAGGGATGCAATCCAGTGATTTCGTTGAATAATTCAAAAAAAATATATGAGGCGCTAAACAAATTGGACTTTTTGGTAGTAGCGGACATGTTTATGACTCCCACTGCAGCTTTGGCTGATGTAGTGCTACCAGTAGCGAGCTTCCTTGAATGTGATGGAATTTTACCCTTACCATACTATGAAATAGCATCGGTTCAACAAAGGGTTGGACAGGTAGGTGAAAGCCGATCAGACTATGACATTTTAAGAGATCTGGCAAAGAAGATGGGTTTAGGAGAATACTTCTGGGAAGATATTACCCAAGTTCTTGATGTTATCGTGGCACCAGCGGGTATTACCTTTGACGAAGCGAGGAAAATAGGAGTAATAGCGGGGTCTAAGCTTTATAGACAGTATGAGAAAGAAGGTTTCAAAACGGAGTCGGGTAAAGTTGAATTATATTCCAGTCGGCTTAAGGAATGGGGGTTTGATCCGTTGCCTATATATTATGAAAACCCTGAGACACCTTACAGTGATGCTGAACTGGCTAAAGAATATCCACTGATTTTTACCAACTGGAAATTAGACTCCTACCGCCATACTGGAGGCAGGGAAATTAGAACGCTACGCGGGTTACATCCTGAACCGGTTGTCCACATCCACCCGGAAACCGCAAGGGGCCTTCACATAAGCAATGGTGATTGGGTCTACATAGAAACTAAACGCGGGAGGATTAAACAAAAAGCTTTCTTTTCAGGTGATATTGATCCACGAGTAGTGGGTGTGGACTTTGGCTGGTGGTTTCCTGAAAGAAGAGACTCAGATATGTATGGCTGGAGAGAATCGAATCTCAATATCCTCACGAATGACGAACCACCGTTTAACAAAGAGATGGGTTCGCCTATATTGAGAGGAATCGTTTGCAAGGTATATAAAGCGAACTGATCGCTCTTCCTTTGAGACCATGAGAACTATCCTCTAATGTGCATAGCTGTTCTTACCGCATTGTTTGGGTCAGTTTTAAATTGAGCCTTCTGTCCTTCAGATTGGCCTTTTAGCATTTTACATTTACGGATGACACGGAAGAGTTGAAAAGAAGACGTCGGGGGATTAATTTGTTTTCACTTCAAGAGGTGGAGTATGCCTATTGACTACGGTTTGACCGGGGTTGTGTTAGACGAAGAAGTGGACCTTAAGAATTATACAGTGTGGATCTGCGATGTAGTTCATGGGTATCCGGCATGGACTCCGCTTTACGCGTTCATGTTCTGCGAGTTGACTTCTTATGGCATGCAGCACGCTGCAGAGCTGTTGTCATGCCCTGAGACCAAAGGTTGGGAGTGGAAGATCCATAATGGTTATGTCTATATCACGGCCATAGAGCCCAAACCTGAGGAGGTTCTGTCCCGGGGAAAGCATTTCCAGGAGCGAATGTCAGCATTACTAGAGGACCCTGAAGGTAACTGGAATCGAGATCGAGGGCGAATCTGGAGCCTTTACAGGAACATCCAGGAGGTGGATATTGAGACGGTGAGTGCCTGCAAACTCCGGGAGTTGATTTTTGAGGTCTGGGACGTCTTTCTCAAGGTCCACGAAATACACTTTTACTGGCAGTATGGGCTATACAGCATTGATCAGCTCTTTACCAGCGCCTGTGAGGAGTTCATAGGGATTAAGCCTGATGATCCGATACACAATAAACTGAGAAGTGGCTTCGACAATACGCTATTTCAAATAAGTAAGGAAATGTGGCTTCTTGGCAAGAAGGCGGATGAAATGGGGCTTGCTGGCCTTTTCACGGCAACTGTCGATGACGAGCAACTAATGGCCCAACTCAAGTCAAGCGATTCTGGCAGAAAGTGGCTCACTGAATACTTGGAATTCCTTAAGTCTCGAGGTTGGAGATGTCAGCGCATGGTGGATTGGGCGACTCCGTCTTGGATTGAGCAGCCAAGTTTGGGGCTACCGGACATAAGGCGAACGATAGCCAAAGAGGCTTTTGCCCCCGATGTCGAAAGGGAGCGTCTGGCTAAAGAAAGGGAGCAGGCAGAGAGTACGGTCATGGCAAAGGTGCCCATGCAGAAAAAAGAATGGTTTGGCAAGTTATTGAAGGCGGCAGAGATGTCTGCCTCGTGGAGCGAAGACCATACGCCTTATTGTGAATTAGCACAAAATGCGGTAACGCGTAAAGTGATTTGGGAAGTCGGTAAGAGGTTTGCCCGTGCGGGAGTAATTGATGAGCCGTTTGATGTCTTTATGCTAATGCCGTGGGAGATAAGAAAGGCGATCGTCCCCTTGGAAAGGGTTGACTACCGTCGGCTTGCCCGATGGCGCAAAGAGGAGTGGCACAAAGCACTCAAGGTCGAGCCGCCGCCATTTCTTGGTCAGATAGCGAAGCTTGATCAATTGGTAAAGAAAGACCCCCTAATTGGGGTAGTTGGAGCATCTCGTAAAGTTCGGCCAAATTTTATGGCTCACATCTGTGGCGCCGGCGGAGCCCCTGGCATTGTGGAGGGAAATGCTCGAGTAGTAATGAATGAAAGCGATCTCGCTAAGGTACAGCTAGGAGAAATCCTGGTGGCTCCGTTTACAGCTGCTCCTTGGATCGCCGTTTTTCATATAGTCAGCGGCGTAGTTACCGATATGGGTGGGGGTATGTCACATGCTATTATTATGGGGCGGGAGTTTGGCATCCCTGTTGTCACTGGCACACTCGAGGGGACGAAAAAGATCAAGACCGGGCAAAGGATCAGGGTTGATGGAGATAACATGGTAGTCTACGTTCTATAGCAGGAAAATTGAAACCAAGGAGTAATGGCAGACAAGTAGCAATTTTGGTTTGATGAGATCAGGCTGGAAACCAATGATTCGGCGGGTAAGAACTGCGCCCATTTAAGGGAGATCCATAGAAAAGGGCAGAAATAGAAAAGACGATGAACACTTTCGGTAGGATGTAGTGTAATTGTAAGAATATAGAGGTGTAGTGCACATTGAAAATTTAAAGATATGGTAGGTCTAAAAGTTCAGCCCATTTATTCCTTGGAGGCTTGTATCCCCATTGAGTAATTCAACAACTGGATAAAGGATAACAAAAGGAGAAAAGAGGTGCCACGAAATTATATTATCCACCCTATCCCTCTGATGAAAGTGGAATTCCCTAAACCTAAGATGACGTACTTGATGAATTTCGGGGAGACGATTCCTATTGTTATCTATGTCTGGTTTTTGGAAGGCGGGGAAAGGACTATAATTGTAGATGCCGGCATAACACCAGAGAGGCTTATCAAACGCGGTTATAAGGTAGAACCCATACAGAGTTTAGCCGATGGGCTTAGCAGGGTGGGGCTCACCGTTGGTGATGTAGATCTCATTATTGCTACCCATCTTCATCATGATCATTTTTATCTAGCTCATGAATTTCCCAGAGCCGAAGTGATTGTCCAAGAGGCGGAGATCCAGTTTGCCCGTAACCCACACCCTATGATCGCCCAGATGTGGCCAGCGGATTACAGAGAATTGCTCGTGGGGTTGCAGTTTAGGGTGGTTGAAGGAGACACGAGGGTAGATGACGGAGTAGAGCTTCTGCTAACCCCGGGACATAGCGCGGGAACTCAATCCGTAGCTATAAACACCAATCAAGGCACAGCCATCATTGCTGGCTTCTGTTGTATTCGGGAGAACTTTGACCCTCCGCCAGCGATTAAAGACCGAATGCCCTTGATCGCACCTGGTATCAACTTGAATGCACTGCAAGCATACGAAAGTGTGGAGAGGGTGAAAAAACTTGCAGATATGATAGTGCCAATTCACGAAGCTGACCTCATAGACAAGGCGACAATCCCTTAGGAAAATCGAGGCTTATCTTAAGAGTAAGATGATGAAGTGTAGAGGTACGCGACTTTATTTTGAGATTGTCGAAACGTTCTGTCGGACGAGCAATTAGGCTACATAAAAGACAAGACGCATTTTTTCTTTCATACTTAAAACGTTAAATTAAATAGCTCGCATGATGAGAGTATGATCTATAAGTGAAGGAGAAGTGAACGCGGTTAATATCAGCAGTTGCTTAGGTGGAAGTAATCGTCTTGTGGTTAAATTACTCATTGAAATAGCCGACCAATAAAGAGGAAGGGATGATGGTAAATATATTTACAACCAAGGCAGACTATTCACTATGGAGTCTTTGTTATGCCAAGGCGGATATGGCAAAGGATTTCTTTGGTGGATCTGGCATCATGAGCAATCAAGGTAACCAGACAATTGCCATGCATTACACGTTAATCAGGGGAGGGTTACCTGGGGAAGATCACTTGTACTTGGTTGACTGCGGCTTCAAGGCTCCCGTATGGTTTGAAAGATATCCTTTTTACGACTGGGAGGATCCAACAACTATTCTTGGTAAAGTAGGTGTAAAACCAGAAGATATCGAGGCTATATTTGTTACCCACATGCATTTTGACCACATAAATCAGATCGAGGATTTTCCAAAGGCACAGATTTATATCCAACGAGAAGAGTTTAACGGGTGGTCTATGGCTGTAAACCTTCCGTCAAAGTTCAAGCCTGGCGACATCCCGTGGATTTATTCATCATTTGAGCCTAACGATATTATCTCCATAGCTAAAGCAGAAGTTGAGGGGCGAGTCACATTGCTAGAAGGTGATGTAGAAGTATTTCCTGGAATAATTGCCAATCTGGCTACCCGTTGCCATACCTTTGGCTCATGCTGGTGGAAAGTCTCAACCCAGAACGGACCCTATGCTATAACTGGAGACGCTATATACTGGTATGCCAACATAGAAAATATGTGGCCTCCTGGATATGGTCAAGGGGACTCGTTTAACCTACTCTTTCTCTACGACAAAGTGAAGGAAGCTGTGGGCGGAGATTTACGGAGAATTATACCAGGGCACGATTACGAGATTTATGCCAAGCATACAAATTGGGTAGCAGGGAAAAATCCTATTGCCGAAATAAATCGAGCTAAGGGCCAGAAGTCTCTTAAACCAACAAAAATGTAGAAGCTGGAGGGACAAGCTTCTGTAACAAGGCTTATAAAGTTGATGCGCTACGGAATGCTCAATTTCCCCCTTTCTTAAAGGGGAATAAAAGGGAAATTTTTTTTGACAGTGATAAGCTCCAAGAACCTACTTGCGTGTTAAGTTGCCTTATACTGCAAGATTAATTTGGAATCAAGCTACGAGCTAAAAGGTGGTTGCAAAAATGTCCAAACGAATTGAGAAGGGTATTTGTGGTATTTGTCCTGCCAACTGTGGCGTAGAAATCAGTTTAGAAAATGATCGTATTGTGGCAGTTCATCCTTGGAAAGGCCACATTCAGGGAATCCCGTGTGTCCGGGGCCGCCATGCACCCGAAATTGTTTATTCAGCCGATCGCCTTAGGAGGCCGCTAAAACGAAGCGGGCCTAAGGGGACTCTCGCCTTCACAGAGATCTTGTGGGATCAGGCCTTTGATGAGATTGCTAAAGTAATTCTTACTTTGAAGAGTCAATACGGCCCTGAGTGCATCGCTTCTTTTTTTGGCCGGGGGAATTTTGAACAATCGCTCTGGCAAATGTTTTCTCCCAAGAAAGAGGGGTATGCTATTGGGAACTCAATCTTCATGCCCCTTGGCTCCCCTAATGCTTTTTCAGTGGGAAGTATCTGTTTTCATTCTTATGGTATCTTAGCTCCCTATACAACCTTTGGGT
Source organism: Pseudomonadota bacterium (assembly GCA_043798555.1). Lineage (GTDB taxonomy): Bacteria > Desulfobacterota > WTBG01 > JAGOGO01 > JAGOGO01 > JAZDOO01. The sequence goes on along the minus strand of JAZDOO010000406.1, from coordinate 11,054 downwards.
CAGGTATAAGCATACTCCAGCCTGACCTGGAAAATGCCGAGGTCATTTTTGTCTGGGGAACTAATCCCGCCACGGATTCTCCCATTACCAGGATGGTTCGCCTCCAGGCAGCTAAGAAGCGAGGCGCCAGGATCATTGCCGTTGATCCGCTACATACTCCCGCGGCTAAAATGGCGGATCTGTGGGTTCCCATCCAGCCGGGAACCGATGGGGCACTCATTAATGGTATCTTGTACCAATGCTTTAACAATGGCACCGTTGATCGCGAATTTGGGGAGAAATTCTGCGAGGGATTTTTAGAACTGGAAGAATATGTGCAACAATTTCAACTGGAACGGATCGAGACTGTTACCCGTGTCCCGGCAAGAACCATTGTTGAATTAGCTGACATATTAGCCTCATCAAAGCGAGTTGCTTTTCTTTCTTACACCGGGTTAGAGTATTCCAACTCTGGAGTCCAGTCTATACGCGCCCTTTTGACGCTCTGGGCTTTGACTGGTCATCTCGATGTGGAAAGGGGGGTCAGCGTTTCCAGCTTCCTCCTCGTGTACCCTTGCGGAAGCCAGAGGTACTGTTTCCCACTGAGGTGTCCCCTATTGGGATGGATACCTACCCCTACTATTGCAAAACATTTCAAAGCGGACAATTCATGGACTTTCCCCGTTCCGTCCTCAACGAAGACCCCTATAAAATCCGCTTTCTTCTCGTCGGGGGAGCTTCCATTTTAACCAGCTTTCCCAATCCCACCCTTTTCACTCAAGCGCTCAAAGCGCTGGACTATCAAGTTTCGGTGGATAGATTTCTCAATGCCGACTCGCTTTACGCTGACATCGTTCTCCCCGCAACTACTTATTACGAAATCGCCTCCTTTTGTGGTTATCCTGCGCTTGCTCCTCCACTGGCACTCCAGTATCGAAAAAAAATAATTGAGCCCCTTGGGGAGGCAATGAATGACTACTTAATTTACGCCAAGTTGGCGGAGAGGCTTGAGTACGGGCACCTATATCCCCAGAGCGAAGAAGAAATGGTTCGATACGTGATTGCCCTCTCCCCTTTGGTTTGGAAGAGTTCAAACACCGGTCTGAAAAAGGCCCCATTCTACTGGAAGATCCCTCTAAACCTTCCTCCCCCGCAGCCAAAGAAGACGAGGAAAAGAAATGGCTCTCAGGAAAACTCCGCCCCGATGGAAAGCTGGGGTTTCCAACCCCGTCGGGAAAATGGGAGATCAGCTCTTCTGTGCTAAAAGAGTACGGGTATGATCACCTCCCCACTTATGAGGAAGTAAAGGAAGGACCCCAGAATTTGAACCTGGTAAACGATCATCCCTTGACCCTGACCACAGGGACAAGAATCCAATCCACGTTTAGGAGCCAACACCTCAATATCCCCGGACTTCTGAAGTTGCAACCTCATGCCGAGGTGCTTATCCACCCCACGGATGCTCATCCGCGAAATATTTCCACGGGTGATACAGTTCGGGTAAAAACGATGCGAGGAGAGGCGGAATTTACCGCGCGCGTTACTGACGATATCTTTGAAGGGGTGGTGGATGTGAATATGGGAGGCGGATCACCCATCCAGGCTGAAGGGTGGAGAGAAAGCAACGTGAACCTGCTCACAGATGACCAGAATCGCGATCCCATCTCTGGCTTTCCGGTTCTAAAAGCGCTTCTCTGTCAGGTAGAAAAGATTTGATAGGGCATCAAATCAATATGCTCGGGGTTTTATTCTGCTGACCGGCCAAAGAGGGTCTCGCAGAGACACTTAGGAGCTTGTTTACGTCTCTTATCATTTTACTTATTGAGAGGAGGATTTTATGGGACAGGATATTTATCACAATCTCATGAAACATTTAGGAAACGTAGGAATAGGATATCCTCAGATGGGTAAAGATGATTTTATAAAAGTTCTGAGGAAAAAGATCACACCAGAGGAAGCCGAAATAGCGCTTGGTCTTCCGACCCGTTTGCCACCCTTTGAAGTGGAGGAGGTAGAGGTAATTGCCCGCCGGATTGGAAAACCAGCGGATAAAGTTGAAGAAATTCTGGCGGGGCTGGCCAAGAAGGGGTTTCTTTTCAAACAAAAAACAGCCTTAGGCAAAACCGGTTACGCCTTTATCCAAATAGGGTTTGGAATCCCCCAGCTTTTCATGTGGAAGGGGGAACCTGATGATCACGTCAAGGAAGAGATAGCCCGGCCCATGTACAAGTACCTCAAAGAAGGAGGGTGGGATGCCCAAAACACGAAAAATGTACGTTTGTTTCGCTATGTTCCCGTTAATCTGGCTGTAGACCGATCTGTGACAGCGGTCTATAGCTATGACATGATGAAGGAGGTAATACAGAGGGCAAGAAGGATTGCTGTTTGTCATTGTCCTTGTCGAATGGCGGGAAAGCTTTTTTTTGATACAAAATGTAAACACTCCTTAGAAAATTGTATCAAGTTTAACAAGATGGCCGATTATGCCTTAGAGCATGGATTAGGCCGAGAGATTTCAAGAGAGGAGGCTCTCGAGATCACAAGAAAAGCAGAGGAAGAAGGGTTAATCCATTTTGTGGATAATTGTCAAGGTGAAATTCAGCACAACTGCAATTGTTGCTCTTGCTGTTGTTGTTTTACCATGCCTATCAAAAATCGCTTAGTTCCTCGGGATTCCATGATGGCCACATATTACCTTAGGACAACTGATGAGGAAGCATGCACTGGCTGCGGGCAATGTGCTGATGATTGTCCGCTCGAAATCATCACCATTAAAGATGATAAACCAGTCGTAGATGAGAGTATTTGCATAGGATGTGGAGTGTGCCTTCTTCATTGCCCGACTGGCGCGGCTAAGGTGAAGGAAAAAGATGAAAGTGTTCCTTTCCCCGATTTTACTACGTTGCACCATACTGCTCTTCAGGATGTGGGTAAAGGAAAAGAAGGCTGAACTACCTTTAAATAAGTAGACAGCTTTCTATCGTTATCCTTGCCAAATACATGGAGAGATAAGCGGAAACTGAAGTTTATCTAAAGCTCATGAAGCACTTAGGAAAGGTAGAAATCTGGGGTATCCCCAGAGTGATGAGTTTTTAGAGGTTTTGAAGAAGACCATTACCCCAAAAGAGGCGGAAGTGGCGTTTTGCCCCCCCCCGGCTTTCCGCCATTCTCCGACGGACGCTGCAAAGCTGAAGGAGAAAGACGAAAGTATCCCCTTCAAGGATTTCGATACCCTTCACCGCACCGCGATTCGCAATGCCACTTCTATAGATTAAATAGCTCTCCAGATCTGGTTTATAAATCTTTCAGCATTTGCATGGCTGCCAGATGGCCCGAGGCAGCATTCATGCCGCAGCCTGGCCAGGTTGATTGGCCAGTCAAATACAGACGTTTTATGGGAGTCTTATACCTTGACCACCCGGGCACTGGTCGAAAGAAGAAAAACTGGTGCATCTGGTGGTGGCCACCCACCATATCACCACCATAGAGATTAGGGTCGTCATCTTCAAGGTCCTGGGGCGTGTGAACAACTGCCTTCCTGATAATGCTCCTGATGCTGGGTGCATAGTGCGTGATTTTGTTGATGATTCGATCACAAATCGGCTCTTTCATTTCCTCCCAGTTCCCGGTTTTTATCTGACCTAAGGCGTCGCCTCTCGGACGTCTCGGAAAAGCCCGCACCTGGACCCATAACACGTGTTTTCCTTCCGGAGCCCTTTCCGGGTCGTGACGAGACTGCTGGGCTATACAGAGCATAGGACTCCCGGGAAGCAGCCCCTCCACAATCTGGTTGTAGGTGGCAGCGATATCTGACATGTAAGGGGCAACGTGGACATACGCTGAATCGGTGAGATCTTCGGCAGCTTCCCAAACCAAAGGCTTATCCAGGGTGAGATGGATCATGAGTGTCCCTGGCCCAAACTGGAAGTTTCTGCACCGGGTGACGAAATTTCCCGGAAGCTCCTTTTCCTTTACCAGGGTGATGAACTGATGGGGCGTAACATTGGCTAACACTGCCTTTTTTGCCTGATAGGTTTGTCCGTTGGCAGTCTTCACCCCAACCGCCATACCGTTTTTAACCACGATTTCAGTTACCGCTTGTCCTAATAAGAGCTCGCCACCCCCTTCCTTGATTACTTTCACCATGGCCTCGATGAGCTTTCCGGTACCGCCTTTTGATAAGGCAAGGCCATTAAGGTGGTCAGCCGCTGATTCAAGGAAAGAAAAAGTTGCTCCGCCAGCAAGGTCAGGGCTTAACCCCAGGTGAAATGCCCATGGCGCAATGAGCGCTTTTGGCTCCTCACTTTCAAACCGTTCATTAAGAAAATACCGCGTGGGCATCAATAGGATCCGGACTAAATCGAGCATCTCGTGCACACCTAGTCCCCGGTATATTTTCCAGAAGTGACGGAGCATCTGCATCGAAGGGATCGGCAACTGCAGTATCGGAAACATGTAAGGGGCAACTTTCTTGAAATAGGCAACCATTTCATTCCAGGCTTCCGCATCGCGGGAAGAAAACCGCTTGAATTCCTGATATGTCTTAGCAGGGTCAGTATATACCCGGATACATTTTTTATCGGGAAAAACGTTGGAGAAAGGCTGATTGACCGCTATGATGTCAAAACCGTTTTGGTGAAACTTATCCTTGAAATCAGCATACACGCGGGAACCCAAAAACTGGCCAATGTTGGTGGCATAAATGTCGTGTTTAAATCCCGGTTCAAGAATTTCTCCGGTCTTGGCTGCTCCCCCAGGGACCTGCGATAGCTCAATAATGAGCACTTTATGCCCAGCCTTTTGAAGATATAAGGCGGCGGTGAGGCTATTATGCCCTGCTCCAATGATGATTACATCTGCATCTTTTTCCATAATCCGTCCTCCTCCTTGTTTTTGTTTTCTCCGGTAATTTATTTCTGGTCCTTAACAACTTTAGCCTAAAAAAATGGGCAATGCAAGAGGCAAATAAGGTAAAAAGAAATGGTTCTTAATTGATTGACTATTAGATAAATTTATCATATCATTGGGGTAAATCCAGGAAATTGTTACATCTTTCTATCTTTTCGCAATTAGACCATAGGAGGAGGACGCTATGAATAAGACCCAAATTAATCCCTGGCTTTGGCAAGATAATTTCGGATTTTCTCAAGCCTGGAAAGTCGATGGCGCTCAGTCAATTATTTTCATTTCCGGGCAGGCGGGCATTTCGGCGGAAGGCGAGGTCATGCATGCGGGAGATTTTCAGGCGCAAGCCCGGCTCACCTTTGAGAACCTCAAAACCGTACTTGAGCAAGCGGGTGCTTCCCTTGAAAATATTGTGAAGCTGGGAGTGTATCTTGTGGACATGGGAAACCTCCTGGATTATGGCGCCGTGCAGGCGGAATTCTTTAAAGGCAGGATGCCGGCTCAGACCGCGGTACAGGTAAGTTCCTTAGCACTCCCGGGAATGATGATTGAAGTGGAGGCGATTGCGGTGGTATAAAACAACAATAGCAAAGGAGGGGTTAAAAATGATTACCAGTTTAGGCCACACGGGCATAGTGGTAAACGATATGGAAAAAATGATTGCTTTTTACGGGGATACCTTTGGCTTCCAGGTAGTTCTGGATACCACGGTGAGCGGGACGGAAACGAATAATATTGTCAATTTTCCCGTGGAAAACGAAAGAATCGTGGTCATGGAACGGGGGGGGATGCAAATCGAATTACTCGAATATCGCCCGATGGGAAGAGGCTACCCGGATGATTATAAAAGTAATGACCTTTTTGGTGTTCATCTGGCTTTTCAAACCGATGACATGGAACGAGACTATGCCAGGCTCAAAGCAAAAGGGGTAAGAATTATCTCTAAAGGCGGGCCTCAGACGGTGCCCAAAGACCACCCCATTTTCGCCGGCACAAAGGTGCTTTACTTCCAGGATCCTGAAGGCCACCCTCTGGAGTTGATCCAGATGCCTCAATAATGTAACCAATAATGAGGAGGTAATCTCATGGCCAAGGATGCTCAGGCCCCAGGCGCTCTATCCTTTTCGGTTAACCGGACACCGGTGACCGTTGTCTGTGATCCGCAAAAACGACTTATCGATGCTCTCCGTAATGACCTCGAACTTACTGGCACGAAAGAGGGATGCAGTGAAGGGGTTTGCGGCACCTGCACGGTTCTCCTTGAGGGAAAACCAATTAAGTCCTGTGCGACTCCCCTATCCAAAGTGGAGGGCCGGGAAGTAACTACGATTGAAGGAGTTGGTTCCATAGATGTTCCTCATCCCCTGCAGCAAGCATTTGTTGAGGCTGGCGCTATTCAATGTGGCTTCTGTACCCCGGGCATGATAATGAGGGCCAAGGCATTTTTAGATGAGCATGCAAACCCTTCGCATACCGAAGTAATCCAGACCCTCGCCCCTAATCTTTGCCGGTGCACCGGGTACAAAAAAATCACCGAGGCAGTCCTGGCTGCGGCTGAAAAAATTCGCCAGCATTCGCCCGCTCCCATGCCCAGCCATCATACCACGTCAGTGAAACCCGCTGGTGGGGATTATGCCCAGGAAATGCACTATGTCTCTTTTTTGACTGTAGACCGCGCGGAAACGAAGCCCCCAAGCGGGAGTCAGATTGGTACCAGGGTGATGCCTTTAGGGGCCTGGGAAAAAGCCCTGGGGTTAACCAAATTCGCGGCCGATATAACCCCTGCAAAATGTGTGCACCTTAAGGTGGTGAGGAGTGATAAAAGTCATGCGTTGATCTTAGACATTGACCCAAAGGAGGCGCTTTTTTTTCCTGGCGTGCTGGCAGTGTTTACCGCCAAGGATATTGAGGGTTCAAATCGCATTGGACCGATCCTGCGAGATCAGCCGGTACTTGCTGACGAAAAGGTCAGGTATTTTGGCGAGGCAGTTGCAGTGGTAGCAGCCGAAACTCTGGAAACAGCAGAGAAGGCCGCCTTGAAGGTTGCGCTTAACTATCAAGAGCTCAACTCCGTGTTTGACCCGGTGGAGGCGCTGCAGCCACAAAGCCCTAAACTTCACGGAAATACCAACCTGCTTTCCGGCATGCAGATACAAAAAGGTAATATTCAGGAAGGATTTGCTCAAGCGGATGTCATGGTAGAATATTCCTATGAAACACCGTTCAATGCCCACGGTTATCTGGAACCTGAAGCTGGCGTTGCCTGGAGGGATAACGAAGGTCGTATAGTCATCCGGCTTTCTACCCAAAACCCCCACGAAAATCAGGCTCAGGTTGCCGCCGCCCTGGGTCTTGAGCCGGAGAAGGTGAGGGTTATTCAGGCGCCTACGGGGGGAAGCTTTGGAGGGAAAATGAATCACCATGTGGCGGCAATTCTTGCCTTAGCGGTTCTTAAACTCGGGAGACCGGCTAAGCTCGTTTATAGGGCTTCCGAGTCCCTTATTTCCACGGAAAAGCGTCATCCATTTAAACTCACGTTCAAAACGGGCGCAACCAAAAATGGGAAACTTACTGCCCTGGAGGCGGAACTTATAGCCAATACCGGGGCGTATGCTTCCTACGGAAAAGCTGTTCTCGAACGGGCTCATATTCATGCCACTGGTCCCTATGAGATTCCCCATGTACTTGTTAGAGGAAGCTGTGTCTATACCAATACGGCTCCTGCCGGAGCCATGCGCGGTTTCGGTGCGCCCCAGGTCTCCTTTGCTGTGGAATCTCAAATGGATATGCTGGCAAACAAGCTCAGGATTGATCCCTTTGATCTCCGTCGGATCAATATATTTCGTAAGGGTTCACTTACCGCTACCGGCCAGAAGCTTGAAGCAAGTGTGGGGGCAGAGGAAACGTTAAGGGCGATTGAGCCCTATTATCGCCAGGCAGTTTCTTGGGCAGGTGACTCAGAAAATCGACTAATTTCGTCATATAGTAAACGTGGAGTGGGATTAGCAACGATATTTTTCGGGATTGGAGAAGCGGGCTGGAAAAATCCATCCCGGATTGGTATCCGACTCACTCCTGATGGCTGGATTGAGCTTTTAAGCGGGGCAGCGGATATGGGGCAGGGTGTTTATTCCACTCTCACACAAATTGCGGCTGAAACACTCGAAATTCCCATCGAATTTTTTCGGGTCCTTACTCCCGATACGCATCTCACTCCCAATGCTGGACCTACTGAGGCAAGTAGACAGACACTATTTTCCGGGCGCGCTACCCAGGAAGCAGCAAATTCTCTCAAGAAGGCTTTGGAATCGCTTGCGTTCAGAGGTGAGAATCAGAAGTCATCATGGAGAGAGTATCTTTGCTATTTTTATGATTTATGCATGCGAAAAGGAATTCCGGTAGAATATTTTGGCTCCTTTAAACCGGACATCCAGCCAATCGACAAGACTGGCAAAGGTAAACCACATCTCGTGTATGCGTTCGCCTCACATCTTGCTCAGGTGGAAGTTGACATGGACTCAGGCTTGGTGAAGATCGTAAAGTTAGTTGCGGCGCACGATGTAGGGAGGGCTATCAATCCTCTTACCTTAGAAGGACAGATAGAAGGAGGGTTGATAATGGCATTAGGCTTTGCCCTAAAAGAAGAATTTAAACCAGGGGTTACCCATAAATGGTCACACTACAAACTACCGAGAACAACTGACCTTCCAGAGATCGTTAATCTCATCATTGAGGACCAATATCCGGATGGTCCATTCGGCGCTAAAGGGATTGGAGAGGTACCTGCAGTTGGTCCGGCAGCGGCAATCGTAAATGCAGTCGCCAACGCGTGTGGAGTGAGAGCATCGAGGCTCCCGCTCACACCGGACCAATTCAAAAGAGACTTCGCAAGATTGGAGACACGTCAGATTTAGTCAGAGCATGGTTCCCTCCAGGGTGAGCCCACTGGGTGATTAATGATTAAACGCAACGAAAAATAATGAAGCAAGACGTTAAATATACTTAGCAGAGGAATCTGCTTTGCTTACGTTTAACAAGATTTAAAAGGAGGAGGTGTGAAATGATCAATGAAAAGGAAAGATATCCGGAATATCGCTGGATGATTCTAGGATTGGCGTGGCTCGTACTTGTATGTCTGGTCTGGTCCTGGTTTTTGATCCCCTCGCTGGCTTATCGTCTCTTTCCCGAGCTCAAGCTTACCCATGCACAGTTCACCCTCATTTTAACCGCGCCATTTTTAATAGGTGTTTTGACTCCTATTATCGGCGGAGCTTTAGGTGACCGTTTCGGCATTCGGTTAATAGTTGCAGTAGCTGCCTTTCTGGCAGGGTTGACTGGCATTACCAGGGTTTTTACCCCGAGCTTCCAGGGGATGTTTTTTCTTATGTGCCTGTTCGGGATTGCCTATGGGATTGTCATGCCTAACCTCCCCAAGTTAGTGGGAATCTGGTTCCCCCCTAAACAGGCCGGTCTCGCCTCCGGTATTTATATGACCGGTTTGAACATCGGAGCTGCCCTCGGATTACTCACGGGGCCTCTCTTCGGAGAATGGAAACCTGCTTTCATTACTAGCGGCATCATTATGTTGGGGGCAGCTATTTTATGGACACTCTTTGCAAAAAATACTCCCATAGGTGTGGAAATACATATGCCACATCTTGTTACTGGCATCACGAGAGGAATAAGGAGTAAGAATGTCTGGCTGATAGCTATGGGACAATGCCTCTATTTGGGGGCATTCGTTGGTTTCTCAGGCAACTTTCCGACAGCGTTACAAAATGTCCATCAGGTAAGTCCAAAAACTGCAGGGGCTATCTCATCACTGCTTACCTGGGGGCTGGTGATCGGGAACTTTTTCCTTCCCATGTTGTCTGACCGGATAGGATGGAGAAAGCCTTTTGTCCATATCGGGGCAGTGGTCTCGGCAGTATGCTTCTTCTTTGCCTGGTATTTCGCACCAGGTGCTGCTACCTGGACCCTCATATTTATTGGCGGTATTGTTTTTGGAAGTATCCAGCCGGTATTATTTACCATTCTGGTGGAGATTCCTGAGATTGGTCCCGAATGTATGGGTGGTGCATCAGGACTGGTAGCTACCCTATTGAACGCCGGAGGATTTTTTATACCCCTCCTCATTACCTCTCCCTTGGTGGCAGCCGGGACACCGGCTGCGTATAGTACCGGCTTTCTGGTTACTGCGTTGATCCTTGGCGGGATAGTAGTGCTCACACTCTTTTTGATGGAGACCGGAGCAAAAGCTGCAGTGAGGAAAATATAGGCATTAAGAACTCCTTATATTTACGAGTGATTGCCTCATCCTCCTCTTGAAGACACCATCTTGTGTAAGCAAAAGTTTGGGAATGGGATGGAGATACTATTAAAGCCTTTAGAAAAAGAAGATTTTAACCAACTGGCTATGTGGATTCCTACCAAAAAATTTCACGTCCAGTGGTGCGGGACTATTTTTAGATATCCTTTGGATGGAGAGCAATTTGAGAGGTATCTGCAGGGATGTGCTGGACACCCGCCTAAAAGATTGGCTTTTAAAGCGGTATGCCGAAAAGATAATAGCATGGTAGGTCAAATCAGTTTTCACATTATTAACTCTGAGCACCGGTCTGGCCATTTAGGCCCGATTCTCATTGGTAATCCTGGATTACGAGGAAGGGGTATTGGGAGCAAGATGGTATATAAAATGCTGCAAATAGCTTTTCAACAGCTAAAATTACATCGCATCGATCTCTATGTATTTGATTTTAACAAAAGTGCCATTGGTTGCTATGAAAAGATGGGGTTTATCAAAGAAGGACTGCTTCGGGAAGCAGTTAGGGTTGATAATGAATACTGGAGCACTTATTTGATGAGTATTCTGGAAACCGAATGGAGGCCAGACCGAAAGCAAGGGCTGGGAACAAGTGATCATTCGAAGTGATCCCCAAAAACCTTGGAGAGAATCAATAGCGCCAGCCGTTCAAGTCATCAAGGCCGGAGGGGTAGTGGCGTATCCTACTGAAACCTTCTACGGATTGGGAGTTGATGCATTAAACGGGGAGGCGATAAAAAAAATATATACGCTTAAAAAGCGGGATTTTACTCAGCCGCTTTTAATGCTTATTTCCCATCAGGATGTCCTCTCGACCTACGTAAGGGAAATACCTGAAGTTGCCAGG
>JAZDOO010000168.1:0-26838 GCA_043798555.1 Pseudomonadota bacterium | reverse complement strand
CCCTTTTGCAATATGCGCGATTTAGCCCGTATTCAAAACCCATCCCGGTCGAGAAAATTTTTCGCCACCTTAAAGGAGAGCATCATAAATGCTTCGGTTCGGGAGAAATTAATTGTATCTCACCTCGGATTTGTAGAAAATCCGGATTTAGTCTCCCAGATCGCCGACTTTTTATTAACCTATAAGGGCATGCGCTGGGCGTTTTGTACCGGGAGGTACAACGAAAGACTCCATATTTCTTTTCGAATCGCGAATCCGAATGCCTTAGCTGCTAACATTTTACGAGACATCGTCAAGGATCCTAAAGAAGCTGGAGGCCATGACAACATTGCCGGAGGGAGTATCGAGGTAGGCAAAGGGGCTCCAGAATCAGCGTGGAAGGAGGTAGAAGATTCGCTTATTCAAGGCCTCGCAGAGAGGCTACACTTGTCAGTCAAGAGTAAGTTCGCCTTTCCGTTCCACATAACTTCCTGATAAAGCGAAATAAATTGAAATATGACGTTTGTTAATTGGCTTACAGAATTTGGGATAACTGATTCCCTGGATATCGCATTCATGTCCCTCATCATTTACAGCGTCCTTGTCTGGTTTAAAAAGACAAGGGCTGCATTTGTTTTGACCGGCATCATCATTATTTCCGGGGTGTATCTTATTGCCCGGGAGTTTAATTTATTTCTTACCGCCGCAGTATTCCAAGGATTCTTTGCAGTAATATTAGTGGCGGTGGTGATTATTTTTCAGGAGGAGTTGAGACATTTTTTTGAGCAGGTGGCAGTGTGGAGTTTAGAACGCCGTTTGTCCACACGAGAATTCAGGCTGTTGTCTCATCCAGAGGTGAAAACGCTGATGAGAACCCTTAACGACTTCGCCAGAGAGAAGACCGGTGCGCTGGTGGTCCTCCGGGGTAAGGATTTGATCATGCGTCATCTGAATGGAGGGGTTGAGTTGCAGGGAAAACTGAGCGAACCCCTCTTAAAGAGCATCTTTGACTCCCATTCCATGGGACATGATGGGGCAGTGGTGATTGAACAGGGGATAGTCACGCGGTTTGCTTGTCATCTTCCGCTTTCAAAGAATTTTAAAAGTATAGGCCATACCGGTACTCGTCATGCAGCCGCCCTGGGATTATCCGAATTAACTGATGCCCTTTGCCTGGTGGTTTCAGAAGAGCGGGGAACCATTTCAGCAGCCAGAAATGGTGAGATTCAACCAGTAAAAGACCCTGACGAACTGAGTTTGGTTTTGCATAGATTCTATCAGGATATTACCCCTGGTAAGGCAACAAAGCTCTGGCAGAATTTCTTTAAAAAGAACTCCCGCGAGAAAATCATCGCCCTGAGCATAACATTGGCACTTTGGTTTGTACTGGTACATGGATCAAAATTGGTCACCAAAACCTATACCGTTCCAGTGAAATATTCGGTATTGCCTTCCACCCTCACGGTTACAAAAATATTCCCCACCGAAGTTGATGTGGCTTTTTCCGGTCCGCGCCGAGCCTTCTATTTCTCGAATAAAAAGAAGATCAAGGTATTTGTAAAATTATGGAACCTTAAAGAAGGAACCAAAACCATTAAGTTATCCAGGTCGGAGCTTTCATTCCCAAAAGATATCGCACTGGAAACGATTGAGCCCCCTGCGATTGAGGTTCACCTTAAAAAGAGTCCCTAACGTAGAGGCGTATTACAATACGCCTTTATACCCTTGCATGCTATGAAAAATTTTGAGTTTACTATCCGACCAGCAGCGATAGAGAATGCAGAAAAAATTCATACCCTTTTAGATGAAGTAGGGTCAGAAAATATCTACATCATGGCTGAACCAGGCGAAAGGGCCGTAACCCAAATAAAAGAATTGATTCGCCAACAGGGAAACAATCGGAATCTTATTCTCGTCGCTGATAGTTACGGTGAAGTTATCGGTGTCTTAGGTTTCATTGGAGGGCCGTTCAATAAAACTTCTCATGTCATAGAGGTAGGAATGGCCATAAGAAAAAACTTCCGGGGGTCAGGGTTAGGGTCAACCCTCCTGCGGGAGGCTATCTCCTGGGCTCGAAAAAAAGGATTTTACCGCTTAGAACTGGGGGTGTTAGCCACCAATGACCAGGCAATCGCCCTTTATAAAAAATTCGGGTTTCAGGAGGAAGGAGTTCGCAAAAAGCGGTATCGGGTTGAGGGAAAATACGTTGATGAAGTTTTAATGTCCAAAATGTTGTAAGTTTTGTTAAAGGTAATGAGGTTTTATGGATAAAAGTTCAGTTTTTTTGAGAGCTTGTCAACAACAATATACAGAATATACCCCGGTGTGGTTCATGCGTCAGGCGGGTCGGTACATGAAGGAATACCGAGACATTCGGAAAAAAGTACCTTTCCTTACCATGTGTAAAACTCCGGACTTGGCTGCTGAGGTCACCCTTCAGCCGGTTGAAAAAATAGGAATAGATGCAGCGATCATTTTTTCTGATATTCTCCTTCCTTTGGAGCCAATGGGAATCACCTTAGAATTTTCTCAAGGGGATGGACCAGTTGTCCATAATCCCATTAAGAGCGAAGAGGATATTGAGAGGCTGAGAATTATTGAACCGGAAGAAGACCTGCCGTTCGCGACCGAAGCGATAAGAAAAGTGTGTATCGCTTTAGATGGGAAGGTCCCGTTAATTGGATTTTCCGGTGGCCCTTTTACGTTGGCCAGCTATATCATTGAAGGCGGTCATTCTCGAAATTATATTAAAACCAAAAGACTCATGTATCACAATACCCCTTATTGGCGCCTTCTCATGGAAAAGCTTGCCGAGACGATAACTCGTTATCTTAATGCTCAAATAGAAGCAGGGGCACAGGCAATCCAGGTATTCGATAGCTGGGTCGGTTGTCTCAGCCCTCCCGATTATGCTGAATACGTCTTACCTCATTCCCGTTATGTATTTCAGAGAATAAAAAAGGATATTCCCACCATTCATTTTGCCACTGACTCATCCACCTTACTTGAACTCATGCAACAAGCAGGAGGGAATGTTATCGGAATTGATTGGAGGATTGACCTTGGCAAAGCGTGGGAGCTTCTTGGATATAAAGTGGGAATTCAAGGCAATCTGGACCCAGTGACCCTTTTTGCCCCCATCCCGGTCATAAGAAATAAGACCAAAGAAATCCTTGAATCAGCTAACAATCGGCCCGGACACATCTTCAATTTAGGTCACGGCATTTTACCGTGGACTCCGGTAGAAAACGTGATTGCTTTGGTTGAAGCTGTTCATGAATTCAGTCAGCGGTAGAGACTGGAAATTTGAAACTCGAAACTCGGGAAACAATGGGCCAATAGACCCGAATTCACAGTTTCCAGTTTCAAGTTTCGAATTTCAAATGATCAATGCTTGAATTTTTGGTCAAAGTTATGATCAATCCCCAACAACCGTTAAATTCTCATCAACATGTCGGTATCCTTCTTTTAGCCTTTGGGGGGCCCCGCTCCCTGGATGAGGTAGAGCCGTTCCTTAACAACATTTTTTCTGGTCATCCGCTCACCCCCTCCCTGATTGATCAGGTTCGTACCCGCTATCAGCGTATCGGGGGAAAATCTCCGCTGCTTGAAATTACTGAAAGGCAAGCCCGGTCTTTAGAGAATCATCTTCGTAAGGGGGGGCATCGAATTGACGTCCACATAGGAATGAGGCACTGGCACCCTTATATCCATGAAAGCCTTAAAGCGATGGCCGAAAAAGGAATGAAAAAAGTTCTTTGCCTGATTATGTCCCCTTATTCATCGAGAGCTACTGCCAAGGGCTACCACGATGCAGTGCATGAAGCGATCATGGACTTAGAAAAAGAAATGGGGGCTTATTTTGCTTCCAGCTGGCATACCCACCCGCTCTATCTTGAAGCCGTAACCAAAACCGTGGAAGAAGGTCTTGCTCAATTCCCCCCGCATCGGCAACGATATGTACCAATTATTTTCAGTGCTCACGGTCTTCCTGAAAACCTTGTGAGGAACGACCCTTATGTAGATCACATCAATGCCACTATTTCCGGAATTATGGAACGTTTTAAAGGCAACACCTGGTATCTTGCCTTCCAGAGTCGCGGGAGAGGAAAGGGGAAATGGCTCTCGCCAGCGATAGAGGAGGGCTTAGAAATAGTTGCCCAAAGCGGAATGAAAGAAGTCCTCATAACCCCATTGAGTTTTGTTGCTGATCATCTGGAGACGCTTTATGACCTTGATCTCGTGCTTAGGGAAAAGGCTGAGGCTCTCGGTTTGCAATTCCAACGGGCATCCGCCCTTAATGACCACCCAAAATTTATCGAGGCTTTAACCGATATAGTCTCAAAATCTATAGACCAGAAATTATCGTGATCGAGAAAAATTACACCATCGCCATTGTAGGGGGAGGGATTGCGGGCCTTTCTGCCGCATACCACCTTCAGATGAAAATCAACGAAGGAAGCAATCCTTTCAGTTACGTTTTAGTAGAAAAGGAGGAGCGGCTGGGAGGTACCATTATCACCGAAACTGTAGATGACTTTATCATTGAAGGAGGCCCTGATTGTTTTTTTTCTGAAAAGCCTGCAGCAATTGCACTCTGTCAAAAACTCGGCCTCCACGACCATTTCCTGAAGACCAACGAACAACACCACCACACCTTTATCCTCTGGAAAGGGAAACTCCACGAACTTCCCAAAGGATTTATGCTCCTTTCCCCCACCAGCCTTTCTTGGTTTGTTAAGGATTCGCTTATCTCTCCCTGGGGTAAACTCAGAATGGCAATGGATCTTGTAATCCCTGTCAAAACATCAGATAAAGAAGAAAGTCTTGCTCAGTTTGTTGAGCGGCGCCTGGGAAAAGAAGTGCTTGAAAAAATCGCTGAACCCTTAGTGGCTGGCATTCATGCCTGCAATCCTGAAACCATGAGTCTTAAAAGCACATTTCCCCGATTTATTGAGCTTGAACATCAGTACGGTAGTGTAATCCGCGGAATAATGAAACGGAGAAAGCAGCTCCTGAGAAACAAAAAAGAGGGAAGCAGTCATTCGCAATACACCATGTTTATGACCCTGAAAGAAGGTTTAACTGAACTCATTAATGCCTTGACAGCCACACTCAACCAAGCTGCTATTATTGCTGGAACTGGAGTAGTGAGTATTGAAAAAACTGCTAAAAGTGACCACAGTCCGCCAGGGTTTTTAATCAAGTTGGCCAATGGAAAATCAATAGAAGCCCAGGCAGTAGTTTTGGCCACCCCATCCTATATAACAGCAGAGATAGTAAAGGATATGGATAGGTCATTAGCCGCCGATCTCGCCTCTATCCCCTATGTTTCCACTGCTACCGTCTCTTTAGCTTATCACCGGAAAGACGTTTTACACCCCTTGGACGGATTCGGATTTGTGATCCCCCGGATGGAACGCAGAAAAATTATGGCTTCCACCTGGAGTTCTATGAAGTTTCCCCACCGAGCTCCGGAAGACAAACTTCTGATTCGTTGCTTTGTAGGAGGCGCTCAAAATGAGCATCTCGCAGTTTTAAACGAAACCGAAATTGTTTCCCTTGTACAGGAGGAATTGCGGGATATTATGGGGATAGAAGCGAAGCCATTGTTTACCAAGGTGTATCGTTGGGAAAAATCCATGCCCCAATACACGGTTGGGCATTGGGATAAAGTAAAGCGCATCGAGGCGCAATTAGCTACCCACCCTGGTCTCTTCCTCTCTGGAAGTGCCTATCAGGGTATCGGCATAAGCGACTGCATCAAAAGCGGAGAAGAGGCGGCTACACGATCGTTGCACTATGTGCTGGTCTTGTGAGTCTTAAAAAAGTTCACCGTCTTTTGTAACCCCTCCTCTAAGGATACCAGTGGCTCCCACCCCAATACTCGTTTTGCTTTTTCCGAGGAAAGAACACTCCTCAGTTGTTCTCCTTTCTTGGGTTCTCCATGGAGCTCTTGGACATCAGAATGGGTAACGTGCTTGATCTTCTCAAAAAGATAATTTACCGTGGTTTCCTTTCCAGTTCCCACATTGAACGGGCCGGTAACATCATCATGCAATACCATTAGATTGATTCGGGCCACATCTTCAACATAGGTATAGTCGCGGGTCTGTTCCCCACTTCCATTGATTATCGGCTGCTCACCGGACAACATACTGTGGCCAAAAATAGCTACCACTCCCGCTTCTCCTAACGGATTTTGACGGGGGCCATACACATTGGCATAGCGGAGAGCCACATAGGGAAGACCAAAATTTTTTTCAAAACAGTAGAGATAAAGCTCCCCCGTCAATTTGGAGACTCCGTAGGGACTTACCGGTCTGAGGGGATGTTCTTCATTAGCTGGAAATTCGTCCTGTTCTCCATAAATCGCACCACCCGAGGAGGCAAGGATCACTTTTTTTACCCTGTATTTTCTGCTTAAACCTAAAATGTGCAATGTTCCCCGGACGTTAACTTCTAAGTCCTGCATCGGATTGTCCACCGAATCTCTTACGCTCACCTGGGCGGCATGGTGATTTACTATGTCTGGTTTCTCCCGAATAAAAATTTCTTCCAGGCTTTCATCCAGAATGTCCAGGTGGTAAAAAGAGGTGGAAGGATTGATATTGCTTTCACTTCCAGTGGACAAGTTATCCACGATCGCGACCCGGTGCCCCTCCTCGATAAGAAAGTCAGCTACGTGAGAACCAATGAACCCAGCTCCTCCGGTAAGCAGTATCTTCATCGAACCCGTTCCCTCCAAGCAACCAGACGGTAAGTAGATTAAACGCTATAATACCCTTTATACCATGCTACAAACTTACTCACTCCTTCCTCAATGGGGGTATCTGGCTTAAACCCTACATCGTTTACTAAATCATCCACATCCGCATAAGTGGCCGGTACATCGCCCGGCTGTATGGGGAGTAAATTCTTTTTGGCCTTTTTCCCCAGAGTATCTTCTAACACCTCAATGAGCCTCATTAATTCCACTGGATTATTGTTTCCAATATTATAGAGTTTATAAGGAGCGCAACTGGTTGCCGGATCCGGATTCATTCCACTCCAATGAGGATTTGGCTCGGGAATTTTTTCAGTAACCCGTAACACCCCTTCCACAATATCATCTATGTAAGTGAAATCCCTTTTCATTTTGCCATAATTGTATATATCAATAGGACGATCCTCTAAGATTGCCCTGGTGAAAAGAAATAACGCCATATCCGGCCTGCCCCAAGGGCCGTATACAGTAAAAAAACGCAATCCGGTTGTGGGGATACCATACAAAAAGCTATAGGTATGGGCCATCAATTCATTGGCTTTTTTGGTGGCCGCATAAAGGGAGATTGGATGGTCCACATTGTGATGCACCGAAAATGGCATCTGGGTGTTCAGTCCATACACCGAACTGGAGGAGGCAAAGATCAGGTGCTTTACCTTAGTATGTCTACAACCTTCCAAAATGTTTATAAAACCATAAATGTTACTGTTAATGTAGGCAAGGGGATTAACCAGAGAATACCTTACCCCTGCTTGCGCGGCAAGATTCACAACATAGTTGAATTTCTCTGCTGCAAACAAGCGTAAAATGTCCTCATGGTCTTCCAAAGACATGTTTATGAACCTAAAATTCTCTTTATGTTCCAATTGAGACAGGCGAGCCTTTTTTAATGCTACCTCATAATAATCATTCAAGTTGTCAACCCCGACGACATCACCCCTCCCAGCTAATAATCGTTTACCTAAATGAAAACCTATAAATCCCGCCACCCCGGTAACCAGTATTTTCCTTTGATTAGACAATCTGGGTTAACCTCCTTCCTGTTCATATTCTGCTCATCCATTGTTGCCCAAGACAGAAGTTATAGCAGTCCCGCATTGTAAAAGCAGGTGTGTTTTATTTATTACCATAATTTCAGGTTCAAAACGAGTGGTTGCCATGAAAAATCATTTCCTTTTTCCCTTCATTTTTATTAAATTGCAAGAAAATCTTGAATTTTTTATCAAGAGCGGTTTAATATAGTATTCTGAAAGTCAGATGGTTCAAGACATGGGTTTGATTTTTTGAGGGTAAAATGTGATAATTAATTATTACCCGTAATAAAAAATACGGTAAGTTTTTCAAATAGCATGGGTGTAATTGAACTATTTTCACAGTATCTCAAGGGAGTATGATTAATGTCATTAATGGAAAATAAGACCCAGGATAAGTTGGAGAAACTCCGAACCATTATCGCATATAATGAAAATTTAAAAACGATTTCCCACGAGATCCATGCGGCTGAAAATATTGATGATATCTTGATTAATTTAAAAGATAAGATCCTTACTCTTTTTGACGCCGAGAGAATCACCATCTATGCGGTAGACCACACTGCCAAGGAAATTTATTCCAAAATGAAAGAGGGGAATGAGGTAAAGGAAATTCGGCTGCCCATCAGTCGGGAAAGTATTGCCGGGTATTGTGCCACTACCGGGAAAATAGTAAGTGTAAAAAATGCATATGACGATGCTGAATTAGCCCGGGTTACCCCGGAAGTAAAGTTTGACAAAAGCTGGGATATGCGTACCGGGTTCCGAACTCGCCAGGTTTTGACCGCCCCCATAGTGTATAACAAATATTTGATGGGAGTCATCCAGCTCCTTAATAAAAAGATTGGAGATGCTTTCAGCCTCGAAGACCGGCAAAATGTTGCTGAAATTGCTGAGGTTTTAGGGCTCGCATTTTTCAACCAAATCAAAAGAACGAAAAAGAAACCCAGCAAATTTGATTATCTCCTCGCCAATAATATCATAACCCAGAAAGAGCTGGAGGAGGCCACCATAAAGGCCCGGGATAAACGTGTTGATGTTACCAAGGTCATCATGACCGACTATAAGGTTCCCAAAAAAGATATTGGAAAATCCCTCAGCAATTTTTACGATCTTAAGTTTCAGGAGTTTGATCCAAAGATAATTATCTCCCAGACTATCAGCAATAAACTGAAAGCTGATTTTATGAAAAAAAGCCTTTGGATGCCGCTTAAAGAGGAAGGAAATGCGCTGATTATTCTGGTAGATGACCCCCATGATCTCCAGAAAAAAGATGCTATTGAGCAGTGGGTAAAATTTAACTGGACTAAGGCTAAAAGAATTGAATATTGGGTTTCTCTGCCCGAAGATATCATTCAGTTTATAGACAGCGTCACCCAACAACAACCAGGAAAGAAGGAAGTCAATATTCAAGACATCCTCGGGGGACTTGAAGTGGAGACCGACGAACTGGAAGCGCCCACCGGCATTGATGAAGTAGAGGAATCAGATAGTAAAATTGTGCAGTTAGCAAATAAGATTATAATTGACGCCTATAACATGGGCATCTCGGACATTCATATAGAACCATACCTGGGCAAAAAGGATACCGAGATTAGGTTTCGCCTAGATGGGGTATGCTTTAAATACTTAGAAGTCCCTCCCAGTCACACCAATGCCCTCATCTCCCGATACAAAATCATGGCCAAATTAAAAATCGAAGAGAAACGCCTCCCCCAGGATGGCAAGATCAAAATGAAATATAAAGGAAAGGATGTAGAGCTTCGGGTGGCAACTGTTCCCACTGCTGGGGGTAATGAAGATGTGGTCATGAGAATTTTGGCTGCAGGAGAACCTATACCAGTGGAGAAGATGAATTTCTCGGAACGGAACTTAGCAGTTTTTAAGAAACTCTCAGAGAAGCCCTATGGTCTTATTCTGGTTGTTGGCCCCACTGGTTCGGGAAAAACAACAACACTTCATTCGGTGCTTGGCTACATTAATAAGGTAGAACGAAAAATCTGGACCGCTGAGGATCCTGTCGAAATCACCCAGTATCGGCTTCGCCAGGTTCAAATCAACCCCAATATTAAAACGCAGGACGGTCATAAGTATGATTTTGCCACTGCCATGCGCGCTTTCCTCCGGGCAGACCCTGATGTAATTATGGTGGGCGAGATGCGAGATCAGGAAACAGCAGGGACAGGGATCGAAGCATCTCTAACCGGTCACCTGGTTTTCAGTACCCTCCATACCAACAGTGCCCCGGAAACGATTACCCGGCTGATTGACATCGGACTCGACCCCTTCAACTTTGCCGATGCCTTATTAGGAATATTAGCGCAGCGGCTGGTAAGAACAATTTGCAAGAACTGTAAGGAATCTTATCATCCCCCCCAGGAAGAGTTTGACCTGATAAGAAGAGATTATGGTGAGGAAGCGTTCGAGAAATTAGGAATTGTCTATGACGAAAAGTTCGTACTTTACCGGGGAAAAGGGTGTGAGGCTTGCAATTCTATCGGTCTTAAAGGACGCACCGGTATTCATGAAATGCTCGAAGGAACCGACGAAATTAAAAAACTTGTCCAAAAGAAAGGCACGGTAGAAGAAATCCGTAAAACAGCCATGGGACAAGGAATGACCACCCTTCTCCAGGACGGTCTGTTAAAAGCCATTAAGGGAGATACCACCGTAGAACAGGTAAGGAGGGTATGTATTAAGTAAACCTTTTCGAGTAAACTGGTTTATATCCCACCGGGTAATGTTAACCCCGGCTTCTCAGTGCTTTTTTCTTTCTTTTTCTCTCCGAATTTTATTGTTTCTTTCCTGGTGTCACGAGAGTAATTTGGATCATCCCAATTGAGAGAAATTTCCTTGACCTCCTGTTCACCTAATTCCACCTTCAGATCGAATTTATGCGAAACTGTTTTTGCTTTCTCCGCAACCTCCGTTTCCGTGTTGAATATTTTCAACTTGTGTTTACCCGGTGTAACGTTTATCTCTAACTTTTCCCTGAGGAAACCTGCTTCCTGATCGTCCAGTTCCACATAGAACCCGGGTTCATAAATTGGGTTAATAAGAACAATCCTGGTATTGTTTTGGTTCTCCGGCGGTTTATAAATCTTTTTGCCCCCACACCCCCAGCATATCAACATACTCAGTAGTATTCCTATCGCAAAACCAGTTCTACAAATAGAGAAAAATTTGAGTGCCACGTTAACCATCCTTTTTACCAATATAGAAATTTTATAATATTGTTGTTCTTCTTCCAAAAGCCACGCTAAAAGGTAGATAAACCTAAGCTCCTGAAGATTCCTTATTATAACAAATTATATCCATCATTCAAGGGAAATGCATAGCGCCTATCATTGTTCAACCACTATAAAAGTATCCTGATATCCTTTGGTCTCTAATTCCTTCTGAGTTTGTAACGTCTCCTCAAAGGTATTATACTTCCCCACCCTAACCCGATAAATTATCCCATTGGGAGAATCAAAAGGAGATATATACACCGGAGTGTAATGGCAGGATAATTTTTCTTTAAGGCGCGTTGCATTTCTGAAGTCTTCAAAAGCTCCAACCTGAACGGTAAAACTCCCGGTCCAATAAAGGGGGGTTGAAGGAGAAGTACCAACTACTTTTAATTCTACCGGGACGGTTCCGGGTCCAATAAGACCTATGTCCCGCGCTCCGGTATAGGAAAGATCAATGATACGATCTTTCACAAAGGGACCCCGGTCATTGATTCTCACCGTAGTTTTTTCACCACTTAATACATTCTTGACTTCAACATGGGTACCAAAAGGAAGGATCCGGTGAGCAGCAGTGCCGGCATACATATTATAGACTTCACCACTGGAAGTTCTTCTTCCATGAAATTCTCCACCATACCACGAGGCAACTCCGCTCTCTTTATAATCTTTAACCTTACCAAGCGGATAATACACCTTTCCACCTACCTCATAAGGAGGCGGTGCCTTTTTCTCTCCTGGAGGTGGAATGGTGATCGGAGGAGGGATTTTGGCTCGAGAACATCCGATTAACCCACAGATAAAACCAACAATAATAATGGCAAGAAAAGTCCTCGGTTTCAATCTCCTTTCCCCTTGAACAATAGCCTCTTACGTACAACCATGATAATTAAAACTCGGCTTCACTACAAGGAAAACCTTCCCTACGAAGCTATTTTTATGAAATCATGTCCTCATGATATATAATGAGCTCGGGTAAGGTATCAGGATTACGTTTGATTTTAGAAAATATTTTTTTCTCCACCTGGATATTTTGCTCTTCAAGCTTTTTTAACCGAAAACACGCCTCGGGGGTGACTCCATAACGATTAACGAGGTCTTGAAACCGTTCTGCTAAGGTTACAATACTCTCTTGGCAAACCCGCTTGTCCGCATAATTTACGATCTCTTCTGCACTTATTTGGGGAGAACGGAAATGCATCGGTGGCAACTCTATATGACTTCCGATAATCTCACCTATCCGATGATACCCCAATTCTTTTAAAAGGTTTTTTCCTGTTTGAGCATGATTTTCGCGGGTATGGATACTGCTTGTTTTAGTAATATCATGAAGAAGCGCCGCAGCAACGATTTCCTGCAGATCAAAAACTTCACCAGTTTGAATTAATGTTTGGCAGAGGAACACCGCCACCCTTTCCACAACTAAACTGTGACGGACGATATTGGGAAGCATCCCCTGTTTTTTCATAAGGAAGAGGCATTCTTCCCGGGTAGGAAGATTGTTATCCATCTATTGCAGTATATATTTAATTAAAAAAAAAGAAGGTCATTGGACCTTCTTTATCACACTAAGCATTAGGGGAAATAATTATCGTTTCGAGAACTGGAATCGCTTTCGGGCCTTTTTTCGTCCGTACTTCTTTCTCTCTATGATTCTGGAGTCCCGAGTTAAGAAGCCTGCCCTTTTCAAAATAGTCCGAAAATCCTTATTCACTTCTAAAAGAGCCTTGGAAATTCCATGCTTTATCGCGCCTGCCTGTCCAGAAATACCCCCACCCTTTACGTTCACAGCAATATCGTATTTCCCAAACGTATTGGTGAGGAAAAGCGGCTGCTTTATTATCATCCTCGCCGTCTCTCGGGAAAAATATTCCTCAAGAGAACGTTTATTTATCATCAAGGCACCCTGCCCTTCTTTTAGCCAAACTCGGGCAATTGAAGTCTTTCGTTTTCCCGTAGCACAGATATACTTATCCAATACTTATTACCTCAATAATTAAAGTTGTATTTTTTTGGGTTGTTGGGCCTGATGGGGATGCTCACTATCAGGATAAATTTTCAATTTTTTTAACAACTTTCTCCCTAATCTATTCTTGGGCAACATCCCTTTTACCGCCTTCCGGATTATCTCTTCCGGCTTTTTCTGGAGCAAATCTTTTGCGGTTATTGACTTAAGTCCTCCTGGATACCCACTGTGGCGATAATATACTTTATCTCCCCACTTCCTTCCGGTCAAATTAATTTTTTTTGCATTTACCACTATTACAAAGTCACCAGTATCTACATGGGGGGTAAAGAGAGGCTTATCCTTTCCCCTTAAAAGCGCAGCGATTTTACTCGCCAATCTTCCTAAGATTTTTCCCTCTCCATCAACTAAATACCAACCTTTCTCTATTGTATCGCTTTTGGCCTGAAACGTCACCATCTTGAGTTATCCTTAACTAAAAAATTTCAAATAATTATTATTGTTGCAATTAATCTATTTTGTCAAGTAAAATTTTCCTGTAAAATTTTCCTCTTATCCTGTTTTGCCACGGCAATCGGATCATGTCATCCTTAAATTATTCTTTCTCTTTTGCCGGTTCTTTCTTGACAGAACCATACGTATTACATTATTACATTAATAATTACTTACCATACCCATTACTATTATGGAAGCTTTTATTTTCAATTCTGGACTAATTCTTATAGCTTACCTGTGTGGCTCCATCCCCACCGGGCTCATCTTGAGCCGGTTTTTCGCCCATATTGATATCAGAACATACGGGAGCCGTAATATCGGGGCTACCAATGTTTACCGCACCGCAGGGAAAAAGCTGGGCGCCTTAACCCTTTTGGGAGATATTATAAAAGGCTTCCTTCCGGTTTATATTACCCATAAGGTAACCGGAGCAGAGGTTTGGGTGTGTTTAGCTGCATTAGCTGCCTTTCTCGGTCATCTCTATCCCGTGTATCTGAAATTTTCCGGAGGAAAGGGCGTAGCCACTGCCCTGGGAGCATTTTTAGTTTTGTCACCTAAGATCCTGCTTTTCAGCCTCCTGATTTTTATCATTGTCTTAGGTGTATTTCGTTATGTTTCCTTGAGTTCTATTGCTGCGGCTGCTTCTGTACCCCTGCTTATGTTTTTCCCCCCCTATCAGTATTCCAATACCTATCGGATAACTGCATTAATTGTAGCACTCATGATTACTTACCGGCATAAAGAAAATATCAAACGGATCATAAACGGGGACGAATCGAAAATTGGGAGCAGGGATAAGAGTTAATCAAACTCTTAAATCCGGTTTGGGCAACAACCCGCTGAGAGACGACCCTCGGTTCCCCAAGTCCACATCTTCTTGGTGCAGTCGGAAAGTCGGTATAGATTAGGTCAGGGAAACCTATACCCTTTTTCGGCAAAAACCTTTGAGCAGGCTTCTGCCGCACAGGGATCATAAAGGATGCCTTTATTCTGAGATATTTCCTCAAGTGCCTTATCTACCCCCAAAGCTGGTCTGTATGGTCGGTGTGAAGCTATGGCCTCAACAATGTCCGCTACAGCTAAGACCCTTGCCTCCATAAGTATATCTTGACCAGAAAGCCCTTGAGGATATCCTGAACCATCAATTCTTTCGTGGTGTTGAAGCACAATTTGAGCAATCGGCCAAGGGAATTCAATCTTCCTCAATATGTCATAACCGACTTGGGGGTGAGATTTAATTAGGTTAAATTCGAGTTCATTTATCCGGCCCGGTTTGCTGAGAATTTCGGCAGGCACAGAAATCTTGCCGAGATCATGAATAAGTCCAGAAAAACGTATACCGTTAATTTGTTCCTCAGAAAGTCCTAGCTCTGTTGCAATAGAACAAGCAAGATCAGCCACCCTTCGCTGATGCCCAGCTGTATAGGGATCTCTTATTTCGACTGTCAATGCCATGGCCTGGATTATTCCCTCTAAGGATTTTCGTAAGTTCTCTAAACTGGCGTAATGATCAGTAACATCTTCAACAATCAGGACTGCTCCCTTGTTTTCACCTTTTTCAATGAGATTGGCAATGACAAACTTGAGCATAAACTCGTTGTAAGGGAGAGTGAGAGTTTTTACTTGAGTAAGAAAATTGGTAGAAAATTCTTCTATCGCCTCCTTGATCTTGAGGTCGGTTCCGTTTTTTGAAAATAGGTCACATAAGTTAGCACCTATAATTTGTCTTTGCGACTTTTTAAAAATTTTCATCCCTCTTAGGTTGATATAGGTTACCGTCAATCCTGAATCTATTTCGATGACCCCTTCACCCATATTTCCCAGAACAACCTCCTGATGTCGCATAGAAGACATAAGTTCTTTAACAACAGCCCGTTGGTACATCCCTTCAGCGCCCAGAATACGTGAAACCTTACCACTTTTCCTGTCTTTATTCTCTAACTCACTCAGAATGCCTAAAATATTCTTCTTTATATCTTCCATTGGTCCTTTAAAGAGATAATAGTCTGCCCCTATCGTATTCAGATCAGAATATTCTTCACTAAGGGCTGCCGATACTACTATAATAGACATTTTTTCAAGATTCAGATCCTCCCGGATACATTTAATTAATTTTACACCATCTATTTTAGGCATTATCAGATCTACAAATAAACAATAAAAAGACTCCTTCTTGATCATTTCCAGTCCCTGTAACCCGTCGGATGCCTTTTTAACAACATATCCTTTCCCCTCCAAGATATCACTTAAAAGTTCAAGATAGAATACGTCATTATCTATTACTAATATTTGGTTGTTACCCATAAGCTCTCTCCCATAAGCTCTCTTCTTAAATTTTTTGTTCTCTTGTTTGCTAAGTAATTACTAATACTACAAAGTAATCTATAGGAAGGCCCCAGGGCGCATCCAAAAAGTAAATCTTCTGACCTGAAATTTAATTTTTAGGATGTGCCCCTCTTCACTTATTCAAATACTCAAACAGAGGCTAAAGTTTTTTAAGGATTGTTTGGCGTTGGCGTTGAGATTTAGGCAACCTTCTTGACGGCCCCTTTTTCTTCGTACCCTTCCATTGGAAATTATCGTCCTCCTCCTCTGCTGTGCTCCCCTTTCCCTCTCTATATTCCGCAAGTTCCAGGCTTCCATCAAACTCTTGAGAGGTGATAACCTTGCACCCTTGCATAGCGCACGCATATCCAAGGTCCCGGTCAGACGTAACCACAACTGTTCTTTCTTTACCTTGCGAGGCGAGACGTTTTATTACCTCATCAGCCTTTTCTCCCCGGCGAGAAAATATAATCTTTATCCCCCTCACAATATCACGGTGTTCTGAAAAACTTCCCTCTCTCCACCCATCAAATACCACCGTGATCGCGTGTTTCTTAATGCGTTGATATGCTAATAATTTCTTTATGAGCATCTCTCTCCCTTTATCCAGTTCTTCCCTTTCATAAGAGCGCAATTCCGGTGACTGCCCAATCAGGTTGTAGCCGTCAATAATGAGATCAAAAGACATCACTCACGTTTAAGTTGCTTATTTCTAAAATAGAAATATAAACCAATGGATAACCAAAAGATAGATATGCTAATCACCTGAGTGAGGGTAATCGTGTGACCCCCGATCCATAAACGGGGGTCTCCCCGAAACAATTCGATAAAAAATCGGAAAATCGAATGAAGACAAAGATACATAAGGGAAAGTTGTCCGGGGAAGCGGGTATGTTTACGAAAAACAATAAGGATAAAAAAAATGATACCCCCAGCCCCTGCATCATACAGTTGGGCGGGATGAAGGGGGATCCCTTTTAATGCAAGGCTTTCTGGATGCGTAAACGTAACTCCCCAGGGAAGCTGAGTAGGAATGCCATAACAACAACCCGCATAAAAGCACCCTATTCTCCCCAAAGCCTGCCCAATGGCCATTGAAGGAGCAATCAAATCGAACGTTTTCCAAAAGGAGAGGTTTTGCCTCTTTAAAAGAAACCAAGCAACCGGAACGGCAAA
This sequence comes from Pseudomonadota bacterium, assembly GCA_043798555.1. Classification (GTDB taxonomy): domain Bacteria; phylum Desulfobacterota; class WTBG01; order JAGOGO01; family JAGOGO01; genus JAZDOO01. Next base: position 9,870 of record JAZDOO010000168.1, on the reverse strand, counting down.
GAGCAACCCCCCATAAAAAACTAACCCCCCTTCCCAAAGTTTGAAGGCGTCGAGGAGATTGCCCTGAAATGTGGAGAGATGCTGGACAACATAAAAGACTCGGGAACCGATGATACCAGCAAGGATACTATAAAAAAACAAATCCAGTATCTTTTGAGGGTCATAGCCTTCTTTCTTCGCCTGTCTCAGCGCCAGACTAATTCCAAAGAGGAGTCCGATGGCAGCAAATACGCCATACGTATAAATGGATAAGGGACCAATTTTAAGAAGGACCGGGTGCATTATCTTTTACCACTTTTTCAAGATAATATATGCTCCTAACAAAAAAGAACCTATGGTTATTGCTGAATCCGCAACGTTGAATGCCGGCCAGTGATAGGAATAAACATGGAGGTCAATAAAGTCAATTACCCCCCCCAAGCGTATCCGGTCAATAAGATTCCCGATGGCGCCCCCAATAATGAGTGCTATAGCGCTCGCAGGTCCGTATTGGTTAGTTTGGAGTTTCCAATAAAGAACCCCAATGAGTACTATGGTTATTAGAGTAACAACAATAAAAAATTTCTGAAAATATGGGATTTCTATCCCGGAAAAAATTCCAAAGGCACCACCAGTATTACGAATGCAGGTTATATGGAAGAAGTTTTGGACTACCTGAATGGATTGAACGTGGGTTAGGTGATGTTCTATCCATAATTTTGTTATTTGATCAAGAAATAGTACCAGAGGAATTATAATTAGTAAAATAAGTACCTTTGTTCTCAAATCATGCCTCAAGAGCCTTCCAGCAGCGTTCGCAAATCGTGGGATGGGCTTGATTTTCCCCAACCGATTCCCGGTAGTTCCAGCAACGTTCACACTTTCTCCCAGGAGCATTGTTTATGCTTACTTTGATTTCCGGGGCCTCAATATTTACCCCTTCTTCTAACCTCACCCTGGAAACAATAAACAAAGTAGGGAGCAGGGGTTCATACTTCCTAAGAATTTCCAACAGCTTCCCCCGGACGAAGACAACCACCTCGGCTTCCAAGGAACTGCCAATTTGTTTATTACGCCGTGCCTCCTCCAACGACTTATTAACCTCATCCCTTACCGTCAAGAGTTTTCCCCACTGATCAGCCAGTTGAGTATCACAATACTGAGGGTTAACTGATGGGAATCGGGATAAATGGATACTTTTTTCTAACCTGCCATTTATGAGTAAGAGATACCCCCAGATTTCTTCGGTAGTAAAAGGAAGAACCGGAACAAAAAGTTTTACCAAAGCAAGAAGAATTTCATAAAGAGCAGTCTGACCGGAGCGACGCTCGCGGGAATCAACCTTGGAACAATAAAACCGGTCTTTCAGAACGTCTAAATAGAAAGAGCTCATATCTACCACGCAAAAATTGTGGATGAGATGATAAATTTTATAGAACTCAAATGATTCGTAGGCATTAAGTACTTTGGTTATAAGTTCCTGTAAGCGGTGGAGCGCCCACCGGTCTATCTCATCCAGATTTTCATAAGCCACACTATCATTATCAGGATTGAAGCCGGAAAGATTCCCTAACAAAAACCTGCAGGTATTTCGAAATCTCCGGTAGGCTTCCGAAAGGCGCTGTAAAATTTCCTGGGAGATCCTAATGTCGTCCCGGTAATCCTCCGCAGCAACCCAGAGCCGGAGCACCTCCGCCCCGTACTTCTTAATGACATCATTAGGGTGAATAACATTGCCCTGGGTTTTAGACATTTTCTTCCCTTCCCCATCCACCACAAATCCGTGAGTAAGCACGGTCTTGTAAGGGGCCTTATTGCGGGTCTTTACTGCCGTTAAAAGGGCGCTGTGGAACCATCCCCGATGCTGGTCGCTCCCTTCCAGATACAAATCAACCGGAATAGGTATGCTCTCGCGACCCTCCATGACGGCGGCAAAACTGACTCCTGAGTCAAACCACACATCCAGAATATCCTTCTCCTTTTCAAATTCATTGTGACCGCATTGGGAGCAAGAAGTCCCCGGAGGAAGCAATGCAGCCGCATCCCGGTCAAACCAGATGTCCGCTCCTTCCTTGGCAAAAAAATCTGCTACTCTATCAACAACCTCTCTTTCGGCTAAAGGATGACGACAGCGTTTACAATAAAAAATCACTATGGGCACCCCCCAGCTCCTTTGGCGGGAAATACACCAATCAGGACGACTTTCTACCATCCCATAGATTCGGTCCTCTCCCCAATGAGGGATCCAGCGAACCTTCCTGATGTTTTCTAAGGCCTCACTTCGAAATCCATTTTTATCCATCGAGATGAACCACTGTTCGGTAGCCCGGAAAATAACCGGTCTTTTGCAGCGCCAGCAGTGAGGATATGAATGGACAATCTCACCTTCTTTTAGAAGCGCACCCACTGTTTTTAATTTCTGAATCACCGCCTTATTAGCTTCAAAAACATTCTGTCCGCAAAAAAATTCCGCCTTCTCAGTAAATTTCCCCTCATCATCTACCGGGGAAAATACCTCTAAATTATATTTAAGACCAACCTCGTAGTCTTCCTGTCCATGGCCGGGAGCTGTATGCACACATCCGGTTCCTGCTTCCAAGGTAACATGGGTTCCAAGAATCAAACGAGACTCTCTTTCAATAAAAGGATGGCGGCAGAAAAAATTCTCCATCGTTCCACCCGGAAACGCAGCAATGACTTCATACTTGGTAACCCCTAACGCCTCCATGGTCTTTTTCAATAAACCATCAGCAAGGATATACACCTCATCGTTCACCCGCACTGCCACATACACAAAATCAGGGTGAAAAGTAATGGCCAAGTTCGCTAAAATAGTCCAGGGAGTCGTTGTCCAGATAATAACGAAGACTTTTTTTTCTCCTTTTAATGCTGGCACCTTGTCCCCTACATCTGAAAGCAGAGGGAACTTCACATAAATTGACGGGGAGGTATGATCTTTATATTCAACTTCCGCTTCCGCTAATGCAGTCAAGCAGGTAGCGCACCACTGAATCGGCTTTTTCCGCCGGTAAATGCTCTCTTTTTCCACAAACTTCCCGAACTCACGGACAATGGTAGCCTGATAATCAAATGACATGGTTAAATATGGATTTTCCCAATCACCGAATACTCCCAGGCGTTTAAATTCCTCCCGTTGGATAGTAATAAATTTTTCTGCGTATTCTCGACAAAGTCTCCGGATTTCTAAGGGCGAAAGCCCCTTCTTTTTGGCCTTTAGCTGTTTGTCCACTTCATGTTCGATCGGTAAGCCATGACAGTCCCACCCGGGAATGTAGTTGATCTCATAGCCAGCCATAAATTTGGACTTAACAATAATATCCTTAATGATTTTATTCAAAGCATGGCCCATGTGAATATGGCCATTAGCATATGGTGGCCCATCGTGAAGAACATACCTTCCCTGGGTTCCCGGAGTGTTCTTTATGAGGGTATAAATCCCCATCGCTTCCCATTGCTTCAAAATTTCCGGCTCTTTTTGGGAAAGGTTTGCCTTTTGGGGAAATGCTGTCTGGGGTAGGTTGATTGTCTCCTTATAATCCATATCTCCACGTCTTTAATCCGCAAATGGTTAATAACTACAGTATCCCTTTAAAGAAATATAGAGTTACCACACAAGGACACTTTGTCAAGTAAAATTCACTTGTTACTCAGATATAACGCACGTAAAACCCCGCTTCCAAAAGATTGGCCGCACGGGAAAGTTTCTTCCTGGGGTGTGAGCAGTTAGGTAATATGAGTTTGGGAGAAAGGGTTAGCTTATTTCCTTGGCGATCGGTTGACATGCTCAGCGTAAACCATAGCCATCACCCGGTAAATCATGTGGACAAACTTGGAATAAGGAAGGTAAGCGAGCAGGTAGAACACAAAGACTAAGTGGATGCTGTAAAACAGGTAGGCCCAAAAAGCAGCCTCCGCCATTCGGGCAAACTGGGTAAGAAATCCGGTTATTGCCACCACTACGATAGTCCAGGTGAAAACCGAGTCGTAATAGGTACTGGCTCCGGCTTTATCCTTATTAGCCGAACGGTTGTAAAGCACCAGCACACATCCCACTAAGATTGCTATCCCCCCCAGGTTGCCAGCCAACTTGACCACACTAAAAAGTGACCAGGGGGGCAAAAGAGACTCGTTCCCTGGTAAAAACAGTTTCTCCGCCCAGATACCACCGGCGGTAATGGAAGTGGCGATCAGGCACAGCACAAAGCCGTAAAATATGGCCAGATGGGCATAATACCTTATATTATTGGCCTCACAGTCACTGAATTTGTCGTGCCGCAAAATCTTCGTCACCACCGGTATCAGATAAGACTTTAAAACATTAAGGAGGGAAAGGGAACCATTCGTTCCCGCAGCAAGGTTAGTCCAGAACCCCCTTACACCCGTAATGAGGGATATTAACACCAGCAACGTGAAGATTCCGGCTGCTACATCTATTATCTCGTAGGAGATGAATTTCCGGAACAGGATCTCGCCAGAGGGAGTTCCGTGGCCCCAAAGCACAAGCAACAAAAGAAGGATTGGAAATCCAAACAACCATGGCAAGTACTTGGCCTGACTTAACGCTTTTCCCATAAATTTGGGGGTGGAGTATTCCATAAAACTGTAATTTCTCACCGCTGCCAGCACCTCGCCGGGCTTAGCTCCCCGGGGGCAGTGAACCGAACAATCGTTACAGTTATAACACAACCAGATATCGGGATCTTTCATGAGCTTATCTTTTAATCCCCACTGCGCCCAGATCATCTCTTTTCTGGGAAAAGGGTTTTCCTCCGGTGACAACTTACAAATCACTGAGCAGGTTCCGCACTGAAAGCATTTTTTCAGCGAATCCCCTCCGAGCTCCTTAACTTGTTTAACAAAATTGATATCCGGTTTTACCAAGGTCGATTCTGCCATGATTAATTCCTCCTACATACCTTTGTAAGGGTTGGGACCTACTTCCTTGATCTTCTCCAAAAAACTATCAAGAATACCCGGGAGTTTATGATAGTCTGAGTGGGAAACAACTTCAAACCGAATCCGGTCAGACTCGAGTACCAAACGGTCAAGGGTTTCTTTAATTTTACCCATCCGGTAATTTGCTAATTCACTTCCTTTAACAAAATGACATTGGTAATCATCGCCATGCTTACAAGCTAAGAAAAGTACCCCATCGATCCCTTTTGCTAACGCATCAGCAATCCACACTAAGTTAGCGGACCCCACGCATCGAAGGGGAATAATCCGTGCATAAGGATTATAGGTAAGGCGATTAATTCCTGCCATATCCAGGGCGGGATAGGCATCGTTTTCACAGGCAAGTACCAGAATTCTGGGTTTTTCCTCATCTTCTTCCGGAACCTGGATGGCCTTAACCATCGAACCAATCATGTCCACTGAGTAATCCTTGAAAGAAATGATCCTCTCCGGACAGGATCCCATACAGATCGCACATCGCCGACAACGGGTAGGGTTGGGTAAGGGGTTGAATTTCTCATCCTCATCATACGCTCCGAAGGGACATTCTTCGGTGCAGCGCTTACACTGGGTACATCGCTGCATAAACAGTTCCGGGTAGGATTTATCTCCGGCCCTCGGATGGACTGCTTCTCCCCGGGAGGTCACCTCCACACACTGGATCGCTTTGAGGGCTGCGCCAGTTGCATCTTCTATGGTTGAGAGGATATCCATGGGAGCCCGTACTGACCCTGCCGCATAAATCCCTGTTCTCCGGGTTTCATAGGGGAAACAAATGAAATGAGAATCGGGAAAACCGTATTTGAGGGGGGGGACTTCCGGTCCCTGTCGATATTCCAGGTTCAATATATTTGATTTTATAATTTTATCTGCTGGTACCGCTACTTCTTCTTTGGCAGGAGTTTTCTTTTTATCCTCTTCCTCTGAAGTTACCACAATTTCTTCCCCAATCGCAGTGGTGGGCACGATACCATTTGCGAGCACCACTAAGTCAGATTCAATTCTGATATCCTCTCCCAGAAGTGTATTTTTTACATCAACATATACCGACTTATTTCCATTTCCGGTAACATTGCTCACCTCACCTTTGGTAAAGAAAATCCCTTCGTCCTCCTGAACTGCCTTATAGAAGTTTTCATAAAGACCAGGGGTTCTCATATCCTTATAGATAATAAAAACTCTCGCCTCAGGATTTTGTCTTCGAATGTATTTGGCCTGTTTCAACGATTCCATGCAGCAAATAGAGGAACAGTAAGGAAGGTGACTTACATCCCTTGACCCAGCACACAAAACAAACGTCACACTTTCGGGAATTTTTCCATCGGAAGGTCGAGTGATTTTACCACTAACGGCGAGCTCCTCGAGTTTTTCTCGCGTTATGATATTAGCGGATTTCCCGTACCCAAGATGTTCCAGCTTATCCGCATCGTAGGGAAGCGCCCCGGTCGCCAAAACGATTGCCCCTATCCTCTCGGAGGCGATATTACCATTATGATGAATGCTTACATCATACATTCCAGGTGCTCCAGCTATCTTCTCAATAGTGGCAGAGGTATATACTTTAATATTTGAAGTTTCACCAACCTCTTTCATCATGCCTTCAAGCATGGTTAGATCTTCAAGATCAGTGTATGGAGATCTCTGAGGGCACAGTTTAAATTGGCCTTTCACCCATCCTCCCAGTGACGCTTCCTTTTCCACCAGCACCACATCATATCCAGCCTTGGCCGTCTCTATAGCCGCAGTCATTCCCGCCAATCCACCCCCTACCACCAGGATATTTTTTACCAGATTTTCCTCCTGATAGGGCTCCACAAAATCCATCTTCTGTGTCCGAATGATCCCCATTCGCACGTTATCTTCAGCTAACATCTGGGTGTCTTCATCATTGGCAGGATGACTCCAGACAACCTGTTCTCTGAGGTTCACCCGGCTTAAAAGGACGCCGGTTCCAAGATTGAAAACATCATATTTTACGCGTGGTGAGCAGGCGGCAATTACTACTGCATTCACACCTTCATCGGCAATATCTTTCCTGATGAGATCAATTCCTTCGTTGCTACACAGAGTATCATGGACTTTACAAACGGGAATCTTATAGTCGCCTGTAGCGAGCTTGGATAATGATTCTATGTTAAGAGATGTTCCAATATCACATCCCTTACAAATATAAACACCGATTTTCTTATCCATCGAGTTACCTCCTCACCGTAGATTGAATTGCTTTTAAAGCCGCCGCCGTGGCATCCTGCACTGATGACGCAACGTCCATTGGTTTTCTCACGCAACCGGCACCATAAATCCCTCGCCTACTACCATCCAAAAGGATGAACCCATTCTCGTCGTATGAAACGTCAGCGGGTACCTTACGTTCCGCAGTGGAAGGAACCATTCCGGTTGCCAGAACCACCATATCTACCGTTTCCTTGGTTAGTTTCCCTGATAATTGGTCTTCCGCAGTTACAGTGAGCGCACCCGTCCCGGGGTCCTCAACAATCTCAGCTACCTTGCCTTTGATAAAGCAAACTTTTTTATCCTGGGAAACTTTTACGTAAAAATCTTCATATTTCCCCGCTCGAATATCAATATAAAAGATATATATCTTCGCCTCTGGATACTGCTCACGCACATAAGTCGCCTGTTTCAAGGATGCCAGACAACAAACGGACGAACAAAACGGCAGGTAGTTTTCATCGCGTGAACCAGCACATTGGACGAATGCAATGCTCTCTATCCCCTTTCCGTCTGAAGGACGCACAATGTTTCCTTTGGTTGGTCCATTGTGAGATGAGAGCCGCTCCATCATAGCATTGGTAATTACGTTCCGGTGTTTCCTAAAACCATAGTATTCAACCTTCGTGGGGTCGAAGGGTTGCCACCCCGTTGCCCATATAATCGAACCTACGGTCACGTCAACTACCTGCGGCTTCATCTCCAAGTCAACCGCATTGTATTTGCAGGCATCTTTACATTTTTGTGCATCTTCGGTCCCGATAATATCCGGAGCAATTAAGTACCTCATGGGAAAGGCAAATTCGTAAGGCAAATAGGCTGCCTTAACCTTATCCATTCCATAATTGATCTCATTCGGAATTTCGGTTTTACAGGCTTCTGCACAGGCCCCACAGGCAGTACAGTTGTCGTCCACATAGCGAGGATTAATTTTTATCTTCACCGCATACGCCCCTTCTTGCCCTGATATTCCTTCTATTTCGGCCAGCGTAAAAACTTTAATTCGGGGATTATCCTTTATTCTTCTAAAGTTAATCTCTAATCCGCAGCTGGGGGGGCAAAGTTTTGGGAAATATTGGTTGTTTTGCGCTACTCTTCCTCCCAACGAAGCATTTTTCTCCACGAGGTAAACTTCATAGCCCACCTCCGCTGCTTCCACTGCAGCCGTTATCCCGCTAATCCCACCACCAACAACTAAGATGCGTTTGTTATCGCTCATACCGGTTATACCTCCTCCAAATCTGGAAATTCAGTTGAAAACTATTTATGGGGCGTACCAAAAATGTAATCATACTCATCATACCCTGTACGTTCAAACGTCTTCTATTACTAAGAAGAACAATTGATTGTTGACATTCTGTTTTGCGCCCCCTCACCCAACCCTCTCCCCCACTGGGGAGAGGGTTAAGGTGAGGGGGATTAAATGTCACCATTTTAATGCTCCAAGTTATAACATAAAAAATAAACCATAAAAGATAATGTCAAATAATGCAACCAGAAACGTATCGAAAAATGAATGCTCTGAACTAAAAATTCCTGGAATATATCCCCGTCCCGTGGGCCAAACAGACGTGGCATTAATAAAAAACTCTAGGCGCCGAAACCGGCGCCTAGAGAAAAAGTTACTGAATTAAATGCAAGGTTATTTTTTGAGCGAGAGGATCTCACGCTTCATCATCGTCCACTCACCCGTCTTGGGATCCCACTTACAGTTGGCAAATACATGCCAGTTCTTCTCGTCCATGTCAGGGAAGTCAGCCCGATAGTAGTAGCCTGGCCATCTGGTCTCTTTGCGGAACATTAATGTTCGCACGTGAGACTCAGCCTGCCACATCCTATGGACGTTTTCCCAACACCGCATCAGTTCATGGAGATCCTCGGCAGCCAGCTTATCAGCATCCTCCTTCAGGTACCCAAGCAGCTCCATCCCCTTCTCAAGCAGAGGCCCATTGGTAGTGAAGTGCATGCTCACTCCGCCAGCATACTCGTCCATGATCTTCTGGAGCCTGAACATAAAGTCCTTGGGTTTAATAAAGTTAGGATTGATGTTAGGATCACTGGACAGAGCGCTGTGTTCCTTGAAAAGATCCAGAGGCCTAAGGATCCGCGCCTTGAGTGCTTCAACTTGAGCCGCATCAACCTTGGGCTGTGCAGAGTTCTCAACAATGAAACGAATTGCAGACTTTGCTGCGATTCTTCCTTCAGCATGAGAGCCGGAAGAGAATTTATGGCTGGACGCTCCGGAAGCATCACCACCACAGAACAGCCCCTTAACCGTGGACATATTGCAATAGCCCCAGTTGTATTCCGGAGGAGCGATGTCCTCGGGTCCGCTTACCCAGGCACCGGAAGCACCGGAATGGGATCCAATAAAGTAAGGCTCACAGGGAGCGATCTCCGAAGGTTTCTTATCCGGCTCCAGATTGGTTCCGGCCCAGAGGATGGCCTGGGAGATGGTCATATCCAGAAAGTCTTCCCAGGCTTCAGATTCAAGTTCTTTTAGTGCTTTTTTCTTGGCTTTCTCATCAGGGGCAGCATCAACAATTCGCTTGATTGCATCTGCAGTCTGCATGTAGATAGGCCCTTTTCCTCCGAAGAGGTCGAGCATTCCGAGGTGGTTTCTCAAACAGGCAGGGATGGGCTTGACAGTCCCATAAGGAGCACGTTTCTCAAGCTCATCCC
>JAZDOO010000363.1:0-5332 GCA_043798555.1 Pseudomonadota bacterium | reverse complement strand
GACCAAAGAGTTTGATGGCCAGGTCGCTCTTTACTCCCGAAATCAGCTCATTTACCCGAAGGGCAATAGGCTGGGAGAATGAGAATCGCAGGCCCGGGATTTGACCCAGGTCCTTCTGGATAGCCTTAATAAGCTCTTCTTTAGTGCGCCCCGTCTTCCATTCGCTCTCGGGATGGAGCATGATAAAAATGTCGTTTTGTTCCGGCCCCATCGGATCTTCGGAGATTTCCGCTCTTCCGGTTTTGGTAACGACGGTGCTGATTTCCAGAAACTTTTCCAGGCGCTGCTCGATAAATGTTCCCACCGCCACCGACCCCTGTAAAGAAGCCGTGGGCAGTCGCACCACATTGACCGCTATTGCTCCCTCATCAAGTTGCGGGAGAAATTCGGTGCCAATCCGCGGCAGCGCCGTCATCGCGACAGCGAACATGACGACGGCCGCGATCACCGTTGACCACCGGTATCTAATGGCAACAGAAAGAATTGGCAGGTATATTTTTTTAAGAGCCCGGATAATAAAATTGGCTCCCGATTCTTTCCGGGCCGGCAGGAGCAGGGAGCACAAGACCGGCACAATGGTAAGCGCCACCAGCAAAGATCCCAGCATGGCAAAGCACATGGTGGTTGCCAGGGGCTTAAACATTTTTCCTTCCATTTGCTCCAGGGTAAACAGGGGAAAAAACACAATAACAATAATGAGAATCGCAAAGACAACCGGCCGGGCCACTTCGAGAGCCGCTTCGTAGATGACCACGGATTTGGGAATATCTCCTCCCGATTTTTCCCCCAGATGCCGTTCAATATTTTCTGCGATAACAATGGAAGCGTCCACCACCATGCCGATGGCAATTGCCAGACCGCCAAGACTCATGAGATTGGCCGTCACACCCTGCCATCCCATGAGAATAAAAGTGAAAAACGCCGTAAGTGGAAGGGAGAGGGTAACAATAAGGGCGGCCCGGACGTTCCCCAAAAAAAGAAACAGAACCACAATCACAAAAATACCGCCCTCCTGAAGCGCTTTGGCCACAGTTTTAATACAGGCCTGAATCAACGCGGTGCGGTCATAGAAGGTTGAAATTTTCACATCCTTTGGCAAGCTCGCCTGAATTTCAGGAATCGCCTTCTTGATGCGGTCAACTACCACCTTGGAGTTGGCCCCCCGCAACATGATAACCATTCCGGCCACCGTTTCACCCTTGCCATCGCGGGAGACCGCGCCTTGACGGGTTTGGTGGCCAATGGCGACTTCGGCAACATCCTTAAGAAAAACCGGCGTTCCATCGCTGGCCTTCAAAACGATGTTTTCCACATCGGAAAGGGATTGAATCAATCCGACGCTGCGCACATACGCCTGTTCCCACCCTTTGATAATGAAGTTGCCGCCCGCATTAGCGTTATTCCGCTCCACCGCGTCAACCACATCGGTAAGCATTATGCCGTATTTCAGCAGGTGATTGGGATTAACGAGTACTTGATACTGTTTCACATAGCCGCCAAAGCTGTTCACTTCGGTGACACCGGCAATCGGCCGTAATTGAGGTGCTATCACCCAGTCCTGCAAGGTTCTGAGCTCCATAAGGGAGAGGGTATCGCTTTCCAGCGTGTATTGATAGATTTCTCCCAATCCGGTGCTGACCGGCCCCAGCTCAGGATCGGCCCACTCCGGAAGATCATCTTTTGCCGATTCCAGACGTTCAAACACCAGTTGGCGGGCGAAATAGATATCCACATCATCTTCAAACACCACAATCACCTGGGAAAGGGCAGCCTTAGAGAGAGAACGAACCTCCCGGACTTTGGGCAGCCCCTGCATGGATAGTTCCACGGGGAATGTGATCTGCTGCTCCACATCCACCGGCGCCAATCCGGGAGCGTCGGTGAGAATCATCACCTGCACATTGGTGACATCCGGAAACGCGTCAATGGGAAGATATTTCCACGCCACTGCGCCTGCCACTACGAGCACAATCGTAGCGATCACCACCAGCAGGCGCTGGGACAATATAAACTTAATCAAAGTGCTCAGCATGTTTACCTCCACGAAGTATTATTAAGCGTTGCCTGTGCGGTCAGTCAGCGCAGCCGGCGCCCATTTTGGAACGTAAGGTGTCTGACTTTAAGAGAAACGCGCCGTCCGACACAATCAATTCTCCGGGTTCAATGCCTTCAAGAATCTCAATGCTCTCAGCAAATTCGCGGCCTTTTTTTACCGGCCGGCGGACATAGTAGTCGTCCTGGAGATGTTTATAAATGAAATGAACGCCTTCATCAGAAAGCAGCGCCGATTTGGGAACCGCCAGCACTTCTTCATCTGAGCTCAACAAAATAGTCACCTCGCAAAACACGCCGGGACGGAGCAGTTTCTTTTCATTGGTCATCGTTGCCCTCACTTTGACGGTTCTGGTTTGCTCATCCATGGTGTCGCCAACATAATCAATATGTCCATGGAAGACTTCTTCCGGGAAGGCAAGCTGCCGGATTTCAACGGGTATGGGACCATCGTTCATCTTCTTTAATAACCGGGAAAAGTCACTTTCATAAATATCTGCCCATACCCAGACAGTATCAAGATTCGCAAGCACCATGACATCAGTGTTTGGTTCAACAAGCTCTCCGACAACCGCGTGTTTCTCGATAATCGTTCCGTCCAGGGGGGCGCGAATGGTTAACAATCCTGGAAGGCTGCCAGGGTCATCCAGCTTGATGGTAGCGATGGCTTTTTCGGTGAGCCCCAAGACCTGAAGCCGCTGTTTTGATGCGTGCAAATCTGCTTGGGCTTGTTTGAGATTTGCCTGAGCTTCCAGCACATCCTGTTCGGCCGAGATCTTCTGTTCATACAGCGATTTTTCGCGGGAAAAGGTTTTGGCGTACAGCTCGACCAGGGACTGGTATTTGAGATACTCGCTTAGCACCTGCCCGAGGTCTGTACTTTCAATGGTGAGAAGGACGTCGTTTTTTTTCACGCGAGCGCCGATATCCACATTTACGGAGCGGATGATACCTTCGATCCTTGGCCTGATGTCGGCTGCCGTGTTCTCATTCAACTTGATCTCCCCGGTGGCATTGAAGGAAAGATTAACCCTTTTTTTCGTTGCTGGTATGACCCGCACCAGTCCTTTTCCCGGATTCTCTTCGTAGTGGAGCAAATCCTTTTCCACCTTGACGGATCCTACTTCATAGCGACACTCACCACACTGGTAAGCGGGCAGTTTATGTTCACAGACGGTGTTTAAAATCTCCTGAATGGACAGGGAGAGATCGCTTGGTTTTTTCTCGTCAGCAGGGCGGCTGACGTCTTCAGCTTGCTTGGCTTCGCTGTGTTTTGCGAACCTGTCGCCGGTAAATAACGCCGCGGTTAAGAATAAGATAAACAATATAGGAAAATTTAGTTTCTTCATAACGTCTCCTTTTTTGGTTATTTTTTATTACTGATCTCCTTTTAGTTCCTGTTTCAAGACCTGGCCCAAAGCATCCAAGTCTTGTCCAATCAGACGTTCCACATCTGCTTTCGCTTTGTGGTAGTTCCCCAATGCCCCAAGGTACTGGCCTCGGGCTTCAACCAGGGTGCGCTGGGCATCCAAAACATCCAGAAAGCCAAATTTCCCTTCCCGGTAGCCTTTCTGGGCAGCGTCAAAAGCGCTTTGCGCTCCTGGAACCACATCGTTTTTTAAAGCCATTGCTTCCGAAAATGCGGTGGAAAGAGCTTGATACGCCTCTGCCAGCGCGGTGCGAACCTGCACCTCCACCGCCTCCCGCTCTTTATCCGCTTGAGCCAGCCGGAAGCGGGCCGCAAGGATTCCTCCCTGATTGCGGTCGAAGAGAGGAAGGGGAAGAGCGAGGCCCATAACAAAGGCATTGTCGTCGGTTTCGTTAAAACGGCGAAGCCCTCCGCTTAAAGTCAAGTCGGGAAGCTGCTTGGCTTTTTCTAAATCCAGGGCAGCCCGGCGTTGTTTGTTTTCCGCAACCCAGCGGGCAATATCCGGATTTTGCGCAACCAGACTGGATAGGCGCTCCGCGGATGGAATGGGGGTTATAGCATCGAGTTCACCAGCCGCGCTCTCAAAGGCAGGCGAAGTGCTGCCCCAGGTGGCAGCGAGTCGCTTCCGGGCAGCTTCAAGCGCTTGTCGCGCCCGTTCCCTTTCGATTCGGCTGGATGAAAGGGCGACTTTTGCCTTGATTTCCTCCACCGGTGAAACCTTTCCGGCCTGGACCCGCGTGGAAACAGTATTAAAGACCTGCTCAGAGAGATGAACTAGTTCCTCGGTCAAAATCAATTGCTTTTGAGCGGCGAGAACTTCAACAAAGGTTTTGGTTACGTCAGTCAGTACATCGAGCCGTTTGGTCTCGTAGTCCCACCCGGCTAAATCCCTCTCCAGAGCGGCAACCGCGGTCCGCTTGGACCGTTTCCCCCCCTGCTCCACCAATTGGCTGAGCAGGATTGTGTTTTGCGAGGCATCGAAGCTTCTTCGTGCGCCGGTTCCGCCGAATTCTTCCACTTCAACCCCGATCTCCGGATTAGGGAAAAGGCTTTCCTGAAGTGTTTTCGCTTCTTTGGCCCGCACTTCCCAGGAAAAGCTCGCCAGCTCCGGATTTTTCATCAGCGCAAGCGACAGGACCTGATGGAGGGTAATGGCGCCGTTTGGCTCCTCGATTTTGGGCAATTCAGCACTCACCTGAGATGGATGGTAAGGAGGCTGGTAAGTATTGAGATCACTGCCCAAAGTCCGCGGCTCGGGCCATCCCGCATTCCTGCGTAGGCTGGAACAGCCTGTGAGTTCAAAAATAAGGATAAACAAAAGGGGAATAGTGTGTTTCAGATTCATGAAAATCCTCCGAAATCTTGTTGGTATATCTTTATTCGTTCCTGAAGCTGAACGCACCAGTACAGCGACCTGGGTTCAACCCAGGAGCAAAAACTCTCCACAAAGATTCCAGAGGATTTAAATTAGGAGAATAACGGAGCGAAGGGAGGCAAGGGTTAAGTTTGCCTCGGGTGGTGGTAAGAAAAGGAGGCCCTCAATTTCAATCGAGGCAAAGGGGGATGCAGCACCCGAAAAACATGCGGACGCCACCAGGTAGTGTTTGAAGGCCGAATATCGGGAGGCGGAAAAATGTTGGGTAAGGCTTATGGTCGAAAGTGGAATATCAACACAAGGATCGCAATGATCCTTAGCCGAAAGGGGTACCCGCTTCGATAAAGAATGAAAAATCGTTTGGGAAGTTGTGTTCGAAAATTGACAACGATAACCATTAAGGGCAGCTTCCACTACTACTTGGCCATCCGCCCTAAAACACAAAACATTCTCCTCAGCAACTATCAAAATTAAGA
>JAZDOO010000304.1:0-3507 GCA_043798555.1 Pseudomonadota bacterium | reverse complement strand
GAATCTGACCTTTTCAAAATGAGGTTTTTAATCTCATCGGTAACGGGAAGGAGCTCATAAATTCCGGTTCTTCCTTTATAACCAGTATTGGCACACTTTTCACATCCCTTGGCTTCATAAATTTCTTCCGGCAAACCCTCGACGGGGTCAATCCCCATCTCTTCCAAAACATGAGGGACGGGACGGGACGGGACGCGACAGTGCGGACACAGCACCCTTACCAGGCGCTGAGCCATAAGCCCCAGGAGGCAGGAGGAGATAAGATAATCTTCTGCTCCCATTTCCAGCAACCGGCTTACCGCCCCGGCGGCATCATTGGTGTGGAGCGTGCTAAAAACCAAGTGACCAGTCAAGGCCGACTGGATGGCAATTTCCGCAGTTTCATAATCCCTGATCTCCCCCACCAAAATGACATCCGGGTCCTGCCGGACGATAGAGCGAAGCCCGCTGGAAAAGGTGAGACCAATCTGGGGTTTTACCTGGATCTGGTTCACCCCTTTGAGTTGGTACTCCACCGGATCTTCCACAGTGATGATTTTTTTATCAGGAGAATTAATTTTCTCCAGGGCGGCATAGAGACTGGTTGTCTTACCGCTTCCAGTGGGACCGGTAACCAGAATCATCCCATACGGTTTAACAATCAATTCTTCAAACCTTTGTAGTATGTCAGGGAGAAACCCGAGTTTTTCCAGGTCCAAAATCACGTTGGTCCGGTCGAGAATCCTCAGCACCACGCTTTCACCCAGCATTATCGGGATGGTGGAAACCCGGAAATCAATCTCCTTTCCCAGCACCCGCAGTCTAATTCGGCCGTCTTGCGGGAGTCGTCTCTCGGCAATGTTAAGTTTTGCCATGATTTTGATGCGGGAAATGATGGCTGCCTGGAGCCTTTTGGGTGGAGATTCCACATCATGAAGGATTCCGTCAATGCGGTAGCGGATCTTGAATTCATTCTCAAAAGGTTCAAAGTGAATGTCACTGGCTCCATACTCCACTGCCCGGGAGATGATCAAGTTAACCAGCTTGATGACCGGTGCTTCAGAGGCCATATCCCGAAGATGTTCGATGTCAGCTTGATTGTCGGAAAGAAATTCATCTCCGTTTTTATCAATATCCTCGATGATTCTATCCATGGAGCTGGCCCCGGAGCCATAGAGTCCCTCAATCGCCTTTAAAATGTCTTCCTCTTTCCCCACCCCCACTTTGATCCGTAAGCCGGTTGCCATTTTTAGTGAGTCAATCGTACAGACGTCAAGCGGGTCGTACATGGAAATGGTAAGTTCACCATCTTGTAAGGAAACGGGGACAAACTTATTGTGCTTCATAAACTTCAAAGGAATTCCGTCCATGCTCACCGGCTCAGAGGGATAGTCTCGGGAATCTACATAGGGAATATTGAGCTGGAGGCTCAGCGCCTTAAGCACATCCGTCTCCGAAACAAAACCCATGGTGATGATCTGGCGACCGATACGAAACTTTGTCTCCTCCTGAGTGGAAAGGACCTTATCCAGTGCATCAGCAGTGAGCTTTTTCTGTTCAAGGAGAATCTGACCAAGGAGCTTTTTTGAGTAATCTTCTTTCATTTTCATTTATCCTACCCGATAGACCTTTTCGCCTACCTTCTCATAGTGTTTTCCACAGGCAGAACATTCCCCGCCCTCAACTTCCCCCGCGGAAGAAGGTGAAAAAGAAAGTTTAACTCCGCATTCACACATCCAGCCCCGAATTTTTCCGGGATTGCCATAGATGAGGGTATAATCCGGGACATCCTGGGTGACCACTGCCCCGGCACCGATAAAAGAAAAACGCCCCAGGGTGTTTCCGCAAACGATGGTAGCATTGGCACCGATGGTTGCTCCTGCCTTCACTAAGGTCTTTCGAAATTCATCTTTTCTGGAAACCAAACTCCGGGGATTAAATACATTGGTAAACACACAGGAAGGGCCACAAAACACCCCGTCCTCGATGGTAACCGCTTCGAATACCGAGACATTGTTCTGAATTTTAACATTATTACCGATTTTGACCTTCCTGCCGATAAAGACATTTTGCCCAATGGAGCAATTTCTCCCGATTTCAGCACCTTCCATAACGTGGGAAAAATGCCAGATCTTCGTCCCCTCCCCGATAGAACACGTTCCGTCAATAACACTGGTCTCATGGACAAAATATTTGGGTTCTGGAGAAAGGTTCGCTAAAGAAATAGCCCGGCCATTATTCCCCAAAGACTCCTGTGAGGCTTCCAGGATTCTCAGAACCCGCAACCCTTCTTCCCCATCAGTACGCGGTGAACGGCGGGAAGTGATGCTTTCCACAAAATGGAGGCATTCCGCTTTAAGCGGTTCAGTCAAGGGAAATTCAATCACTCTGGCATCCTCTTTGCGGGGAACCGGCACCCGATCAATCCAGTCAATGTGGTGATCAAACAGTAAAAGCTTATCCTTCGGAGCCACATCATCAAAAACCGCCATTTTCTTATCCCCCACCACCACCAGCTTCTGTTCCTTATAGGGATGAAGCCAGCTTACAAAAATGTGAGCCCGCACCCCGCTCTCAAAATCCATGGTGGTCACCGTGACATCAGCAATTTCCTGCTGCAGGTAATTTCCTCCGTGCGCCGAAATCTCCCGTGGCATTTCCCCCAAGAGTAAAAGAATAACCGAAATATCGTGAGGGGCAAAGCTCCAGAGAATATTTTCTTCCTTTCGGAACTTTCCCAGGTTAAGCCTGTTAGAATAGACATAATAAATTTTCCCCAGTTCTCCGCTTTTTACCAGCTCATTTAATTTTTGAATACCCGGATGGTAGTGCAAAAGATGCCCCACCATGATGACTTTGTCGTTTTTTCGGGAAAGAGAAACCAGCTCCTCTCCCTCCCGCACACTTAAGGCTAACGGTTTCTCCACAAACACATCCTTCCCCAGCTCCAACGCCTGCCTGGCTAATTTAAAGTGGGTCTCTGCAGGGGTGGCAATGACAACTCCATGAATATCCCTTTCCTGAAGTACTTCATGGATATTTGTCTGAAGGTTAACCTCAGGGTAGAGTTCTTGGTATTCCTTCAGTTTCTCCCGATCAACGTCACAAATGGTGTGCAAAACCCCCAGGGAGGCAAAATTGCGGATCAAATTCTTGCCCCAGTACCCGGCGCCAATACAGGCGATGCTTCTTAAGTTGGCTTCTTTTTTCATTTTAGTCGGTTATTTTTTTATTCCCTTAGATTTGATAAACTCGTAAAAAGTCAGCTTTCCCCTCTTTTGTCATTCCCCAGCGCCGGCAGTCTTTAAAAACAAAAGTGCCTTTGCAATTCAGGCAGACAAAACATACTTCTCGATACGATCAATTTTCTTAATAATTTCTTCACTGGGTTTACAGGACTGAATATCTTTCTTCAATTCTTCTAATTGATATTCAATGTCCAGTTTAACTTTCTCTTCCATATAGGACTGTTTAAATTCAGGAACAGAAAGCTGTTTTTGAAAGTACTTTTTTGCGGTATTCATTTTT
>JAZDOO010000300.1:0-5911 GCA_043798555.1 Pseudomonadota bacterium | reverse complement strand
GCAGACGGCTGCCATCACTGATTGCCGTTTCCCTGCCGGCTATAAACGGCTTCATCCCCATAAGGAGATCTGGGTCGTTCTAAAAGGGCAGGGGAAGATCAAGCAGTCAATACCACCCCTCCACAGCGAGTGGGTTGAGTTAGATCTTCAGGCCCACGATGTGATGGTCGCGGCTAATGGAGCACACTTTCATGTGCTCGAAGCTACCGATGATTTTATTGTGCGCCGATTGGCCGAAACCTGTGCTCACAATGGACATGCCCAGATGATGGAACTTAAACTGGAGGAGGATGGCGCGGATCGTGCGCTGTAAAGGGGCGAGGAACACTGGAGCAAGCTTCAATTATAGGTAACGGCGGCAATATAAACAGCCAAGTTTTTTTAAATAAGTCTTAAATCCGAAATCCTAAACTCTAAACAATATCAAATAACAAATGACCAAAATTCAAAATATGAAATTACTTCCCTTGATGTAATTTTGAACATTTGAATTTAACATTTTGAATTTGTTTAGGTTTTAGATATTAGGAGTTAGAATTATGTAAACTTATTTAGGACTTTTACTATAATTTATTGAAATCTGGAGGTATATCAATGACGATAAAAAAAGCCTATATTGACACTCGGGATGGGCAGGTTCACTTTCGCTTTTGTGACGGCGGGAGCGAGCCGCCGATTGTTTTCTTCCACCAGACTGCGAGTTCTTCTCAGAGCTTTGAAAAGATTATGGGGTTGCTGGAGGACGAGTACCGGATGTTTGCCATGGATACGCCGGGGTTCGGCCAAACCTTTTTCCCGCATGAACCTCCCACTGTCACCTATTACGTCTCGATCCTTCTGGAGGCGTTAAAGAATATCGGGGTCCAGCAGTTCCATGCCTTCGGGCACCATACGGGTGCAGCCATAGCGGTGGAAATGGCCGCGCGAGCGCCGGATCGTATTAAAACTCTCATGATGGACGGACCTGTTTGGCTTAGCGAGCAGGAATGTCAGCAGTGGCTGGACACTGCGATCAAGCCCATGGTGGTAATGCCTAATGGAAGCCACCTGATGCAAATCTGGGAACGTGTGGTCGGGCTTGATCCGGATCATCCGCCGATGTTATGTCACCGGGAGGCGATCGATACACTGAGGGCCGGGCAGCGCTGGCATGAAGCCTATATCGCAGTCTTCCTTCAGGATTCTTATGCCATGTTTTCCAGGGTGAAATGTCCCATGCTGTTGCTTTGCGGGGACAATGATGTTCTGTTTCCCTATTTTAAGCCGGTATGTGACGCTTATCCTCAGGCGAAAAGTGCTGTACTTAAAGGGGGGGGGACCTATGCTCCGGATAACTGCGCCGAACAAATCGTAAAAGAAATCCGGGAATTTTTGGGCGAGTTAAAAGCGAGTCCTTCAAACTGAACATAAGAAAGAAAAGGAGGAAACATCCCTGACCAAGTTACTTGAAAAGCACTCACGGTACTAAACTCCAAGGGTGCCGGTAAAAGACTGATCAAAATAACAATGGGGAGATGTTTGGTTGCCACTTAATGTCTGCAAGGAAGGAGGTGCACCAATGGCAATTAAAAGGGGGTATGTGGGCACGCGGGACGGACAGATTCACTACCGCTTTTGTGAAGGAGGAAAAGAACCGCCGGTGGTATTCTTTCATATGATTGCCACCTCATCGGAATGTTACGAAAAAATCATGGGGCTACTGGACGGTGAATACCGGATGTTCGCCATGGACACTCCTGGGTTCGGTCAATCATTTTTTCCTCCGCAGCCTCCGACAATCACCTATTATGCATCTATCCTTCTGGAGGCACTGGAAAACCTGGGCGTTCACGAGTTTTACGCTTTCGGACACCACACCGGCGCAGCAATCTCTGTAGAGATGGCTGCCACAGCACGGGAGCGCCTCAAGGGCATTATGTTGGAGGGACCCGTCTATCTTACTAAAGAAGAGGCCAGATCTTTTCTCGATATGTTAGGTAAGTCTGTAGCGATAGCGGCAGATGGTAGCCACCTCATGAAGATCTGGAATCACGTTGTGGGGCTCGATCCCGATCATCCGCCGATGTTGTGCCACCGAGAGGCTGTTGATACCTTAAGAGCGGTTGAGCACTTTCACGAGGCGTTTTCAGCAGTTTTTAGTCAAGATTACGAGTCCATGTTTTCAAAGGTCAAATGTCCTACGCTTTTTCTCTGTGGAGAAAACGACCTTTTGATGCCTTATTTCAAGCGAGTCTGTGATGCCTATTCAAATGCAAAACGTGTTGTACTTCCCGGCTGCGGGGTGTACGCGCTGGATAACTGTCCAGAGCTTAATGTAAAAGAAATAAGGGCTTTTCTGCATGACATGCTACGTTAGCGACGAAGAGAGCATTCTCCAGGATAATACTTACTGAAGTTGACTTCTAGATTTCTAAATTATAACTTAAGGAGATAGAGAGATGCCGAGAGACAAAAAGTACGACAAAATATTCACACCGTTCAAAATTAAACACGTGGAATTGAAGAATCGTCTCGTCAAGTCCTCCCAGTGGTTTATCTATCTTGAACCAGATGGGTCTGTCGGGAATAGGTTTATCAAGTTCTACGAATCCATTGCCAAAGGTGGGGTTGGCTTGATAATCGTAGAAGAGGCGGTTACTGACTGGATGCGCGGGTGCAGTAACATCCCCCACGCGCGGCTTGACGACGACAAATTTCTCCCCGGCTGGCAACGATTGGCCGACACTATTCACAAACAGGGTGCCAAGGCATTTGTCCAACTTACCCATGCCGGCCCCTCCCATAAACAGGTGAGTGATGGTATACAGCCAGTAGCACCGTCTGCCATTGATCCGCCCTCCGAACCATTCTTAGACAAGGCCCGGGAGCTTACCGTTCCCGAAATTCATGAGATTCAGGAGTGGTGGGCTCAGGGAGCCCTGCGCGCTAAGAAGGCAGGTCTTGATGGTGTCGAGATCCACGTAGCTCATTACGCATTGGGCAATAGCTGGCTATCCCGTCGTCAGAACAAGCGCCATGATGAGTACGGCTGTGACACTTTGGAAAACCGTGCTCGTTTCGGAGTGGAGATTATGAAGAGAGCGCGAGAACTCTGCGGTGATGATTTTATCATCGGCTGCCGCATGTCCGCCCGGGAATGGGGTGACCCATTAGGTACTACCCTGGAGGAAGCTATCGAGTTTGCCAAGATGTTTGAAAAGGCAGGGTTAGATTACATCCAATCAAGTGGTTACGGGTATAATGAATTTTGGTGTTGCTGGCTCCCAACGCAGATGTACTGGCCTGAGCCGTTGCCAAGTACCAAGGAATTCAGGGATAGGATTCCCAGCGGCGCTATGCTACCTGAAGCAGAAGCGATCAGGAAGGCAGTTTCAATCCCGGTCTCTTCGTCTAATGGCTACACTTACGATAGTGCGGCCGAAGCGCTCAATAAGGATCGCACGGACCTGGTCTGGATGGGGCGAAATCTCATGGTGGATCCGGCATATCCCAAGAAGGTGGAAGAAGGGAGACTCGAAGACATCCGGCCCTGCACGAAATGTATGCACTGCCTGGGCAGGCTGTGGCTGAATGTCCCCATTGAGTGCCGCTGGAATGCATTTATGGGCCATGAATATGAGATCGGAGATGGACGGGACTTCGAACCAGCCAAGAAGAAAAAGAAGGTGATGGTAGTTGGGGCCGGACCAGGAGGAATGGAAGCTGCCAGGGTTGCAGCATTGCGGGGACACGACGTCTACCTCTATGACAAGAACAAATGGCTGGGAGGGCTCATGCCGCTGGCTACTTTTATTAAAGATACAGGGTATGATTTTGATACGGTTAAGCCGATGCTGGATTGGTATGAGAATCAACTGGGTAAACTCAGTAATGTCAAAATAAACCTGGGCACAGAGGTTGACGTTAATTTAGTTATGAAAGAAAAGCCTGACGCTGTGGTGTTGGCTCCTGGCAGTAAATGGGAAGTTCCTGATATACCCGGAAAAGAGAGAAAAAACGTGGTCACCACCGGACAGCTTAAGGAGAAATCCAAGGATCTTCTTAAATACTTGGGGCCTGGTGTCATGAGCTTCCTGAGTAAATTCTTTTTACCCATCGGAAAAAAGATCATCATTCTGGGGGGTGACTTGAAAGGAGCTGAAGCGGCTGAATTTTTTGTTAAGCGTGACCGGGAAGTTGTGATACTCGAAGAAAGTGACCAACTCTGGAACGGGATGAACCTCCATTTGCAGTTATATTGGTGCCCCTGGATTCAGGCCAGAAACATTCCTGTCTATGGCGGCGTAAAGTATGAAGAAATAACTGACAAAGGCGTATGGATTAGAACCAAAGAAGGAGAAAGAAAACTCATCGAGGGCGATACGGTCATGATTATTGAGAAAGACAATAAAAATGATGACCTCTATAAAGCCCTGGAAGGGAAGGTTCCTGAGCTTTATCTGGTCGGCGATGGCAAGGAAAATGAAAATGCATGGTTTGATGGAGCGGTACATCAAGGTGCCCGGGTTGGACTTACGTTATAACAGTGCACATTTCTAATGTTTGGCTTTACACCTTTAGGGGGGAAGCGAGGGTATGACAAGAAGGCTCATTGCTCACTTCCCCCCTAAAGGGTGGCGTAAGAAAGGAGGGAGAAATAGCAAAGGTTGATTGATTCAAATTAACTTATTGATTTTTATTAAATGCTGGATCCCTTTTGGGGGAACTTCAAGTTTGAACTTCTTAGAAAAAGGGACCTGTGAGTATACGGTGGAAGCGCAAAAGGGAGTCAAACAACCGGGGAAAATAATCGTTCGAGAATAGCGGATTGCTGGACCTGTTTGGTAGAAAGTGCACCAGATAAGAATCGAACCTGACAGTACCAATGAAAACTTTTTTAGGTGGTGAAAAAATAAGTCAGGGATCCTAAGCCCTGGCTTATTTTTTGGCATAACGACGAGAATTGTGTCTGAGGATCAGAGGAAAATGAAGAATTCCACAAAGGATGATTAACCTAAATCGAAGGTAATGAAAAGAAAGGTTTGATAGGGTATCTTGGTGGTCAGAAATCATCAGGCGATAACAAAGCAAAAAATTATTGATACCACAGTTATTTTATTTGCCCAACAAGGATATAAAGCAACTACTATGAGGCAGATTGCTAAAAAGGCAGGTTTAACTGCGGGCAGCTTATATAATCATATAAAGTCTAAAGAAGACCTGCTTCTGGAAATACAGACGCAATTTATTGATGAGATGTTAAATAAATTAAAAGAATGCGACATAAAAAAGTCGGCTAAAGAGAAGATTGGAAATGCAATAGAAATTATCATGGAAACGGTTGCCCAAAATAGACTCGCCTGGAAGGTTCTAATTGATGAATTATTTTGTTTCCCTGATGCCGAGCAAACGAAATTAAGAATCAAAGGTGATGAGTTTGCAAATTTAATTAAAAGATTCATCGAAGAAGGGAAAAGCAGCGGAGAATTTGATATCCAAGATACTAAAATGGCAGCATTTTTTTTGTTAGGTGCCTGCCACCATTCGGCTAAATGGATTAATCCAGAAGGAGAGTTCCCGGCTAAAGAAATAGGAAAATATTTTGCATCATTTTTTTTACAGGGTTTGTGTAAAAGAAATTAAAAGAAAGGAGCAAGATAAGATGAGTATTTTAGAGTATTCTGATAAGTGGGGTAGAAAAATTATAAAAGGCAAACAAATAGGAGATCATGGGGAAAATACTTACTCTAAATTAAAACAACTAATTAAAAAAGGTAAAGTAGCTGAGGCGTTAGAATTAGTTGATTACCTCCATAGGGAAGGAAAGGGTTTACATGATCTTTACTGTGATTGGACCTACGCTGATTTAAATTACATTGCGGAAAAATATGGCGAAGAAGAAGTATACCACATGCTGAGAAATGCTAAAGAA
>JAZDOO010000294.1:0-2815 GCA_043798555.1 Pseudomonadota bacterium | reverse complement strand
CATGACCACTCCCTGAGTATCATAAGGCACGATAGAGAGGGAAACCGGCTCATCTCCGGGGTTAAAGATCCCCACTCCGGTCCACCAGTATGCATCTGAGGCCACATGAGCAACCACGAGCTCATTATACCTATCTTCTTCGGACATCAAAGGATAGTAAGCGAGGCTTGAGGCCGTCTCAAAAGCATAAAAACCGGTTATCTCATTTATGGATTCAAGCAAAAGGGATGACTGGTTAAAGAGCTCCGGTGCTACTGAAGGAAAGAGAGTGCGCACATCTACAGACTTTTTTTCAAAAGGATTAAACGCCAAGGACAACTCATATCGTTCTTCTCCGGCAACTAACGTTAAGGTAACGGTATTTTCCTGTTCAGAAAGATTAATCAGGGTGAGCGTTGTCTTCCACAAACTATCATACGCAACATGGGGAATAAAAAATTGGTTTCCAATCCGGTTCAAAGCCAAAAGGGACTCTCCTTTTTCATAGGAATCCTTAATCCAGGATGCATACCCTGTAAGCCGTGTACCTTCCATTGCTTCCACCATGATCCACCCTCCATCCCCGGAACGATGAAAAGGGGTTACCGAAGGAGAATAATTCAACAATCCATTTCCGGGTATCGTTTTGATCAGTTCTTCCAGAAAACTTCCCTCCCGGGAATAAAGTTTCAGGCTGACCTCTGCCGGCATGGTTTCCTGGTTGCAAATCCCCCACCACACCTTGTTAGCCACATTCATCAGCTCGGTGATTTCCGGGATCACAATCTGCGATCCTTCACTTGAACCATTGAAACAGGACAGGTTCCGGTTGGAATTTCCATACAAGCTTATCACTGAGAGAGGTGAGTCCGAAAGGATCTTCAGAGAATAAAAGTTAAGCGACTCATAATTTGTCAAGGGAAAATCCGAAAGCAAAAATGTTTTCTTCTCATTGGCCTGAAGGGTAAGGGGACCTGCAAGTGTCCGCAAAACTCCTCCGTCTTGCTTGCGGCCCACCACAAAAACATCCTCAGCCGCAACATCGCCGGCATTAGTGAAACCCACTCCTAACCAGGCCCCTCCCTTCTGAATCCGGGGCACAAGGTATTCAAAGCTCTTTTTTAAATCAAGCGCAAGGGAATAGAGCCCTCCCCCTGCATAGCTTCCCCGGCTCACGGAAATAATACACGGAGAGTATGGAGCCAAAAAAGAAATTTCTTTTCGTCCAGTAACGACTGCAGAAGAAACAGAACCTCCAATTGGGTTTAAGATCCTGAGGGTAATACCTTCGGGTAAGTCATCAAGTTTCTCGAGCGTCAAGACCACCGTATCCCCGTTCTCACAAGGAATCCGGAACCGGTCTTCGTTCAGAAGCACAAGGTTATAGGATCCGGGCACTAAAGTTTCCGGGTTGCCTGCTTCCAGGGCATCATCGCCAAATTCGGCAATCCGGCGAATAACCGTATAATCAAGGTACGGGTTCTGCGATGTTCGCGAAACCGGTCGCCAGAGCAGGCCTGGATGATTATAGGTACTGCTACCGGTCCATTCCCCGCCGGTGATCTCTCCCTGCCCGTTCAGGTAGAGCTTATAGGTATAAACTTCTGTCAGGGGAATTGTTCCCTGAAAATCAGGGTGAACCTGGTCATCGGCAAACCAGATCTGACAGGAAATGTTTAAGCTATTGAGCTCCTCGGTAATTTCCATGGAGTATTTATACACCGGATAGGACCAGAACTCTTCCGAAGGCTCAAGTTCAGCCACAAAGGCAAGGTCGTTATCCTTGATGTAATGCAAGAGCCACTGGTGGAAAACCTCTGGCAAACTTCCATTGGCTAATTCCAGCACGTCACCCGTATGGCAGGCAGTAATCAGCCCCTTTTTATCTCCCACCCGAAAGATGACGTTTCCATAGGAGCAAGGCTTGAAATCAATGTTTTCAGTTACTGCTGCCGAAGCCCAGGCATAACAGAGCCCAGCCCAAGGAAGGGCATTCGGGTCGTAGTGATTGATGAGCTCCCAGTTAGTGGCCGCTCCGGGATAGAAACCGTTTTGTAAGAGTTCATATTGCTGGATGGGAGCAGGCTGACCCCGGTATCCGATACCAGTGGCAAGACCTCCCTGGGTAGTTGGCCACCAGTAACCTGACCAGGGGATAAAGTTTGCCTGGGCAGTGTCCGTGTAGGCAAACGATAGAGAAGGAGAAACCAACAAAATAAAAAAAATAATCGAGATAACCAAAAAGTTTTTCTTGTTCATATTAAAATGTAAAATTAGCATTTAGCAATGTAAATTATAAGTTTAACTTTTTCATTGCTCATTGATAATTTTTAAATCATCTTTTCCCTTTAGCAGTGAGAATGCTTTTTGCAATGATTGCACATAACTCCTCACATTCTTGAATCTCTTCGGGTTGTATTCCCCGCCGCTTGCGGCGAGTTCGTCATTCCGGCGGAAGCCGGAATCCAGGGAATCTAATACCCCGCTGCTTGCGGCGGGGTAGTTTATTTTCTAATAAGCTAATTTTTCATTTTTAATTGATAAATGATAAATGCTAATTTTCCATTGCTATTTCCCTGAGCCACGACTTCCGGTACGGCGTTTCCTCATAGATCCACCAGGGAATCCCTTCTGCCCAGAGCTGTTTCACCGTAAATTGGTCATTTTTTTTCACTGTAATGAGCTTCAGAGCTTTGCCTGATACGTCATTTTTCATTGCTTCCGGTATCATTTCATCCTGGAGCGCCTGAGCAAAAGATACCCCGGTGATTTCTCTTTCTGCCTGATAGGAGAATACTGCTCCTCCGGTTTTCTTTTTTATTGTTACCTTCTTCAA
>JAZDOO010000288.1:0-2931 GCA_043798555.1 Pseudomonadota bacterium | reverse complement strand
GCGTACCGAATATCCCTTGGCAATAGAAAGACTAAGGATTGCAATTGAACAAGCGAGAACCTATGGATTCTTAGGAAATAATATCTGCAATACTGAATTTAGCTTTGATATTCATATTGTTTGCGGAGCAGGAGCCTTTGTTTGTGGCGAGGAGACTGCCCTTATCGCTTCCATCGAAGGGCGGTCCGGGCGGCCGCGTCCTCGACCACCATTTCCTGCTCAACGCGGTCTCAATGGAAAGCCAACGGTGATTAACAATGTGGAAACGTGGTGTAATGTCCCCGTGATCATGTCGAAAGGGGCAGATTGGTTTGCAGGTATCGGCACCCAGAAAGGAAAAGGGACTAAGGTTTTCTCTCTGGTCGGAAAAGTAGATAGAGTGGGATTGGTAGAGGTGCCAATGGGAATCACTTTGAAAGAGATTATCTATGAAATCGGAGGGGGTGGAATAAGAGGGAAAAAAATAAAAGCCGTCCAGACCGGAGGTCCTTCGGGGGGGTGCATTCCTGCTTCACTGTTTGATAGGCCGGTAGATTATGAAAGCCTAAGGGAAATTGGTTCGATAATGGGCTCAGGGGGGATGGTCGTGATGGATGAAGATACCTGCATGGTGGATGTTACCAAATATTTTCTTTCTTTTACTCAAGAAGAATCATGTGGCAAATGCATCCCCTGTCGGAGAGGTCTCGAGCATATGCTTGGCATCTTAGAAGCGATTTCAAAGGGTAACGGGGAGATGAGACACCTGGGTGAATTAGAGGAGGTAGCTCACGTGGTGCAAACTGCCTCCTTGTGCGGGTTAGGCCAAACCGCACCGAATCCGGTGTTAACAACCCTCCGTTACTTTCGAGAAGAATATGAGGAGCATATCCTTGAAAAAAGGTGTCGGGCGGGGGTATGTGAATCTCTTTTTCTTGCTCCCTGTGAAAACAGATGCCCCCTTAATATGAATGTTCCTGGGTATATCCAGTTATTGAAGGAAGATCGGATTGCTGAAGCCTATCAAAGCATAGTAGAGGATAATCCTTTGCCTGCAGTTTGTGGGAGGGTGTGTCATCATCCTTGCGAAGGGAAATGTAGGCGGGGGGAGGTGGATGAACCAGTAGCGATAAGAGAGATAAGGCGTTTTATATCAGATTATGCGTATCAGCATAGTAAAGAAGATGAAATAAAACCAAGAGGGTTGTTCCCGGAGACAGGAAAAAAAATCGCTATCATTGGTGCCGGTCCGGCCGGGCTTACCGCTGCTTACTATCTGGTAAGGTTGGGACATGGAGTCACTGTTTTTGAAGCTTATCCTGAAGCGGGAGGGATGTTACGATATGGGATACCTGACTTCAGACTCCCCAAAGAAATTCTGAAAAGAGAAATTCAAACCATCAAAAGCTTGGGAGTGCATTTTCTTTTCAACCAAAAGATAGGAAAAGACTTCTCCCTCGATTATGTGATAAAAAAGGGATTTGACGCAATTTTTATCGCCACGGGAGCCCATGAAGATATCCCGCTCAATATTCCGGGTAAAGAACTGGACGGCGTTTATTCTGGGATAAAATTTTTAAAAGATGTCAATATGAAAAAATCGGTTAAAGTTGGAAAAGAGGTAGTGGTTATTGGGGGGGGGAATGTGGCGATAGATTGCGCCCGGGTTGCTGTTCGCCACGGATCAAGGGTCACTATCATTTACCGAAGAGAAAAGAAAGAGATGCCAGCGCTGATGGAAGAAATTTATGAAGCTGAAATTGAGGGAATAAATTTTATCTTTCTCGGTTCCCCGGTTAAGTTGATAGGGGACAATGGTAAAGTAAGTGGTATCGAGGTTATGAAAATGGCCTTAGGGGATTTTGATCATTCGGGGAGAAGGAGACCAGAGCCTACCGGAGAATTTTATACATTGCCAGGTGATATGGTGATTACCGCTATTGGGGGGACGTCAGATACGAATTTTCTAAAAAAGGTTGGGGTAAAGGTGACAAAACAGGGAACCGTTCAAGTTGATAGAATATCTCTTCGTACCTCGGTACCATTACTCTATGCGGGAGGAGATGTGGTTACTGGCCCTTATACCGTGTCCGACGCCATGGGACACGGGAAAATTTTTGCAAGGATTATTGATACTCACCTGATGGGAGTTAATAGGTTTGATGAATTAAAAAGGAACTTTTCCTATGCAATGGATGTTTCGATAGAACCACCGGGAGGAAATAGAAGTCCCACGCCGAGTGTCGTCTTTAAGGAGTATAAAGGGAATTTCGAAGAAGTAACCCGGCATTACTCCGAAGAGCAGGCAAAGTTAGAAGCCATCCGATGCCTTCGGTGCGATGTAAAGGGAGAGGAAGATATTGAGGTGTAGAGGGTAAGTTGACACCACTAAGGAGAGAAGCAGAATGGTTGCGGTTTTTATAAATGGGGAGAAATACCAAGCTAAGGAAGATGAGGCCGTTTTTCAGGTTTTAAGAAGGAATGGTATTGATATACCTTATTTATGTTATCACGAGGCTCTTCCCCCCTACGGTTCGTGTCGGCTCTGTATGGTCGAGGTGATCAGGGGAGGGAAAACCGGCATAACCACCTCTTGTACCTTACCGGTAACCGAAGGTTTAGAGATAATGACTGAAACCCCAGACGTTGTAAAGGTACGGAAGGTTCTCCTCGAGTTGTATCTTGCCGAGGCTCCTGCGTCAGAAAGAATCCAAACATTAGCTAAGAAATACGGTGTAACCAGTTCACGGTTTGCCAAGATTGACCGAACTGCAAAAGGAGATCGGTGTGTGTTATGTGGCTTGTGCGTTCGGGTATGCAGCGAAATTCTGGGTGTGGGCGCAATAAATTATGCTGGCCGGGGGACAAAAACGAGTATTAACACGCCGTGGTACGAAATCTCAAGTGCCTGTATAGGGTGTGGAGCGTGTGCCTATGTATGCCCTGCTGACG
>JAZDOO010000250.1:0-9910 GCA_043798555.1 Pseudomonadota bacterium | reverse complement strand
TCTGAAAATTTCAGGATTTGTTCTCTATAATGTTCCACTAACATTTTTCGAATTTCTGGTGGCATTGGTTCGTATTGTCCTTTGCTTGGCCAGCGGTTTGTTGCCGGTACGAACGTATCATCAACGCCAAGAAACCGGTATACTGCGCGCGCCAGACCGGTGGGGTCCCCTTTTATGTCGTCATAAAAAAACACTCCAAAGTCAGGGAATGCCTCGCGCCAGTAAGCAAGATAATGGGCATAAAGTCCCTGCGTGCGAATCCAGCGACCATCATCAGCCCACATTTTTTCAAACGAGACGACTCGTTTACCCAACCGCTCTTTTCGGCGTCTCCAATACCAGTATGCTGACCACGCCCGATCTACGGGGTTACGAAAAATAGCCAAAACCCGGATACCCGGATAGTGTGCCTTGAGTTCGTCTCGTGCTGCTGGTTGCGTTTGCCAGAAAAAAAGCGCGCGTCTTGGGTTCCAGTGGGGATAAAACTCTTTGTGCGTGGAGTCAGGTCGCGGGGAAATAAGATAGCTTGGGGTAAACTCACCAGCGATCCGACCATCCTTGTTCCGGAACCAGTTATGATACCAGCGATACCCTTTGCGAAAATAGCGGACAAAAAAACTGATCTCCTTTTTCGCCATGAGGACCTCAGGATGTTGGTCAAGGATCTCGGCAAGCCACGTTGTTCCACTCTTGTGCACACCCACACCCACAAAATCAGGCCCTTCTGGTCTTGGTAACATGGAATATCCTCGTGTCTGCGAAGCTAAAAATGTTCACTCGATAAACTCGGCGATCTGGCTATATTTCCGCTTAACTTCTAAGATAAGCTGATCCTGGTGTCGAATTTTAAACTTGAATTTCTCTCTCCTGGGGCAAAGACTCCTCCTTTGAGTTTATCTCACTACTACCTGAACGTAGCCGGTATTTCCCCTTCGGTAATCAAGGACAAGCAATGTTATTCGTTGATGGGGTGGTACGGTGTTCATGAGATTGACAAAACTCTCCATGCTCTCAATCGCCTGACCGTTAATGGCAAAAATCATATCTCCCACTTCAAATCCAGCCTCAGCAAGGGCCCCTTTGGGATCCAACCAAACGACTACCACCCCTTGCTGCGACTCTAAGTGGTATTTTTCCACCTCCTTAGAGGTTACGGGCTGAAACTCTCCTCCTAAACGATCTTTAAGCGAGGCACTCAACAGCTTGGTAGCATCCTCTAAGCTTCCAATCTTTACGCTCACCTCCTCCTGTTTCCCATCGCGCCATACCGTTACCTTTACCTCCTCACCAATGGGAGTATTAGCTATCTCATTCCTAAGGGTACTGGAGTCAGGCGTTTCCTTCCCTTTATAGGCAAGCACTACATCACCCCGTTTAATTCCGGCCTTATCTGCCGGCCCATCTTTGGACACATCAGCAATCAGTGCCCCTTTTGGAGCCCCTAACCCAAACGATTGGGCAAGGTCCGGCGTAAGATCTTGAACGCTTACCCCCAACCACCCCCGCTCCACTTTGCCATGGGCAATGAGTGCTTTGGCAGTATGGAGGGCCATGTTGCTGGGTATGGCAAAGCCAATCCCTTCAGAGCCACCGGATTGGGATACAATTGCAGCATTAACGCCGATCACCTCCCCTTGAAGATTCAACAAGGGGCCACCACTGTTGCCAGGGTTAATAGCAGCATCGGTCTGCAAAAAATCCTGATAGGTGCTGGGGTCGGTAATACCTCGCCGATGCTTGGCACTGATAATTCCCTGGGTAACGGTTTGATCTAAGCCTCGTGGATGTCCAATCGCCACCACCCATTCCCCCACCTCTACTTTGTCCGAATCTCCAAAGGTGACATGGGGAAGCGTCTCCGTAGTCTCAATCTTTATCACTGCCAAATCGGTTTTAGGATCGGTGCCCACGACTTTGGCAGGGTATTGTTTTCCGTTGGACAACAATACCTTAATTTCGGTTGCTCCTCCGACAACATGGTTATTGGTGAGGATATGGCCTTCTTCATCCATAACCATTCCTGTCCCCAGTCCTTTTAATTCCCGTTTGAACTTCCGGGGCTCATCCGGAAAGTTAAAAAAATACCGAAAGAAGGGGTCATTTTCGAAAGGGGAGAAGGGGGTGGCTACTTCTTGACGTTGAGTCACCTCAATGTGAGCTACTGCGGGGATAGTCTGCTCAGCTACCCGGACAATGGCAGTCCTCAAGTCTACTTGTCCTTTCGGTGGCTCCACCGCCTTCACCAGCGGCGATTGGGGTAAGGCAGCTGCTCTTGTTAGTTTTTGAACTTGCTCCTCTTGCTCAGTACATGCGGCCAGGAGCCATGTGGATAAAAACATACATACTATCCAAGAGCATATAACATAGTTTGAAAAACGTCTTCCCATAACAATTCTCCTTTGTTAATGTAACCGAGACAAACTTAAAAATGGATATTTTTCACCTTACCGTAATGATACTTAAAGAATTTGTCCCTTCTACTTCTCCAGGAGGTACGCTCTCCGTTAGTATCACCCGGTCACCCTTGTTGACTAATCCTGATTTTTTTATAAACTTCATTACCCCTTCACGCCAACTTTCACCTTCTTTTTCCATCTCAAAGGGATAAACCCCATAGGATAACCCCAAAAAATGATGCGTTTTTTTATTGTCAGTAAAGGATAGAATCCAACAATTAGGTTTAAATCTGGAGATACGACGGGGGGTACTGCCGCTTTGGGTAGGAGTCACGATAAAGCGGACATTGAGTGCCCGTGCGGCTTCAATCACATTCAGGGAAACTACATCCTCAATGCTCAGGTTTTTCTGGCCGGCACTGCCCTTAAAATAATCCTCTAAGTCCGAAGTTACTTTCACTGCTCTTCGTTGGTGTTCAATGGACATGGCAATCCTGACCATCATTTTTACTGTGTCCACGGGATATTTACCAATCGTAGTCTCCTCTGAAAGCATGACCGCGTCAGTACCATCCAAAATAGCATTTGCCACATCCGTTGCTTCAGCCCGGGTCGGGCGAATGTTCTCAGTCATTGACCCCAGCATTTGCGTGGCAGTGATCACCGGACGTCCCAAAAAATTGGCCTTATGGATGAGTTTTTTCTGAACTCCAGGTACCTCCTCTATCGGGAGCTGCACCCCCAGATCCCCCCGGGCAACCATAATCGCATCTGCTACTTCCAATATTTCATCAATGTTTTTAACTGCTTCCGCCCGTTCAATCTTTGCCACCACATTAATAGACCTCCCCCTTTTCCGGGCAAATTCCTTGACCTTAATGAGATCATCTGCTTTTTCCACAAAGGAAACGCTAAACGTCTCCACCCCCTCTTGCAACCCAAACTCAACAAATTCGAGATCCTGGTCGGTTACCGGGTCTATGAGAATTTTTGCATTCGGAAGGTTTAATCCCTTATGGGAGAGAAGTTGTCCCCCAATAGCAACCTTACATCTCACTTCAGTCCCTGATACCTCCAGAACCTTTAACTGGATAAACCCGTCGTTGAGATATATGGTGCCCCCTTTAGCCACACTCTCGGGTAATTGTTTGTAATTGACGGGTATTAATGAGGCTGTTCCAAGAATGTCATTAGTAGTAAGGGTAACACTGGCGCCCTTCTTAAGTACCACCGGTTCATCCTGGAGTTTGCCAATGCGGATCTTAGGACCAGGGAGGTCAATTAGAATCATGACTAACTGATTCAACTGGGAGGCTACCGAGCGTATCCGTCGAATATCCTCCCGGTGCTCTTCAAGGCTACCATGAGCAAAGTTGAGCCGCGCCACATTCATGCCACCCTTAACCAGTTTTCTAAGTACAGACTCAGAACGAGAGGCTGGCCCAATGGTGCACACGATCTTTATTTTATGACTGGGTAATGTTAACTTTTTATTCATTTTTTTGACCATCCGTTGAGGGGGGAATCTGAAAGGTTAAAAGACAAATCTTTACTGAAAAAGTTCTGATTCATAGTCATGGGATATTTTTGAAGTGGAGGACCAAAATCTGGGGCATGAATGACTCCATACCCTCCTCATTGCAGGGGTAGAATTTTCATATTTTTCTGAAAATATTAACCTATTAGACAAAGAGCTGTCAAGAACAGTTAATAACCGCATCAAACGTCACGCTGATTATTGCCAAGTATTCTTAGAAAGCATATTCCAACAAACTTGTAGCCGCGAGGTACTTTTCGATAACAGGGAAAATTTTAAGATAGCCTGCTCTGAAAAAGCCTATTCCAAAGTCAGGGAAAATCCGGTATGATAGATTCTTACAGGTTGAATCTGAGAGTT
This sequence comes from Pseudomonadota bacterium, assembly GCA_043798555.1. Lineage (GTDB taxonomy): Bacteria > Desulfobacterota > WTBG01 > JAGOGO01 > JAGOGO01 > JAZDOO01. The sequence continues at coordinate 5,617 of JAZDOO010000250.1, read as the reverse complement.
TTTCTCTAACATTCATGAGAAAGTGGACTAAGGCTGGTTGCAGGACGCAAAAAAACTTCAAATGTTCTTGGCTGGATTTTATGAAGGAAAAAGAGGTGACCATTGCAATTCCCCATTACCAGACCTGCCAGATTATCAAACTATGTTTGCGGTCAATCCGAAAGTATACTCCTCAACCGTATACCGTCATAGTGATTGACAATGGTTCCCGGGATGATTCGTTAGAATATTTACGGTCAGTTAGGTGGATCAAGCTTATTGAGAGGAGTGAGGAAATAACAAAAATGGGTTCCTGGGCTCACGGGTCAGCACTGGATATTGGACTTGAAAATACGGAAACGGAATTTTTTCTGAGTCTCCATTCGGATGTGGTCATAAAAGACCCTATGTGGCTAAGCACGTTAACCAGTCCTTTTCAGAACAATCCCCGCCTTGCTTGCGTTGGCTCGGGAAAGTTAGAGGAAATTTCAACAGGGTATAAGCTGGTTAAGAAAATTGGGGATGTGAAGGGGCTCATTCGGTTTTTAAGGAGGGCATTTTTTTATGGAAAGCCACGCGATAATGAGCATCAGCCCGAGTATATTCGCACCACCTGTGCCATGTACCGAACCGAGGTTTTAAAGCAAGAAAGGTTATCATTTCTCCCAATTGAAGAAAGAGGATTTACTTCCGGGCAAGCCCTTTATTATGAGTTGGTTAAGAGAGGGTATGATATTGTGTATCTTCCCCCGGATGAAATAAAAAAAATGTTCGACCATTTAAATCATGGCACTATGGTTCTCAATCCCTCTCTGGGAGCAAGGGTACGAACGATCTCAAAAGGCAGGAAAAGAATTAAGGAAAAATTAAGCGAGGACACAATAAAGAGCATCCTGACTGATGCCAGTTTGGATCTATAATGGCAAGAGAGCAACGCGAACGTAACCCACAATCGGCACACCCTTTCCCTGTTAACCTCCGGTTCGCATTTCGTAAGCATATGATTATTAACCGGGAGTTCGAACTGCTCCTGCAAAACAATGGCTTAGACAACTTTGATACCATCATGGAAATTAATGGTGGGGAGGTGGTTAAACAAAAAAATAAAGAGCGCTCCACCATCAGGTTTCAGGTTGCAGACGGAGAACATAAAGTGCTGCTTTATCTTAAACGTTACCGCCATCCTTTAATTTCTGCGTTTCTTAAGAACTTCCTTACACTTTCGAGAACCTATTCAGCGGTTCATGAATGGAGAAATATTCTTGCCCTTAAAGCCTGTAATATTCCCACCATGACACCCGTTGCCGTTGGGATGCGGCGCCGGATGCTTTTCCTGAAGGAATCATTTCTTTTAACTCAGGGTATACTGGATACCACTCCCCTGGAATGCTTAGTGGCAGACTACTTTACTCCACCCTTAGATACCATACGCCGGGAGCGAAAGCGAAGATTGATTAGCAACGTGGCTTCCCTTACCCGGAAGATGCACGAAGAGGGATATAAACATCAAGATTTCTATTTATGCCATATTCTCATAAACTGGACTGAGCCTGATAACCCGCTGCTTTACATTGCTGATCTTCACCGCGTGAAAAAGCAGGAAAAAAGTCATAAACGCTGGAGGATCAAGGATCTTGCTGCTCTTAACTATTCAGCGCCGGAGAAATTGATAAGTCAGAAAGACCGGTTGCGTTTCCTTAAAGAATATGATCCCCTGTTGCTAAAAGATCGTTTGTTTATTAAGGCAATTATCAGAAAGACTGAGCGGATTCGAAGCCATGCTGAAAAAGAAAGAGGATAAGGAGTTGAGGAAGCAATTGCTTTCCAGTTGGGACTGTTTTTACCGGTACCGGAAGGAGATAAGGAAACAGTTTCCCGAGTTCTGGGACCTCAAGATTATCAAGAGGCCACTTGAAATAATAAGGCAAGAGATTCAGGCAGACGCACGTATCCTCGACATCGGAGCTGGAAACAGAGAAATTGGAGAGAAGATAAGGAATGCTTTACAGGTGAAGCAGTATAAGAGTATGGATGTGGACAGGAGCCAGCCTCATGATTACTACTCCTTTGATGAGATTGACGAATGCTTTGATGCAATTTTGCTTTTTGAAGTGGTCGAGCATCTGAATTTAGAAGAGGGGACCGCACTGCTTGAAAAAATTCACTCCCTTTTATCCCCGGGGGGTAACGTATTTTTGACCACCCCGAATCTTTATCACCCCCATCGGTACTGGGACTGCCATCATAAAACCCCTTACCGATATGACGAACTGGGAGGGATTTTGTTAGCTATCGGATTTAAACTTTTAAATGTCTACCGCATTTATAACGACGCTTTCTTGCGAAGGGTGTTCCGGATTTATCTTGCCTCCCATCTCCATCGTTATTTACAGATAGACTTTGCCCCTTCAATCATGGTGGTAGCTCAAAGGACTACGTGAGTTATGGAGATCGCCTTTCTTGTCCCCCGTCCTGATAAGCCAAGTACCAGATTCCGGGTTCAATCGTACCTCCCGTTTTTCTCTGAGGCTGGCTTTAGGACGAGCATTTTTTCCCTTTCTCAAAAAGCGCTCAATCGGTGGAAATTTTTTTATTCCTTACGTCACTTTGATCTGGTGCTGGTCCAGAAAAAACTTTTTTCTTTTGCAGAGCTCCTTTTTATTCGCCAGCGAGCGAAAAGACTTGTATATGACTTTGATGATGCAGTGATGTTTAAGGGGGGGGAGAACATGGATTTTCTCAATCCTCAGCGGCAAAAAAGATTTGAGCGGACGGTACGTATGTGTGATTGGATTATCGCTGGAAATAAATATTTGAAAAAGGAAGCTAACCTCTTCTCGAAGCGCGTTTCAGTTCTTCCCACCCCGGTGGATACCGATAAGTATATTCCTCGGGAGGAACATACTTTTAGTAAAGTTTTAACCATTGGCTGGATTGGAAGCAGGTCCACGGTTGCGTATGTGGAAGCTTTACTACCGGTTTTCTACGAAATCAAGGCAAAGTTTCCTCAGGTAACAATTAAGGTAGTTTCGGATAGCTTTGAAGCACTCAACGGGGCAGCGGAAATCGAGAGGGTACAATGGAGAGAGAAAGAGGAGGTTAAGGAATTGCAGAGCTTTGATATTGGTATAATGCCCCTCCCCAACAATCCCTGGACCAAAGGAAAATGTGGATTTAAGCTCCTTCAGTATCAGGCAGTGGGTATTCCCGTCATCTGCTCTCCGGTGGGAGTTAATCGGGAAATGGTAACCGAAGGAGTTAATGGTCTCTTTGCTTATACTAATGAGGAGTGGTTTGAACGATTGCGCCGGTTGATCACCTCGCCGGAGTTGAGAATGCGGATGGGGAGAACTGGCCGTAAAAGAGTTTTGGATGAATATTCCCTGAAGGTTATCTGGCCCCAATTTTTCTCGACTTTAAAGAGGATACAGTCACTTTAGCCTGAGCGAACAATTTTGTCCCATAGGAACGAAACATTTCGAAAAATGAGACTGGAGGGATGGACCTGGTGGATTCATCCGAGGTATTTGGAGCAGTTAAAGGAGGAAATTGTCCCCATCCTGTCCCACACTGAAACACTTCCAGGTGCAATTCTCCTGAAAAAAACGGAAAACCGTCTCATTTTCAAAGGCAACCTTAATGGTCTGCAAGAACCCATCATCATAAAGGCATTTAAAATGCCTTACCTTGCGGATAAGGTGAAATATTTTTTTCGCTCCTCCCGGGGCCATAAAGAATATAGGGTTAGTCTTGAGCTATCTCAACAAGCAATTTCCGCTCCCCCGGTTATCGCCTACGGAGTTTCGCGGAGGTTTGGTTTTCTAACCGGAGACATTCTCATATCCCGGGAAATTGGCGAGGCAATTCCGCTATCAACCTGGGTGAGAAATAATATTGTTAAGGGACCGATCCCTTTCCAGGGAAAGAAGGAAATTATCAAGGCTCTCGCATCTTTTGTACGCAGAATTCATGATAATGGTGTTTATTCGAGAGATTTTCATCAGGGGAATATCTTGCTCAAGGCTAAGAAGGACGAGCCACCGCAATTTTATGTAACTGATCTCCACTCGCTTGGAATAAAGAAAAGGGTGTCCCTCAGAGAGCGCATTTATAATCTGGCACAATTGAATGACTTTGGAATCGCGGTTAAAGATCGTTTGCGGTTTCTAAAGTACTACCTCAGCGAGGGAGTGCCTTTAGACGTTTCCATTAAAGGCTTAGCCTCTAACATTGATTCGGTATCATTTACCAACTGGCAGCACTTGTGGAAAAAAAGGAAAAAGAAATGTCTTCGCCCAGGTAAGCAACTTTCAGTCTTACAAATGGGCTCCTGGAAAGGGATGATTCGGAAGGAATATGATACTAATGAGTTTCTTCAACTGTTATGCAGATTTCACCCTCCATTATCGAAATCAAATACTCAAAAGATAAAGGAAAGCCTTCGGACTTCGGTTACGGAAATGGAATGCCTTGATCAGGGAAAATCGAAGACCTTGATCATGAAATATTACAAATCAGCCGATTTTTTATCCACATTGAAGGAACTATTTCGACCATCCCGGGCAAAAAGGGCCTGGATTAATGCCCATAATCTTTTGATGCGGGGAATCCCCACTCCCCTACCACTGGCTTTTGGGGAAAAAGAACAATGGGGACTAATCCAGGAGAGTTTTTTAATCACAGAGAAAATACCAGAGGCAAAAGCAAGTGATATTTTCCTCAAGGAACTTTCAGGAAAGCCTTTTGCTCACAAAAACCTATCCACAAAAAACTTATTTCTGGTAAAGCTGGCAAGAATGATTCAATGGATGCACCAGACCGGTATCTGCCACGGAGATTTAAAGGCGAGTAATATCCTGGTTACTATGCAGGATGAGGAGCCCTCCGTAATGTTCGTTGATGTGGATGGCGTTAAGATTCGGAATAAGCTAAGGGTAAAAGATATTGCGAAGGATCTAAGCCGGGTGAGCGCTGCTTTTTCGGGTATCTTTTTCCCACCGGAACGGGATTATTTGCTGGCACTTTATGGAAGAGGGAACCGATTCTTTCAGGACCACAAGAATAAGATTGTAGGAAAGATTCATCAACTTACCGCCGAAAAAATCAGGCAAAAACAAAGAAAAAGTGAAAAGTGAAAGCTATTTCTTTTGAACAGACCCAGGGGTTGTTTAGAACTGAAAAAGGGAATCTTTTTTTTCTCTTTCTCCTTGCCCTTGTGGTCCGGCTAATCGCACTGGATCGGATTTATCTCATTTCCCGGGACGGGATTCACTATGTTTCCCTTGCCCAGCTTTATTGGTCTGGCTCCTTTTTTGAGGGATTGGCGCACCCTTTTCACCCCCTCTATCCCGCAATCATGGGTTTAGTGGGGGGGATAATCGGAGATTTTGAGTTGGCAGGGAAGCTTATAAGCCTCACCCTAAGCTGCCTTACCATTATTCCTTTATATTTAATCGGGAGATCTTTCTATGATTCGAAGGTTGGTTTTATTGGAGGGCTACTTTTTATTTTTCAGCCGTATTGTGTGAGGTTCTCAGTAGATGTGTTAAGTGACTCTACCTTCCTTTTTTTCTTTGTTTTTTCTCTCTACCTGGGATTGAAAGCGTTAAGGGAAGAAAAAAATAATATCTGGTGGAGT
>JAZDOO010000244.1:0-6707 GCA_043798555.1 Pseudomonadota bacterium | reverse complement strand
GTTAAATACCAGCGAACCGATATATCTCTTATATAAAGGAAGTATTTTCTCTCTCCTGACCGGGTCAAGTAAGTGGTAAAACACATTTCCGTAATTACCGGGGTTGAATAAGCGGTAATAATTTCTATGCCTTGATAGATTCTCGTCGTGTAGGGGTCGCTCTCCTCCTTGAGGGTTTGGAAAAGATCTCTATCCTTCTTATTCAAAAAATCGGTAAAGGTTTGACCTAACAAAGCATCAATCTCAAACCCGATAAAGTGGGAAATCATTCTATTGGCAAACTCGATCCGGTTGAAATCATCCAAAACCAGAATCCCGATGTTTCCCATCTCGGCTAAGGCTTGAAACAGCCGGGCTGTCTCTAAAAGGTCAATTTCTGATTTTTGTGGAAGTTTATGGGTTAAAGCCATGTCTTCATTTACATGAAATAATTAGTGAATCTCTCGCAACAAAAAGACTAACCTGGTTAGTTTGGTTACCATGCATTTTTTCTTTGTAATAGTAACAAGTCCGAAGTAAAATGCAACCTCTATTTAGCATATCCTCAGGTGAAAGGTAGGGGAGCCCCTCTGCGGGCTCCCTCATTGGGCGGCCACGGAGGGCCGCCCCTACGGAGCCCCTACGGAGCTGGAGGCCGCCCCTACGGAGCTGGAGCCTCACCAACAATACCGGTTGGTGGAAAGGAGTAGTAAATGGTTCACCAAGTGGAATCCAAACATATTGGCATAATTGGCACTGGATATGTTGGGCTGGTTACCGGAGCTTGTTTTGCTGAAGTTGGTCACAAGGTCATCTGTCAGGATTGTGATGAAAGAAAGATTAGCATATTGAAAAGTGGTGGAATGCCAATCTATGAACCTCACTTGGAGGATCTGGTTAAGAAAAATGTGGGTGAGGGGAGTCTTTCCTTTACCTCAGAGCTAAAGGAGCTCATTTCCTCATCAGAGATTATATTTATCTGCGTGGGAACCCCCCCGCTGGAAAATGGCGAAGCGGATCTCTCTGCGGTAGAAAATGTAACCCGGCACATTGCCGAAGAGTCCACTGCTTATAAACTCATCGTAGAAAAGAGCACGGTTCCGGTGCAGACGGGAATATGGATTAAAAGGACACTCAATATTTATAAAAGCACCAATGCTCATTTCGATGTGGCTTCTAATCCGGAGTTTTTAAGGGAAGGATCGGCAGTTGAAGATTTTTTACATCCAGACCGAATTGTGATCGGAGTGGAAAACGAAAACACTGAGAGAACCCTCCACGATTTATATGTTCCCATCCTCAGCCAGTCATTTCCCTGCCCTGTCCATAGGGACTGTTCCTTTCATAGAGAAGTTCCTTTGGTAGTAACCGATATCAATAGCGCTGAGTTGATTAAACATGTCTCCAATTCCTTCCTCGCTACCAAGATTTCTTTTATCAATGCAGTGGCAGATATTTGTGAAAGGGCTGAGGCAGATGTAACCAAAGTGGCGTACGGCGTAGGATTAGATCACCGCATCGGCAAGGATTTTCTCAATGCCGGGATTGGGTTTGGTGGGTTCTGCTTTCCTAAAGATCTACAAGCCTTTATCAGAATAGCGGAGAAATTAGGGTACGATTTCGCTTTACTCAAGGAAGTTGAGAGGATAAACGAGAGCAGAATGGACCTTATCCTCAACAAGCTGAAAGATTGCCTCTGGATTATCAAAGGGAAAACCATCGGCATCCTGGGTCTTTCCTTCAAGCCCAACACTGATGACATCCGGTTTGCCCCCTCGCTAAAAATCATAGAACGGTTGCAAAACGAAGGTGCCATCCTCAAAGCATATGATCCAAAGGCGATTGATAAGGCAAGAGGGGTTATTCCGGATATTATGTATTGTAACGATCCCTTTGAAGTGGCAAAAGAGAGTGATGCATTGCTCCTGCTCACCGAATGGGAGGAATTTAGGAATCTTGATTTTGAAAAAATAAAGACCTGTGTGAGACGTCGTCTGGTCGTTGATGGAAGAAACATGCTGGATAAGCAAAAAATGCAGGAACTGGGTTTTGAATATGTAGGAATTGGAAGGTAAGGTAAAGGAAAGACTTTCCCTTCCAGGTTCTAAGAATACACTTAGGTAGGAGTTATCATGAGAATCCTTATCACCGGGGGAGCGGGTTTTCTGGGATCCCATCTGTGTGAGCGCTTTGTGAAAGAAGGCCACTATGTAATTTGTATGGACAATCTTATCACTGGTACTATGGATAACATTGCCCAATTTTTTGGGGAACCAAATTTTAAATTCATCAAACATGACGTTACTGAATATAGTTACGTAGAAAAAGAGCTTGATTATATTTTACACTTCGCCTCACCAGCCAGTCCAGTAGACTATCTAAAACTCCCGATCCAAACCTTGAAGGTTGGGGCCTTAGGAACCCATAAGGCTTTGGGGCTCGCGAAAGAGAAAAAGGCGAAGTTTCTTTTGGCTTCCACCTCCGAAGTATACGGTGACCCCCTTCAGAATCCTCAAAGAGAGGATTATTGGGGAAATGTCAATCCCGTCGGTCCGCGAGGCGTGTATGATGAAGCGAAGCGGTTTGGGGAGGCTTTGACCATGGCCTATCACCGCTATCACCAGATTGATACCAGAATTGCAAGAATCTTCAATACCTATGGCCCAAGGATGAGACCAAATGACGGAAGGGTGGTTTCTAACTTCATAAATCAAGCTTTGAACAATGAGCCGCTTACCGCCTACGGTGATGGGTCTCAGACCAGAAGTTTCTGTTTCGTTTCTGACCTGGTAGAGGGAATAGTAAGACTGATTAAATCCAATATCCATGAGCCAACAAATCTGGGCAACCCAGATGAAAAAACCATCCTGGAGCTTGCTCGGAAGATTTTGGAGCTTACGGGAAATAGCAGTGAAATAGTTTTTAAACCTCTCCCGGTAGATGACCCCAAGGTAAGACGTCCTGATATCTCGAAAGCGAAACACCTCTTAAACTGGGAACCAAAGGTGGGCATTGAAGAAGGCCTTAAAGAGACCATAGCCTATTTTAAAAACTTACAACCGAGAACCTGAAACGTTGATTTGCTCGATTAAAGGAGCTTCACCATGATCCTTAGCTCATGTCAAAAGTGCAAATATCATGAGATTCGAAAGGAGAAATCTGCTCAAATGAGCTACTGCAGGAAGGAAAATTGTTGGTCCCAGTATTCGAAGTGCTTGACCCATCAGGCCATTGACCACTTTTTAAACCAAGACCGCTTAGACGCTCCTCAACCCTTTTCAGCCTTAGCCCACTTATATAAAGAAGAATAATTCGGAGTTAATTTTATAACCACTTAGAACTTCCAAGGAGAGTCTTGTGCAGTGTTACCTTATTCGCCACGGAGAAATACTTTCGAACGTTAAAAAAATCTACGTTGGTACCAGCCAGGAGGAGCTTACCGCAAGGGGTAAGGAGCAGGTGAGACTTCTTGCCGGGGATTTACAAGAACGAGGAATCCGCATTTTGTACACCAGCCCCATCCGGCGAGCCGTTCAGACCGCAGAGATCTTGGCTGATTATTTAGGGTCCCCTATCATTATGGAAAACGACCTGAGAGAGATGGCCCTGGGCCCTTTGGAAGGGCTGTCGTATGAGCAGGTGATTATGCAATTTCCTGAGGTGTGGGAGATATGGAATCACACTCCGGCAGAAATGAATTTGGAAGGCATGGAACCCCTCAGAGAAGTTCAAAGAAGAATCATCACGCTCATGGAAAAATTGTTTATAAGTCATGCGGATGAAACCATCGCCGCCGTGACCCACTTAGCCGTGCTCCGCTGCACATTGCTCTGGAGCATGGGAAGACCATTAAATGATTATCGGAAAATTGACGTTCCCAATGCCAGTGGGTTTCTCTTTGAAGCCAAAGCAGACAAACTTGAGAGGAGGTTGAAACTTACCTTGGTTGAGGAAATTCACCCAAGTCATTCCAGTGCCAAGACTTCAGCCGGGCGATCATAATTGATTATTATTAAAAAGCCTTGTGTACCCATACGTCCGGCATCGTTAAACGTAGGATAACCACCTCTTATAGGGATCAACCTTTCCGTGCACAATATCAAAAAAGGTATTTTGAATATCTTTGGTTATGGGACCGGGAGTTCCCGGTCCGATTACCCGGTTGTCCACTTCCCGGATAGGAGTAATCTCGGCCGCGGTACCGCATAAAAAGGTTTCATCAGCGAGGTAAAGTTCATCACGGGTGAAGCGTTCTTCCACCAAGGGATACCCTTTGTCCTTAGCAATCGTAATAACCGAATCCCGAGTTATTCCCGGAAGAATAGAAGTAAGGGGCGTAGTTTTAATCACTCCAGCCTTCACGATAAAAATATTTTCTCCGCTTGCTTCAGCCACATATCCCGCAGTATCCAGGAGGATAGCTTCGTCATATCCAGCAGCGATCACTTCCCTTTTCGACAGGATAGAATTAACATAGTTACCACAGACTTTAGCTTTGGTCATCTGGCTATTAACATGAAGTCGGGTAAAGGAGGATATTTTGGCTCTAATCCCCTTCATTAGTCCCTCTTCTCCCAAATATGCACCCCAGCCCCACACGGCAATGGCCACTCGCACATTAAGATCCTTAAGGTAAATTCCCATTCCCCCATCACCAACAAAAATAATGGGGCGGATGTACCCCTCCTTAAGTTTATTTATTCGTATGGTTTCCAGAATCGCCTGAGTGATCTCTTCCCGGGAATAGGGAATAGGAATGTCAACAATATGACCGGAATTAAACAGGCGATCAACATGTTCTTTTAGTCTAAATATCGCTGTGGCACCATCATGGCAATGATAATAGCGGATTCCCTCAAACACGCCCCAGCCGTAATGGAGCGTATGAGTAAGGATATGAACCTGAGCTTTATCCCAGTCAACAAAGGTACCATCCATCCAAATTTTGTCGGTTGTGTTCATTAATCCACCTTTCCTGTTAAGTCAATTATTAACAAATCAGTTTTTTTAGATTTTTACCATACGGTTTTTCCGCTATTCCCTTCTCGGTTACGATAGCAGTAATATATTTGTTTGGCGTTACATCAAAGGCAGGATTCCAAATGGAAACCCCTTTAGGTACTACTCTTTTGCCACTAATGTGGCTTACCTCTTCCGTATTCCGCTCCTCAATGGGAATCGCATTGCCGTTGGTGATGGAAAAATCAATCGTAGAAAGCGGCGCTGCCACATAAAAAGGAATTCGGTGTTCTTTGGCCAAAATGGCTAAAGAATAAGTTCCAATTTTATTAGCCACATCACCGTTGGCTGCAACCCGATCGGCACCAACAATAATAGCATTAATTTGATGTTTCTGCATCATAAAGGCAGCCGTATTATCCGTAATTACGGTAACGGGAATTCGGTCTTTTTTAAGTTCCCAGGCAGTCAATCGGGCTCCCTGTAAAAACGGCCGGGTTTCGTCCGCCACTACCTGAACCTTTTTCCCCTGGGCATGTGCAGTCCGGATGATTCCTAATGCTGTTCCATATCCCCCGGTGGCTAACGCTCCGGCATTACAGTGGGTCAGGATGGTATCGCCATTTTTAATCAAGCGGCTTCCGTGCTCTCCAATCATTTGATTATTCACAATATCTTCTTCGAGGATTTTCAACGCCTCTTTTCTGAGCATAACTTTCAGGGCTTTGAGGGAGGGAAAGGACTCCTGATACACCAAATGCTTCATCCTCTCAATGGCCCAAAAAAGATTGACCGCAGTGGGGCGGGTGGCAGCCATGGTTTGACATATTTTTTCGAAACGCCGTAAAAACTGCTTTTTGTCGGTTTCTGGAAGGGCCTGCACTCCTAAGGCAATGCCCATGGCGGCAGCCACTCCTACCGCCGGAGCCCCACGAACCACCATCCTTTTAATGCCTTGGGCTACGTCGTGATACGTCCGGCATTCCAGGTAGGTTTCCTTCCCGGGGAGCTGGGTTTGATCCAAGAGGAAGACTCTTTCTTTTCTCCATTGTACCGGTTGAATGGTCATCGCTTAAGCTTCTCCTGAAGAATCTTGTTTACAATTTGGGGATTTGCCTTACCCCGCGTCTCCTTCATAATCTGTCCTACTAAGAACCCAAATACTTTGGTATTTCCTTTCTGGTATTTTTCAACAATGTCCGGATTGGCCGCCAGAGTCTTGGTGATAATGTTTTCGAGTTCAGCTTCGTCGGAAACCTGCTCAAGGCCCTTTTTGCGGACAATCTCCACTGCTGAAGATCCGGTCTCGTACATTTCTTCAAACACCTGCTTAGCAATTTTCCCGCTGATGGTTCCTTTTTCCATGAGCTGAAACATTTCCGCTAATTGTTGGGGAGTTACCTGACACTCTTCGATTTCCCGATTATCCTTTTTTAGTAACCTAAGGACCTCGGTCATGATCCAGTTGCTTATGGTCTTTGGCTGAGGGAAGAGTCTGGCGCAGTCCTCAAAGTATTCAGCTAAGGCCTTAGAGGAGGTAAGTACATCACTGTCATAGGCGGGAATACCGAATTCCCGCATAAACCGTTCTTTTTTCCCATGAGGTAGCTCAGGAAGCGAGTCCTTTATCTTTTTTATCCATTCGATCTCCGGTTCAATGGGTACCAAGTCAGGATCAGGGAAATAACGATAGTCGTGCGCTTCCTCCTTTCCCCGCATGGAGATGGTTATTCCTTGCTTCGGGTCCCAAAGCCTCGTCTCCTGGAGTA
>JAZDOO010000235.1:0-5946 GCA_043798555.1 Pseudomonadota bacterium | reverse complement strand
CTTACCTATCAGGTCGATCTGTGAAACGTGGTGAATTGTATCGTGTTGCTAACCCTTCAGCCAAGGATCCCAAAAAATCCAGAGTCTTTGTTGTTGTAAGCCGCCAAGTTCTCATCGATTCTCGCTTTTCCACAGTCATTTGCGCCCCGATTTATTCAACTCATGACGGTCTTTCCACTCAAGTAATGGTTGGTGTGGATGAGGGATTGAAGCACGATAGCAGTGTTCACTGCGATGAGCTTGTGAGTTTGCCTAAGTCGCTTCTGACCAACTTTGTCGGATCGCTCTCTCCACAAAAAACCGAAGAACTTAAAAGGGCCCTAAGTATAGCCTTGGATATTCGGGATTTAAAGGGCTAACAAGTCAGACCAGCCGATGCCGTGAAGCGTGGTTTGCTTTTTCTGGAGGGACGGCGGTTGCCGCTCAATTTCGCCGTTCGGCGAGATCAGGCCAAGACTGTGTCGTGTTTCGCATGGAGAAGGCGCAATAACGATCCCATGCTCTTCCGCGAGCTTTCGGGCAAGTCAATTTTTTCTCTCAAATTACTACCTTGGCTGCAAATTTTGTGATATGTTTTAAGTTTTATTATAGAACACGAATTGTCCAATTTCTGAACACCTATTGAGAGAGGTGATTGAAACAATGTCCAAGCGGTTAGCCGTAATTCCTGAGCGTTGTTCCGGGTGTAAACTGTGTGAGTTGGTTTGCTCCATTTCCCATTTCAAGGTAACGAACCCTAAAAAGTCAGCGGTCCGGGTCATGGTGGTTTATCCTCATCCGGTGGTAAGGATGCCCATTGTTTGCAGTCAGTGCCGAATTCCCAAATGCGCCGATGGATGTCCGGTAAATGCGATTACCCGAAAGAATGGGCTGGTAGAGATTGATAAAGACCTTTGTATATCATGTTTAAAGTGTCTCCGGTCTTGTCCCTTTGGGGCTATTTTTGTTCACGATGATGTGGAATATCCTTTCAAGTGTGATCTCTGTGGAGGGGACCCGGAATGTGTTAAGGCCTGTCCTAAGAACGCAATCCTTTTCATTCCTGAGCATGTGCTGGGACAGGCTCAACGACTCAACAATGTGCTTTCTTACTCTCATATGAAAGAAATCGAATATTTTGAAAAAGGTGAGAAGAAGCAGATCAGGTATGCAGAAATCGGCAAGGAGGAAGTATGAAAAAGGTAAAAGGTGGCTACTTTCATAAGCTTCTAAAAGTTGACCTTTCCAGTAAAACCTGGGAAGTCGAAACCATCTCTGACGATTTTATTTTAAAATACATTGGGGGTCGGGGATTCGGGGTTAAGCTTGTCTGGGATAACCTCAGATCTCATAATTTTAACATAGATCCCCTTGGAGAAGAAAACCTTCTGGTTGTTGCTCCCGGCCCTTTTACCGGTCTTTATTTGCCCTCTTCAGGCAAGCTCTCTTTTATTTCCATTTCCCCTGCTACAGGTATTTATGGGGATAGCTCAATGGGTGGAGTTTTTGGGGTAGAGTTCCGTCAGACCGGATATGATGCGCTCGCAATAAAAGGAAAAGCTCCCGAGTTATCCTTTATATTCATAGACGATGGGGATTTCTCGATTATTCCGGCTCCAGAATTGGCGGGTAAGGGCAGCCTGGAGGCTGAAGGGTTGATAAAACAACGCCTGGGGGATTTCTCAGTCCATGTTGCAGTTATAGGACCAGCCGGAGAAAACCAAGTCCGCTTTGCCTCCGTAAACACTGACTTTGGCCGCAATGCTGGCCGAACTGGTATCGGAGCCATCATGGGGTCAAAGAATCTCAAGGCTATTGTCGTTCGGGGGGGTAAGGATTTGCCGGTCTATGACCTTAAAAAATTGAACCTGGAAACCAATAAAGCCTTAACCTATCTTAAAAATCATAAATTTTTCCGGTTCTGGCAAGAACAAGGGCTCATGTGCGTGATTGACTATGCGAACAACATGGGAATTCTTCCTACTCACAATTTTCGCGACGGGGTATTTGCCCGGGCACAAGCGATAAACGGCTATACTATGGAATCAAAGTACAAGATTGGTGATTCTGCCTGTTTTGCCTGCTCAATGACGTGCGGCAATATCTGTCTGGTCAAAGAAGGGAAGTATGCTGGCACAGTGGTTGAGGGACCTGAATACGAGTCTTGCGCCATGCTGGGGTCCAATCTGGGTATTGACAATTTTGCGGCCATTTTAAAGGCTAATCATCTCTGCGATGAACTGGGCGTGGATACGATCACGGTGGGTAGCCTGATCGGCGCCCTCATAGAAGGGTATGAGACTGGATTACTATCCCTCGAAGATATTGGTGGAGTACCGATTAGTTGGGGAGATGAGGATAAGATTCTCCGTTTAATTGAAAAGATTGCCCGCAGGGAAGGCGTGGGGGATATCTTGGCGGGAGGTTCCCGGAAAGTCCTTAATGAGTGGCCTCAACTATCTCCTATCTTATCTCAGGTCAAAGGACTGGAGCAGTCGGCCTATGACTGTCGCGCTGCTATCTCCATGGCTTTGGGCTATGCTACCAGCGATATTGGAGCCCATCATACCCGTGCCTGGACAATAGCCAAAGAGCTTGAAGATGGACGTGATTGGCCCCTGGAAGAAAAAGCTAAACTGGTCATCTACCACCAGACGATCCGTCCTTTGTTTGACATGCTGGGGGTCTGCCGGCTTCCCTGGATAGAGCTTGGTCTCAATGAAAACCATTATGCTGCTTTTTTCGGCGCGGTAACCGGCATAGACCTTACTCTCGATGAACTAATGGCTCGCTCGCGAGAGATCTATGACCTTACTCGTTTAATCAATGTCAAGCTGGGAATTTCCCGGAAAGATGATCAACCTCCCCTTCGTTGCTTTAAGGACCCGGTTCAGACTGGACCATTGGCGGGGAAGGTGTTAAAAGAAGAAGAGTTTAAGGAGATTCTTGACATTTACTATCAACTGCGCAATTGGGATCAGGACGGAAAACCACTTCCCGAAGTAGAAAGAAAATTTGACTAAGTTTTTTCTGCCTCCTTTACAGCGTAAATGAGTTTTGCCTTAAACTTAAAACGAAAGTCCAGCCATCCAGTCATCTGGATGATAAAATTCATCCCAAGTGATGATGGCAATGTTGTTCTGTTCAAAAAGTACGGTGAGTACAACCTGCTCTTTCCTGTTGGTCCACCCCAGTTCTGAGATTTCGGTTATAAACAATCCATCTATGTTCAATTCATTATTCCAAATGGCGGTGATGAGCCTTTTCATTACCGGCCTTTCATTTAAGGGCGTATCGAGGGGGATGTTTTCCTCCCAAAACTCATCCACAATTAAATAATCCCGCCTTTTCGCCTCGTCTCTTAATTTTTCTTTTCGATCCTCAATTGATTCGCATTCAGCTTTTTCAGGACAAAATCGGCCAAACAGGGCAACCCGTAATCGTTTGTATCCCATTGAGCACCCTTCCTGTGAATATTTAAGCAATTAACTCCAACCCCGCTCTTCGTTGCAGAGGGAAGACGTGAATCGCTCCACCAATTATGTTGTGATCAATTTTCACTGTTACCTTATATGAGGAACGTTATCAAGGAAAACGCCATCACCACCATTAAAATTTTTTTACCCCTTCTCCCCAGTGACTGCCTTAAAGTTTTTTTACGGGTTGTAAAAAATTATTATGGACTGAGCCTTAAACCGTGGCGAGGATGACAGAATATTGGGGAAGCAAAAATGCTCCACAAATAGACAGCGCTTAGGGAAGGGGGCTGAGAAACAAAGCCAATGCCCTATTTTGTCACTTGTGTGCAAGATTAAGACATGACATTCTTTTTGCTATTAAGAGCTTAATAGACAAGTTGCGAGAGAGAAACACTAACCTCTAACCAATATTCGCTTACCCCAAGTTGTTCAAATAGCAAGTCGGAACAATGGCTTACTCATAATTAACCGTTGGAACACAAATTGCAACTCCAGAAGACGAATGTTTGTTTATTAAAAACAATCTAACCTGAAAGCTTGCATCTCTCTTTTAGGTGACAAACTCAAAGTTCCATCAATTTATTCTCTTATAGAAAGGAGAAAAGGCTATGGCAGGTGAAAAAACCATTACTTCCCTGATGGCTGAAGAACGCGTATTTAAGCCCTCAGAAGAATTCAGACAGAAGGCAGCAGTAAAAAGCTTGGACGAATACAAACAAATGCACAAGGAATCCATCGAAAACCCGGAAAAGTTTTGGGGTAAGATTACCGCTGAGATGCTTTGGGACAAGCCCTGGAGTAAATTTGGGGAATATGACCTCAGCAAGGCTCACCTCAAATTCTTCTATGATGGGAAAATTAATGCCTCCAAAAACTGCTTGGACAAACATCTTTCTACCCCCAAAAAAGACAAAACCGCCTTACTCTGGCAAGGTGAGCCGGAGGCAGAGAGCCGCAAATACACCTACGCAGAACTCCACAGGGAGGTTTGTAAGTTTGCTAATGTTCTAAAGAAACTAGGCGTTAAAAAAGGCGACCGGGTAACTATCTATCTCCCCATGATCCCAGAACTCCCCATTGCTATACTGGCGTGCGCCCGGATCGGCGCCATTCATAGCGTGGTTTTTGGAGGATTCAGCGCTGAATCCTTGCGAGACCGGATTCTTGATTGTGCTTCTACCGTTCTCATTACCAATAACTACGGCTACCGGAGTGGCAAAACCCTTGGCTCCAAGGAAACTGCAGACCAGGCACTCAAGGAGTGTCCGGATGTGAAAAAAGTGGTGGTAGTAAAGAGGGTTGAGAAAGATGCACCTATGACAGCGGGGAGGGATTTCTGGTGGCATGAGCTGATGGCAGAAGCCAGTGCCGATTGTCCGGCAGAAGCCATGGATGCAGAAGACCCGCTTTTTATCCTTTACACCAGCGGAAGCACCGGAAAGCCCAAGGGAGTACTCCACACGATCGGTGGATACCTTGCTCACACATATGCCAATATGAAGTATATTTTTGACATCCGGGATGAGGACATTTTTTGGTGTACCGCTGATATCGGCTGGGTAACGGGTCATAGTTTTATAGTCTATGGCCCCTTGCAGATCGGTACTACCACCATTATGTTTGAAGGAGTTCCCACCTGGCCAAAGCCAGACCGGTTCTGGGACATTGTGGAAAAACACCGGGTCAATATATTCTATACCGCTCCCACCGCATTGCGGGCCATGATGAGGGATGGCGATGATTGGCCCAATAAACATGACATGAGCAGTCTTCGACTCTTGGGCACCGTGGGTGAACCAATCAACCCGGAAGCCTGGATGTGGTATTATACGGTTATTGGAAAAGAACGCTGTCCGATTGTGGATACTTACTGGCAGACTGAGACCGGAGGAATTATCATTACTCCCATACCGGGAGCGATTCCCACTAAGCCGGGCTCAGCCACTATGCCGTTTTTCGGTGTTGATACGGTAATCTTGCGGGAAGACGCTACTGAAGCAGATGTGAACGAGGGAGGCTACCTCTGTGTAAGAAGACCGTGGCCGGGCTTGATGAGGACGGTGTACGGAGACCACAATAAGTTCTATGAAACCTACTTCGTCAAGTACCCGGGGCTCTATTACACCGGAGATGGAGCACGGCGCGATGAGGATGGTTACTTATGGCTCATGGGGCGACTGGATGATGTTATCAATGTGTCTGGCCATCGGATGGGTACTGCAGAGATCGAAAGTGCCTTGGTATCCCACCCCACAGTAGCAGAAGCAGCGGTTGTGGGATTTCCTCATGAAATTAAGGGGCAGGGAATTTATGCTTTTGTAACCTTGAAAGTGGGGGTGGCTAAGAGTGATGATTTGAAGAAAGCACTGGTTGGCCATGTAAGAAAGGAGATTGGCCCTATTGCCACTCCCGATAAAATCCATTTTGCTGATGCCCTGCCCAAGACGAGAAGTGGCAAGATCATGCGACGAATCCTGAAGAAGATTGC